>CALXJJ010000018.1 GCA_944388605.1 uncultured Clostridia bacterium
TATATTCCATATTTCTCTCAAACTTGCATTTAGTCTTTCATTTCAAACTAGAATTTACTTTTTTACTTAACCTTTTTCAAAAAAATTTTCGTTTGTGCATTCAAAATTCTATTGCAACAAAAACCTAATATATATTTTTCTATCAAGCTACACCTTTTATTTTATTTATTTCTATATTAAATAACTCTTCTGCTGATGTAAAATTTAATATTTTTCTTGGTTTTCCATTTATTTTTTCTAATATTATTTCTAATTTATATTCACTTATCGTCTCTAAATCCGTTCCTTTAGGTATAAATCTCCTTAGTATTCCATTACAATTCTCGTTCATTCCTTTCTGCCACGAACTATATGAATCTGTATAATATACTTTTGTTCTTTTCTTTCTTCTGTCTTTTTTTGACTTCTCTATATTATCATAGTTTAAAAACTCATGTCCATTATCTGTTGTCATTGTCTTAAATATTTCTTTAAAATATTCTCCGTATTTTTCTTCTAACTTATCTATAGCCTCTTTTACGCATTTATTCGTATGTTCTCTCATTTCTATTACTATATATTTCTTTGTCTTTCTTTCTAGTATTGTTAAATATGTTTTCTTTTTCTCTTTTATTCCTTCTACGCAATCTAATTCCCAATGTCCAAATTCTTCGTTTTTATCTATTTCTTCTGGTCTATTGTGTATACTTTTTTCTTTATGTTTTGGTCCTTTCTTTGCCTTTTCTTTTTTCTCTTCCTTTTTCTTTAACTTACTTTTATGTGTTAAATCTTCACTTTTTATTTTCAATTGTTTCATCTCTATCCAGTAATATATTTCTTGGAAACTTGGATGTATTTCAAACTTCATATTATGTTTCTTTATATATCCTGCTACTTCTTCTGGTGACCATTTATCTATTAATATTCTATCTTCTATATTGCTTTAACTTTTTATCTTTACTTACTGCTGATTTTCTTCCTGCATTCTTTCTTTTATTTTCATAATCTCCTTGTGCTCTCCCTGCTGAATACACTTTCTTATATGTTGCTGTTCTTTCGTTCCATTTTAAATAACTATTTCTGTTTATCTCTCTTGATATTACTGATTTATCTCTTCCTAATTCTTTAGCTATTTCTGTTACTTTCATTTTCTTTCTTCGTCTTAACATTGATTCTATTTCTACTCTTTCTTCATAACTTAATCTTGAATTTCTTTCTCTTTTTTCTTTATTTTCTGCTTCAACTATGTTACAATTATTTCGACACATATATTAACCTCCTAATGTTTAGTTTCATCACTTAACATTATATATTAGGTTTTTATATGTGTCTATTTTTTTACATATTTTGTTGCATTAATTTTTTGAACTCATAATTTTTACTTCATTTACTTTTATCATTTATTAGCAACCACAATTTCCTCTTCCGCAACCACAGTTAGTAAATAATAATAAAAATATTATTATAAAAAATAATATTTCGCTATTTCCACAGCCACAACCATTTCCTCCAAATAGATTTCCAAAAAGTCCTCCATTGTTACATCCACAGCTACAGCCACAATTTCTATCTTCTTGCATAAATTCCCCTCCTCTTCTATGTTTTATATTTTATAGTATGCAAAGTAATATTTTTATGTTACAATATAATTATAGAATATGAAGGAGTTGTACTTATGAATAAAGAAGATTTTGAACTATTATCCCCAGCACAAGATTTTACTTGTTTAAAAACTGCTATACAAAATGGAGCAAATAGTGTATATTTTGGTGGACCTAGTTTTAATGCTAGGGCTTCTGCTACAAATTTTACAAAAGAAACAATGAAACAAGCAATTGAATATGCTAAATTAAGAAATGTAAAAACTCATTTGACTCTAAATATATTAACTAAAAATGAAGAAATTCAAAATGCTATAGATCTTGCTTCTTATGCAATTTCCTGTGGAATTGACGCCATTATTATTCAAGATTTAGGTCTTGCTAAATTATTAATGAAAGAATTTCCTAATTTTCCACTTCATGCTAGCACACAAATGACTGTACACAATTTAGAGGGTGTATTAGAACTTGCAAAACTTGGTTTTAAAAGAGCTGTGCTTGCTCGTGAAGTTCCGATAAATGAAATAGAATATATATGTCAAAATTCCCCTATTGAAATAGAAGTATTTATACATGGTGCACTTTGTGTTTCTTATTCTGGTCAATGTCTTTTTTCTAGTATGGTCGGAGCAAGATCTGGTAACAGAGGAAAATGTGCAGGTCCTTGTAGACTCCCATACAAATTAATTGATAGCAATAAACATATTGTAGATTCTGGATACATATTAAGCCCTAAAGATTTATGTGGAATTAATTTTATTCCAAGATTGATTAATGCAGGTGTAAAATGTTTTAAAATAGAGGGCAGATTAAAACCTTCTCAATATGTTGGAATAGTAACTAAAATATATAGGAAATATATAGACATGTTTTTTGAATTTCCTGAAAAAAGTATTGAATTAGATGAAAATGATAAACTTGATTTGTTGCAGGCATTCAATCGTTCACGGATTTTCAGATGGTTATCTTTCTACAAATCCAAATAGAAATCTTATTTATAAAGAAGCTCCTGGAAATACTGGAATTTATATAGGGAATATATCAAAATATAATAGTTCTAAAGGGTTAGTAACATTTAAAACTACACATCCTATTTGTTTGGGAGATGGTATTAATTTTGAAAATGAAAAGCATGTGTATACTATTTCAGAATTGATTAAAAACAATAAAAATATAGCATCTGTAGATTCAAAAACTATAGTTCAAATTGGTCGTATGAAAGGAAATATTAAAATAGGAGACAAAATTTTCAAAATTACTAGTAAAAAATTAAATGATGAGATAAAAAATATTTCTAATAGAGAAAATATTAAAATTCCACTATCTGCAAAAATAGATATTTTCGAAAATAAGCCAATAATTTTAAAAGTTTCTACAATATATTATAAAGATAGTTTTTATTGTATGAATGATATGAATATATGCGTAAAATCTGATGTTTTACCTATACAAGCTAAAAATCAACCAATAACAAAAGAAAAGGTTGAAAATCAAATTCGTAAAACTTCAAATACTCCATATGAATTTAAAAAAATAGAAATTAACTTAGGAGATAATCTATTTATTCCTAATATAAGTTGTTTAAATGAGTTAAGAAGAACTGCTTTAAAATTGCTTGAAAATAAATTATTAGAAAAATACAAATCTGAGCAAAAAAATATTAGTTTCATTCTTCCCAAAGCAAATAAAATCCATAACAACAAAAAAATTTCTGTTTTATTTAATCTACTACATCAAGAAACAGATTACACAAAATTAAAAAATGTAGATGATGTTTATGTTCCAATAAGATTCTTTGCTAAAAAGAATTTTAAAAATATACTTTCTTCAATAATTGATAATTACAATACTTATGTATATATGCCAACAATAATAAAAAGCAATTATAGAAATATTATTTTGAATTCTCTTGAGGATATAGTTAGTTCATATAATATTAAAGGCTTTGTTATATCTAATATAGGAGATATTGAAATTTTAAAAAAGTATATAGGTAATTATATATTCATAGGTAATTATACATTAAATATTTTTAACAATTTATCTATTGATGAATGGAAAAAAATTGGAATTAATAAAATTACACTTTCTCCTGAATTAAATAAAAACAGTTTAATAGATTTATGTAACAGAACATCTATTCCTACTGAAATATTTGCATATGGAAATATACCTGTAATGAATATGGGATATTGTTTGCTAGGTAACTCAAACAAGTGTTATCCAGAGTGTAAAGCTAAATGTAATTCAGGTCAAACATATTATTTAAATGATAGAATAGGATTAAATTTTAGAATAATACCAGATAACTTTCAAACTGTTACTACTATTTATAATAGTAAAATAACTTCTCTGGATTTAAATGATGTTAATTGTAATTATATAAGAATTAGTATTTTAGATGAAAGTATTGAAGAAGTTAATAATATTATTGATTCATTTTTGAATAACAAGAAGATTGAAGGTTCAAATTATACTAATAGTAATTTCTGCAGAGAAATCTAATAATTGTACAAATTTACGGAAAGCCTTAAAATTTGTAATTGCTTTGGCTTTCCGTAAATTTGTTTTTATTAATTTCCTTTTTATTATCTATTTTTCTAATTTTGCACTAAGTTTTATTATTTCATCCATATTATCATCTTCTGCTACTTTATTTTTTCTTATTGCATTACATTTTTTACACTTAAAAATAATTACATATCCCTTTTTGCTATCTATTTCTAATCCTACTGGTTCTAATAATCCATGACAGCTTTCTTCTCTATCTCCTGGATTTATATCTACATGTTTTGAATATAAGCAGTATGGGCAATGGTTTCTGCAAGAATATCCTAATTTTGTTACATGTTTTCCGCAATTCTCACATATAAATTCTTCATCTATTTTTGTAAATTTTCTCGCCATTCTTACCTCCATTTAGGAAATTAGTTCTTAATAATCAAATATACTATTTCCTATAAATTCTCGTAATATAGAATTGTCTGGTATTAATTCATCATCAAATTCATCAAAATATTGCAATAAATCAATTATTCTTTTTGCTTCTGAATATTCTGGTTCTTCTTCTTTTATCCCCTCTAATAAAGGTTTTGCATATTTTTTCAATACTGATAATTCATATATTAATGAACTGTTAAACATAATATCCGCTTCTTCTTGAAATGGATAAATATTCTTTTCTTCACCTCGATTTACCATTTTCCAAGTTTCCAAAGTTCTTAGTGCTCCATTACCTCTAAATTTATAATCTCTAACTATTCTTCTTATTAATCTTGTATCTGTTGTTGATATTCTATTATAATAATCTATATTTAAAACAGTTAAATCACTAACATATATCTTGAATTTCTGTTCATTGGGTATATGAAATGTAAGCTTGTCATTTAGGCAATGTATACCCTCTATAACTAGAATTTCATCATCTTTTAATGCCATGGTTTCTCCATTATATTCTTTTTTTCCACTCTTAAAATTAAAAGTAGGAACTTTTATTGTTTCTCCATTTAATAGAGCTGTTAAGTCTTTATTTAACAATTTTGTATCTATAGCTTCTATACATTCAAAATCATACTCACCATTTTCGTCTTTCGGATTATCTTCTCTTTCTACAAAATAATTATCCATTGATATAGTAACTGGTTTTAATCCATTAAGTCTTAATTGTATTCCTAATCTTTTAGCAAATGTTGTTTTTCCAGAAGATGATGGACCAGCTATTAAAACCATTTTCAATTTAGGATGTTCTTTTACATGATTTGCTATTTCTGCCATTTTCTTTTCATGAAGTGCTTCTGCAAGTAAAATTACATCTTTTATACTTCCATCTTTTATGTGTTTATTTAATTTTTCTATTGTTTCAATTTGAAGCAATCTATGAATATTTTCATATTCATCTAATGTAGATAATAATTTTTTTCTTTCTACAAACTCGTCTAATCCATTAATATTTTTTTTGCTAGGATATCTTACTAAAAAACCTTTTGCATATAACATTATGTCATAAATTTTAATAAATTCTGTATTTATTGGCATTACACCATAAAAATAGTTGTAGTATTCTTCACAAAAATATAATGAAATTTTATTTTTCTTTGTTAATTGCAATATCCCTTTAGATGTTTTTTCTTTTTTATAAAAATCTCTTGCGACTTCTTTAGTCATAGTTACTTTTCGTATTTCTAATTTATTTTTAATAATTTCATCCATTTTTTTATGTACATTATTTATTATTTCTTCTGTTATTTCTGTATTGTCAGATACACAATACATTGCATCTCCTAATTGATAATTTACTGTAAGACATATATCTGGATATAGCTCATTAAAAGCTTTTGACATTATATACATAACTCCCCTTTGATATACTAATCTTCCATCCTTTTTAGTTAAATCTACTAATTCTACTTTGTCTCCATCTTCTAACTCTTCATTCAAATCTCTTATTTGGTTATTTATATTACATGCAATTATATTATTTTTACTATTTTTTATTTCATCTTCAAATATGTCAATTACTTTTTTCCCAACACTACATTCTATTTCTTTTTGATTATAAATTATTTTCATTTTTTTGCTATCATTCCCTTCTGCGTCCTATTTTTTATACAATATGAAAGTTACCCTTTTCTATTGTAGAAAAGTCGCTACGCTCTAACGACTGCACACAATTTTGACTTCGTAAAATTGACTTAGGAATAAATTTTATTATATTCCCATAGATTATTTTATATTATCAATTATATGTTGTCAACATTTTTGAATATTTTTTAATTAAACACGATATACTTACATTAAAGGAGGTACATGCTATGGAAATAAAAAGAGCATATGATATTTTAAATAATAAGGAGATTAAAGAAGTTTTATACAATGATAAACCTGTTTGGATTCAAAGTGTAAGTAATCAAACTGCTAAAATTGGTTTTTTAGATAAAAGTATTCCTGAAACAGATGTATATGTTAAGGATTTATATGAATGTTAAAAGCTCCATATGGAGCTTTTAACATATATCTTAATTATGTGGCTTTTGTTCATTTATAATTTTTCTTTCATTTTTAACAATGTTGTTAATGCATCAATTGGAGTTATGGAATTTACATCAATTTTATCCAATTCATGTGCTATTTCTGCAAGTTTATAATTATATAAATCTAATTGACCAGCTGCCACTTTTTTATTTTCTTTTTCTTGTGCTTTTTCACCTAATATACTTTTTCTTTCCAATGACCTTAATATTTCGTTTGCCCTTTTAGTTACATTTTGTGGTACTCCTGCTAACTTTGCTACATGTACACCATAACTCTCATCAGTACCGCCTTTTACTATTTTACGCAAAAATATAATATCTTCTCCTTTTTCCTTTACAGCTATTGAATAATTTTTTACACCATCTAGCTTTTTTTCTAATTCAATTAATTCATGGTAATGTGTTGCAAATAGAGTTTTAGCTCCACATCTTTGCTTATCAGCTATACATTCTGCTACAGCCCATGCAATTGATAATCCATCATATGTTGATGTTCCTCTCCCTATTTCATCTAATATTACAAGACTATTTTTTGTTGCTTCTCTTAGTATTGTAGCAACTTCCATCATCTCAACCATAAAAGTACTTTGCCCCATACTCAAATCATCTGAAGCACCAACTCTTGTAAATATCTTATCTACAACACCAATATTTGCTTGAGTTGCTGGTACAAAACTTCCTATTTGTGCCATTAATGCTATTAGTGCTACTTGTCTCATATATGTTGATTTACCAGCCATATTCGGTCCTGTAATTATTGCAAGTCTATTTTCATTTTCATCAAGGTAAGTGTCATTTTCTACAAAACTACCACTAGGTAACATTTTCTCAATAACTGGATGTCTACCGCCTTTTATATCTATAACTCCAGAGTTTGTAACATTTGGTCTGCAATAATTTAAATCTTCGGCTACAGTTGCAAATGAACATAAAGTATCAAGTGTAGAAATAACAGTTGCAGATTGTTGTAATCTTTGAATTTCTTTTTCTATATTATCTCTTATTTTTGTGAATTCATGATACTCTAAATTTACACTTTTCTCTTCTGCACCTAATAATTGGTTTTCCATATTTTTTAGCTCTTCTGTTACATATCTCTCTCCATTTGTTAAAGTTTGTTTTCTTATATATCTATCTGGTACTAGTGGTATATTTGCTTTTGTAACTTCTAAATAATATCCAAATACTTTATTAAATCCTACTTTCAATCCTTTTATTCCAGTTTCTCTCTTCTCTCTAGCTTCTAATTCTACCAGCCATGTTTTTCCATCTATTGTAGCTTTTTTTAGAAGATCTAACTCTTGACTATATCCATTTTTTATTATTCCTCCTTCAGTTATGCTAATAGGAGGATCATCTATTATTGATTTATCTATTAGTTCATATATATCTTGTAATTCATCTAATTCATTATATAAATTTTGTAACATTTCACATTTAGTATTCTTTAGGAGTTGTTTAATTCCTGGCAATTGGTTAACTGAATTTTTTAATGATATTAAATCTCTTCCATTTGCATTACCATATGCAATTTTACCTGCCAATCTTTCCATATCATATACTTTTTTTAAATTATCTATAATTTCTCCTCTTAAAATGATATTATCTTTTAACTCTTGTGTTGCATCTAATCTCCTATTTATATCTTTCTCATCTATCAAAGGATTATTTATCCACCTTCTTAATTGTCTACCTCCCATAGAAGTGGCTGTTTTATCTAATACCCATAATAAAGTTCCTTTCTTACTTTTATCACGCATTTTTTCTGTAATTTCTAAATTTCTTCTTGCATTAATATCTAAAGACATATATTTTAGAATACTATATATTTCTATTTTATATATGTGATCTAATTTCATTTTTTGAGTTTCTTGTAAATAACTTAATAATCCACTAATTGCATTTATTGATAAATCTCCTATTTTATCAATTCTTTTTCCTTCTTCATTTACTAGTTGATATTCTTCTTTTATTTTATTTTTATCACCAATAAATTCTTCTTCTTTTATACAAGAAATAAATATGTTAAATCTTTCTTTTATTTTATCTATTTCTTCTTTGCAGTTATACAATAAATCATTAGTTATAATCTCAGCTGGCGAATATCTCGCAATTTCATCTAAAAGTCTTGCAAAATTATGCGTATCTTGTATTTCTGTTGACAAAAAATCACCTGTAGACACATCACATACAGCAATCCCAAAATATATTCCTGTTTTGTATATTGACATTATGTAATTATTCTTTTTTTCTTCTAATAAATTACTTTCAATAACAGTACCTGGTGTAACTACACGTACAACACCTCTTTTTACAATTCCTTTTGCTTGTTTTGGATCTTCCAATTGTTCACATATTGCAACTTTATAACCTTTTTCTACTAATTTTGCAATATATGTTTCTACTGCATGATATGGAACACCACACATTGGCGCTCTTTCTTCTTTTCCACAGTCTTTCCCTGTTAATGTTAATTCTATTTCTCTTGATGCTGTAATAGCGTCATCGAAAAACATTTCATAAAAGTCACCTAATCTATAAAATAAAATACAATCTTGATAATCTTTTTTTGTTTCTAAATAATTTTGCATCATAGGTGTATATTCAGCCATTTTAGTTCATTCCTTCCTTAAACAACTTTTCCTTTTAAATACCACATATGTTCTGATAAAATTTTCATATTCAGTACTTTTCCTACCATATCATTTGTTCCTTCAAAATTTACAACTTTATTTGTTTCTGTTCTTCCTGTAAATACTTTATCATTAGTTTTGCTTTTCCCTTCCACAAACACTTTTTGTATAGTTCCAATATATTTTTTATTATTATCCTCTATTTGTGCCTCTACTAATTCTTTTAATCTATTAAATCTTTTGTGTTTTATTTCTTCTGGTATTTGATTTTCCATTCTATCTGCTGGAGTACCTTTTCTCCTAGAATATATAAACATAAAAACTTGTTCAAAATGAACTTTTTTTACTACATCTAACGTATCTTCAAAATCTTCTTCTGTTTCTCCTGGAAATCCTACTATTATATCTGTAGAAAAAACTACATTTGGTATGTTTTTTTTCATTTTTTCAACTAAATTCAAATATTGTTCTTTTGTATATTTTCTATTCATAATTTTAAGTATATCTGTACTTCCAGATTGTAGTGGGAGATGAATAATTTTACATATTTTATCACAATCTCTTATTGCCGTTATAACATCATCAGTAAAATCTTTTGGATGTGGTGATATAAATCTTATTCTTTCTATACCTTCTATTTCATTTATCTTTCGTAACAATTTAGCAAATGAATCTATTCCTTCATATTTTTCAAATTGTATATTTTTTTCTCTTTCTACTCTTAAATATGAATTAACATTTTGACCTAATAAAGTTATCTCCTTATATCCTTTTTTTGCTAAGTCTATTATTTCATCTATAATATTTTTTGGTTCTCTGCTTCTTTCCCTCCCTCTTACATATGGAACTATACAATAGCTACAAAAATTATTACAACCATTCATTATTGTAACAGATGCTCTATATTTATCATTTCTATCAATAGGTAAATTTTCTATTATTTCTCCATCTATATCCAATATGTCTCTCACTTTTTCTTTTTTCTCTAATACTTTTTTAATATCTTTTTCTAAATTATTTAAAGTATGTGTACCAAATAAAATGTCTACAAAAGGAAAACTTTGCTTTATTTTATCTTGCATATGTTTTTCTTGCATCATGCAACCACCTATTGCAATTATTGTTCCGTTTTCTTCCTTTAATTTCTTTACTTCTCCTAATTTTCCTAATAATCTTTCCTCTGCATTTTCTCTTACACAGCATGTATTAAATATAATTATACTACTGTCCTCTATTTTATCCGTTTTTTCATATCCCATATTTTTTAAAATCCCTTGAATTTTTTCTGAATCATTTTCATTTAATTGACATCCCATTGTTATTATATAATATTGTTTTGTATTCTCTTGCATATAAATTCCTCTTTCATATTTTGTAATTTTATATCATATTTTTTTGTTTTTCAATACATTAATTGTACTACATTTGTAATATTTTCATATAATATATGTTTTTCTTTCTAAAAGAACAAAAGAGACATTATTTAGATATTTAAACATTTTAGATTACTTACATGTCGCATTTGTTCATGCGCTAAATTTTATGTAATAAAATTTGTGTGTATCTGTTATATTGAAGTGATATTCTTGTATAAGAAAAAGAGTGATATAAAAATCACCCCGTCTATTTTTTTATTGTATTCCATATTTTTTCTTAAATTTATCAGCTCTACCACCTGTTGTTTCTCTTTTTAAATTACCTGTCCATAATGGATGACATTTTGAGCAAACATCAACTTTAATATCACTTTTTGTTGAATTTGTTTTCATTACATTTCCACAAGCACATGTAATTGTTGCTTCTCCATAATTTGGATGTATTCCTTCTTTCATCTTGTATTCACCTCTTCTTTTTAAAACTAAAAACTCTCGGATATAATCATACCACATTTTCCAAATTATTGCAAGTATTTTTTTGCTTTTTGATTGATTTACATAATATTAAATCTATTGCTCACAAATTTACTAAAAAGCCAATGAGGGAAAATAAAATGAGTACAAAGTTTAAGGCTTTCAGATTTGTTCTATTATAATTTAATGATTCTCTACATATTCTATGTATGATGAAAGTTCTCTTTGTAAAGAAGAATGATGTACAAATTTGCTTACTATATTGAATAAACAACATATAACTACAATAACAAGTATTACCTTTTTCCACATTTTCCCAATCATATAAACTTCTTCCTCTCTTTTTCTTTGTTCATATATTATTATACTACAATTTTATTTAATTTTGCAATAGTATTTTTATTCATAAATTTTAATGTAAAAAATTTTGTATAAAAAAATTTTTTTTGAATATACTAATTACAAAAGGAGGTTGCTTATGAAAATTTTAAACTACATTGTACTTACATTAGTTATCGTAGGTGCTCTTAATTGGCTTTTAATTGGTCTTTTTAACTTTAATTTAGTAGATACATTATTTGGTGCAGGTTCTATACTCTCTAAAATAATATATATAATAGTTGGTATATGTGGTCTTTGGTCTATAATGTTCTATAGAAAAGTTAATGACTAAAAGTATTTAGGTGAGTTATTCTCACCTATTTTTCCTATATAAGAACATTGCTTTGCTCTAACAGATATACACAAATTTTATGTAATAAAATTTAGCGCATGAACAAATGCGACATGTAAGTAATCTAGAATGTTTAAATATTTAAATTATGTCTCTTTTGTTCTTAATTGTATCAAATTTTCTGTAACAGAATTAAATGTATCATCATGGCTTACTATAAATAATTGAGTAAAAAATCCTCCTATGTCTTCTATTATTTCTGCTAATCTTTGTCTTCTTTCTATATCCATATTTACTGTTGGCTCATCTAAGATTCCAATTTTTACATTTGTTAAAATTTCCAGCATAGCTATTCGTATTGCTAGGGCTGCAGACATTTGCTCTCCCCCTGATAATTGTCTAAATTCTTTTTCTATTTTTGTATCTCCAATATTATCTATAAGTATTACTTCATATTTTTCTCTCCATTCTAATCTTGTGTTATCATTTGCTATTTTTGCATAGATTTGGGTAGCTTTTCGACTTACTTTTTGTATTAATATTTCCGATATATCATCTGGAGCTTGTTTTATTATTTGTCTTATTTTTGAAATATTTTCTATAGCTAATTCATACTTGTTATAATATTTTTCTTGTTTTTCCATATTTTGTAATAATTGTTCTAATTTTTTAACTTTATCTATCAATTCATCTATTCTTTGCTTTTGTGTTTCAATAATTGTTTGTATTTTTGTTATATCTTGTTTTATCTTAGCTAAATTTTGTTCATTTTCTTCCATATCTTTTTTATTATATACTTCTTCTAATTTTTTTATTTCATTTTCATTATCCAATATCTCTTCTCTCAATTGTTTCATTTTTATTTTTTCATTATTTATATTTAATGTAATTTCTGCCTCTTTCTCCACTTCATTTTTATTTTGAATATACATATTGTATGCTTCTTGATTTTTTTCTATATTAATATTATTCTCTTCTATCATATTTTCTATTCCAATGTACTTTTTTGTTGCATTAATATATTCCTTTTTATCATTTTCTAAAATTGATTTTTCTTTTAATGCTTCTTTTATAGTTTTATTTAATTCTTGTATATTATTTTCAAAATCTGTTTTTTTATTTTTTTGATTTTCTATATTGTTTTTCTGATTTTCCAACCTGGTCTTATCTATATTATAATTCTTATTCAATTCTGTAAAGCTTGTGCTTAAAATTTTCATTTTTTCTTGTAACTCTTCTATGCTTTTTATTTGATTTCTTTTCAAATAATCTAAAATATTACTATTAAATTCTTCATTATCTTCTTCTAATTTTGATATATTTTCAGTTATTATTTGTATTTGTTTTTTTACATTCTTATTCTCTTCTAACTTTTCTTTTGCACTTTGTAACATAGTTTCTGCTTTTAATATTTCCTTCTGTTTTTTATCTACTTTATTGATTTCATTTTCCAATGTTTCTAAATCATATTCTAACTTAATAATTTCACTTTCATACTCTTCTTGCGTTTTTCCTTTTACATTTATACATTCTGTTTTTAAATATGGGCAAATTCCAGTTTTTGCAATCTTTTTGCTTTCTTTTAATTGTTCTATTGTGGATATTATCTTTACTTTGTTTTCACCTAATATTTTAATTTTATTTTCTATTTCGTTTTTTCTTTCTAATAATTGCAACAACTCAGACTTAGATTTTATCAAGCTTTCTTCTTGATCTATTAATTTACTTTTTTCTATTAGCAATTCTTTCTTTGTTTTTATAAGTAGTATATTTTCATTAATTTTATTTTTTAAATCTATTATATTTTTTTGCGCTTCCTCAAATGTTCTTAAATCATTTTCCTTTTCTTCTATTTTTATTAAATCTTTTTCTATTCTACTTTTATTTTTATTGTAATCTTCTAAATTTTTCTCTATTTCAATAATTAATTTTTCTGTTTCTTTTTTTGAATGTTCAATATTTTCATTTTTCATTGCTATAAATGTGCTTTTACTAACAATATCTTTTTCTATTCTTCTAATGTCATCCTTAACTTTTTCATATTCTTTTTGTTTTATTTGTAATTCTTTCTGAATTTTTTGTGATTTTATGTATTCTTGATACCCTAATTTATTATCATTTAACGCTTTTTTAGCCAATTCTATTCTTTCTTTTTGTTTTTCATACAATTTAATTTTTTCTTCTATATTTAATTTTTTTAATTCTTTTTCTCTTTGTAAATCTTCATGTTTTTTTATACTTTCTTTTATTTTTAATTCTTTTTGATATATCTCATTTATTTTTTCATATTTTTCTGTTAATTCATTTTCTATTTTCTTATTATTTTCCATTTCTTTATTAATTTTTTCATACTCCTGTTTCTCATTTTTTAGCATTTCTATTTTTGTTTTTGAAACTTCTAATTCCTTTTCTATTTCCATTTTTTTATTTTTCATTCCAGATTCCAAACTAGCTGTATTTAGAAATACCTTCCTATATATTTCTAAATTAAATATTGGATCAAATTTTGCTTTTCTGTTTTTTTCCGAATCCAAAAATGCACTTGTAAACATTCCTTGCGGTACACTTATTATATTCTCATATATATCAGAAAGATTATCATCTTTATATAATCCAATATGTTGTTTTATCCAGTTCCTTACATCTTCCTCTCCTGAAACAATTTCTTCTTCATTTTCTATATCTTTCACAATCCAACTATTATTGGAAGTTGTTGATATCTTTCGTTCTACTATATATTTTTCATTTTCGTTATCTTCAAATATAACTCTTACTCTTGCCTTTTTTTCCCCTCTTCTAATATAATATGAAGTAAATCCAGTTTTTCCTATTTTATAATCAAAAAGACAAAAGCCTATACTTTCTATTATTGATGTTTTCCCTGCACCATTTAATCCATTTATAAAATTAATCCCATTCTCAAAATTAAATTTTTCATTTTTATAGCATTTAACATTTTCCAATTCTATTTCTAATATTTTCAAACCATTATCCTCCTCTACTTATATTCAAAAGCATATTTTCTATATCTTTCCCATTATTGTCATCTATTGTTATGTTTCCATTTTCTGCACATTCTTTAAGTAGAGTTATTATATTATAAATGTCATCAATTTCATCTTTTTTATATCCTGCTTTTTCTATTTTTTCTTTAACTACTATTTTGTCTATTTCTTCTCTTGACACATCTTCTGATATTTTTATTTCTTGTTCATCAACATATATAATTAAATTCATAATATCTTGATATAATACGGGAATTTCATTTTTTATAATTTTTTTAAGCTCTTGTATATTAATTTCCATTGTACCACTTTTAGCTATTCCATTAATTTTTATTTGTAACATTATTTTCTGATTCTTCTCACATTTTTCTTCATATTCTTTTTTAATAATTTCTAAAATATAATCATATATATTAATCTCTTCATTTGGTATATCAATACTTAATGATAATGAATTTCTATTTTTTACCAACTTAAATTCTGTTTCTAATTTATTTTCTTCTAATTTTACAAAATAAAAACCTTTGTTAAATGGATTATCTGTAATTCTTACACACTCTACAGAACCAGGATTAAAATATTTTTTATCTACATTTTCATATCTTACATGTATATGCCCCAATGCTAAATAATTAATTATATTTGTTAATCCTTCTATTTCTTCTTCTTTTAATCCTCCCATAGATTCTGTTACAAATCTATTTATTCCTGAATGCAACATACAAATTATAGGTTTATTTATAAATTTATTATCTTTTATTAATTGCTTTAATTCATCAGTTATTTTTTGAATGTATTTACTTGCAGTGCTTCCAGGATAACCTAATCCTATTATATAAGCTTTATTATGTTCATATATTGCTCCTTCTTTACCATTCCAGAAATTTAAAAGTTTATCATTTTTTACAGTCTTTAATAAAATAATGTCCTTTCTAGAAGATAAAAACTGTAGCCAACTATATACATGTGTATATGAAGACATATCATGATTACCTTCTGTTAAAAAAACTGGTATATTTGCTTTCTTTAATTTTTCCAACTCTTCTAGTGCTTGCTCAAGAGTTCTAGGGTTAACTGTTTTATTATGAAAAAAGTCTCCTGCTATTAAAACAAAATCTACTTTTTCTTTTATTGCAAATTTACATACTTGAGAAAATGCTTTTCCCATATCTTCAAATCTTTCTTCAATTTCAAATGGATTAGCTCCTAAATGAATATCAGCACAGTGTACAAATTTGACCATATTAAATTGCATTCCTTCCTTTTTAATCAAAAATATTTAGAAATATAATATTTTGATGTATATTTTAAACATTCTAGAAAACTATATCTTCTAGAATGTTTAAACAATTAAAATATTTTTATATAACAGAAAATTAATATTATTCTACATTAAGTACATATTCTATACTTGTAATTATTTCATTTTCTACTATAAATTCTATACTTGTATCTCCTTTAGTATATGTATATTTATTATCACTTATTGTTGGCCCTTCTTGATATTTACTTTTTAAATCATCTAATGAATCTGTTATTTTAACCCCTTCTTCTGTTTGTGCATTTTCATTTAATAAATATATTGTTCTTATTTTTTCTTTATCACCATCTTGATATGTTGTAATTTCATAATCTTCATATGTATATGTTTTATCTACTCCTTCGAAAGCACAACTTGGAACTTCTGAATATCCTAACTCTTGTCCAAATTCTTCTCTTGAAAATTCTGCTCCTAATTTTATTTCTTTTCCATTGTAATTAAATGCATAACTTTCTATTTCTTCTTGTGCTGTTTTTGATGTTCCATCTGTATCTGTTGTTTCTGTTTTATTTGTAGACATATACACTATAACTCCTATTATTAATACTATAACAATTAATACACCTATTAATATTTTTTTATTCATAAAAATCAATCCTTTCTTTATTTTATAGCTTCCTTATATTCTGTAAGCTTTTTTTGATAAATATTATTTATTTCTTCATTTTCTCTATAATCTATTAGATTATAATTATCTTTTAATATTTTTGCAAAATATTTAGACATCTTTGTTGCACCATCTAAATTTAAGTGAAGTCCTGCATCATAAGTATCCATAGAAAAATCAATTCCAATTTCATCTATCTTATCTTTAAAATTATAATAGTCTATTTGATTTCTTTGTGCATATTCTTTAATTTGTTCTTCATATTCATCATACCAATATGGGTATAAACTTGGAGCTTTTATAAGAACAAGTTCAATATTATTATCTTTACATATTTTGTTTATTTTATCTAAATAATCATAACAAATATCTGCAAATTTATAGTTTGATAATTTCCTCTTTGTTGGTAAATTCTCAACAGGTTTTATATTCTTATTTATTAAAAAGCCATTATGAGTATTATTTTTAGTTTTAAATAAATACTCAAAATCTTCTTTTGTTAATTTATCAAACCTTGAATGGTACCTTAGTATTGGAAATACATATGACAAAAAGTCTTCTTCGTCAGTCATTGATGCATTTATAATATCAACTTTTTGCTTAGACCATTTCATTTTGTCTATTGTAAGTCTATTATATGCTTCACTTACTGGCTCGTCATATCTCATTGAATTTACATTAAATACTACTATCTTTGGCTTTTCATATTTTAATGTTTCTTCTAAAATTGAATATGATTGCCATATTAACTGCTGGGAACTTCCTCTAACATATGCTGTAATCCCTTGTTCTTCATACATAACCATTGGTGAAAAATTAGCATATACTTCACAGTCTCCTATAAATATGACTTCATGATTTTTATCTTCTCTATAATATTGTGATATCATACTTCCTTCTACTAAGTCAGTCATATATTTAGGCGATAACAACATATTTAATAGTATAAATATTAAAATAAATATAATCATTATGGCTATTGTTCTTATGTATTTCATATTTAGTAATTACTCCTTTCTATATTTCTAAGTCTAAATCTAGTTTTAAAAATTGAATCTTGAAACCGTCAAATTATTATAATATAATCTAAAATTTACTATAAATAAATTCACTAACATTAAATCCAATTCCATATATTCCAAAAACTAATATAAAAATTACTAATGTGCAAATTAAACATGTCTTTATCTCTATTTTACTTGTCTTTATTTTATTAATAAAATATTCTTTTTTTACATCAAATATCGCCAATGCTATTACAGATAGTACCAATACTATAATATTTGGAATATTTAACCCTAAATTTAATATATTACTAAATAAATCTACATAATTAAAATTAGTAAATACAGAAACTAACATTTTTAATGCTAAAATTGTATCTGGCCAAACAAAGAAACACCATAATAAAGATACAATTATATAGTTAATTATTCTATTTAAAATTTTCCATTTTGTCTTTAAGTATTTACTATATGCAACTAATATTCCATGTATAAGACCCCAAAGCAAATAATGTATACCATGCCATATTCCAGAAATTAAAAAGGTAATAATCAAATTTACTTTATTTCTAATTTTGCTACATCTATTTCCTCCAAGTGGTATATATACATAATCTTTTAACCATGTACTTAAAGATATATGCCATCTTCTCCAAAATTCTTTAACATCCTCTGCCATATATGGGGCATTAAAGTTTTCTTTTAAATTAATTCCTATAATTTTTGATGCACCTATTACTATATCTATTCCTCCACTAAAATCACTATATAATTGTATAGAATATAATAACATTGCAAGTAAAGCATATGCACCTTTATATATTTCTGTATCACCAGTTATTGTAGATATCAATATTGATATTCTTCCTGCTATTACAAACTTCTTTAATAGTCCCCATAAAATCCTAATAATTCCATTCCATACATTTTCTGATTTAATTTTTCTTTTTGCATATAAATCTTTACTTATATCTTCATATCTATTTATTGGTCCTATAAATAAATATGGTATATATATTACATATAAAAGATATTTAAAAAAGCTTTCTTGAGGTTCTATTCTTCCTTTATAAACATCAATAATATATGATACGACTTGTAATGTATAATATGCAATTCCCACTGGAACAAGAATATTAACATCTTGTAAAGCAGTTATATATTCTTGTCCAAATAGATACAATTTCATGAACAACAGTATGCCTACATTAAGAACTATAGTTGTTATTAATATAATTTTTTTATTTTTGCCATTTAAATTTTTTGCAGCAAAAAATGTTGTAATTGTACTGAACAATATATATATTGCATTTGTTAGCCCAAAACTTAAATAAATTGCAATACTTAGTATTAATAATATTATATTTGCCATAAAATTCCCCATTTCTTACAATGTAATATCTTTTTATTTAGCCTCTGGCCATTTTGTTCTGTCCCAATCTCTTCCTTGCAAATTAGCATATCTCTCATCATCTGTTGCTGCACTAATAGTTCCATGATATCCTCCTGGAGTTGCATCTGAATGTCTCCATACACCATTTATTTTAACCAATACCCAATAATGTGATTTGTCTGTTGTCCATATTAATTGTGTACTATATCCTTTTTGATTTAACAATGCTTGATAACATTTGGCAAATACCAAACAATTTCCTTTATATTCAGTAAATCCGTGCCATATTGGGTCACTTCCACCATAATCACTTGCATTATAACTTATTTTACTTTTTACAAATTGTCTAATAGATTCATAATCATTTCCACATTTCTGAGACATTTCTCTTACTTTTGCATTTGTATCAGCTTGATCATGATTAACTGTTATTTTTCTTTTCTTTGTCGTAGTATTCCCCTTTTTATCTGTTGCTGTATATGTCGCATAATATGTTCCAGCAACACTTGTGTTTACTTTTGAATCATCTACTGTAAATGTTACACTTCCATCTCTTTCGTCTATAGCTGTTACTCCTTTATTATAATTTATTTTTGTATATTTATTTACAGTTAAATTTGTAATTCCTTGAAACACTGGACCCTCTGTGTCTTTTTTTATTGTTAATATTGCTGTTTTTGTTATTTGATTATTATTTTTATCAACTGCTTCAACAACAATTTCTTGTGCTCCTATTCTTGAATAATCTATCTTTGTTAATAAAGTTGTTGTTATTTCTCCTGATGCATCTGTTACTGATTTTATAAATCTATCTTTTTCTACTGTTTCATCATCATATATAATTACATCTTGCAATATTAAATCAGGTGGTGTTGTATCTTGTACTTTTATTTTTGTTACATATTCTTGTCCTTCATATATTACTTTTATTTCATACTCACCTGGTCCACTTGAATTTATTTTGTCTAGTTCTTCTTGATTAAGTTTGTCGCCGTCTTGTTCAACACTGTATAATAAATCTTCCTTTGTTATTTTATTTCCAAGTTCTAGTGTGAATTCTGGCTTTATCCAACCAATTGTTAAATTACACTCTTTTGATGTAACATTATTATATTGGTCTTTTACTATTACATTTATTTTGTATGTGCCAAACCCTGTTATTTCATATGTTCCACCTAATTCTACTGTCATTTCTGATAAATCTGATTTATTTACTATAAAATCATTTGGATTTATTTCATAATCTAAATATTTCAATATATCTTGGAATTCTACTGCTGGTGGAGTTGTATCTTGCATATATAGCATTACTTTTTGTCTTTTTCCCTTATATTCCAATTCAATCTCATACTCGCCTATTTTATATAAATCTATTTGAGATAAATCTGTTATTATCTTTGAATCGTCTTTGTAATCTTCATCTACTAAAAAATCCTCTAACTTTATTTGTTCTGAACCTATTTCAACATATGCATCTTTGAATTTTTTAGAAAAATGCTTGTATGCAAATATTCCTCCAACTGATAAAATTGCTATTATTACAATGGTTAAAATAATTATAGTTATTATTTTTGTTATTTTATTACTTTTCTTTTTATCTGATTTTTCATTATTATCCTTACTTTGTTCTTCTTTATCTTTGATTTCTTCTTTAATATTATCTTCTTGCTCTATATCCACTTTATTTAATCCTCCTTCTATTTTGCACTTGGCCATGCACTTCTATCCCAAGTTCTACCACTTAATGTAGAAAGCCTTTGCTCATCTGACATAATACTAATTTTTCTATGATTTCTATCTGGAGTCGAATCCATATGTTTCCATTCTCCATTTATCATTACCATGTTCCAATAATGCGTTTTATCTGTTGTCCATATTAATTGTGATGTATAACCCTTTTGACTTAACAATTCTTGAAAACATAAAGCATGTACATAACAATTACCTTTCCAATTTGTAAATCCAAACCAAACAGGATTTGAACCTCCCCAATCATGACTGTATCTTATATTATTTCTCACATAGTTCCTTATTTCTTCAACTCCACTTCCACATTTTTGTGCAATTTCTCTCACTTTTGCATTAACATCAGATTGATCATAATTTACAACAATTTTTCTTTTTTCTGTTGTAGTATTTCCTTTTTTATCTTTTGCTGTATATGTTGCATAATATGTTCCAGCAACACTTGTATTTACTTTTGAATCATCTACTATAAATTCTGAGTCTCCATATTTTGCATCTACTGCCTTTACCCCTTTTGTATAATTTATATTACTATTTTTAGCTACTGTTATTGTACTTAAGCCTGAAAATACTGGTCCATCTGTATCTTCTCTTATAGTTAATGTAGCAGTTTTAATTATTTTATTTCCATTTGAATCTACTGCTTCAATTTCTACTTGTTGTGTTCCAATATTAGAATAATCTATTTGTGTTAATAATGTTGTTGTAACTTCTCCTGAAGCATCTGTTACTGATTCAATGAAATTGTCTTTATCAGCTTTTTCTTCAATATATATACTAACATCTTTAAGTAATAATTCTGGTGGAGTTGTATCTTGTACTCTTATTACAGTTATGTATTCTTTTCCATCATACTTTAACTTTAACTTATATTCTCCTATACCACTAGAATTTATTGTATCTAAATCTTCTTGTGCAAGCTTATCTCCATCTTGTTCTACACTATATAACAAATCTTCTTTTGTTACTTTATTTCCTAGCTCTAGTATAAATTCTGGTTTTACCCAACCAATTGTCAAATTACAATCTTTTGATGTTATATTATTATATTCATCTTTTACAATGACATTTACCTTATATGTACCAAACTCTGTTATTTCATATGTTTCACCTAACTCTACTGTCATTTCTGACAAATCAGACTTGTTTATTATAAAATCATTTGGATTTATTTCATAATCTAAATATTTAAACAAATCTTGGAATTCTACTGCCGGTGGAGTTGTATCTTGCATATATAACATTACTTTTTGTATCTTTCCTTTATATTCGAGTTCTATTTCATATTGACCAACATTATTTAAATCTATTTGAGATAAATCTGTTATTAGTTTAGAATCGTTTTTATATTCATCTTTTACTAAAAAATCTTCTAATTTTATTTCTTCTGATCCTATCTCAATATATGCATCTTTAAATTTTTTGGAAAAATGCTTGTATGCAAATATTCCTCCAACTAATAAAATTGCTATTATAAGAATTACTAAAATAATTACTACTATTAATTTATTGCTTATTTTCTTATTTTTCTTCTTTTTATGTTTTTCTTTTATTTTTTTCTTTTTCGTGCTACCATCCCCTAATCTTCAATAAATTTGCCTTTTTCGTTTTTATTATACCATAACATATAATTTTTTCAATAATTTTTTTATTTTTTCTTTTGTTTTTATAGCTTTACGGTTTATTCTTGCTTTTTGTTCTTATTAATTATATAATATATACAAATATTCTATTAGAAATAGTATATACTTAGTTTTCTAATAAATAAAATAAAATTTGTGTGCATCTGTTAGAGCAAAGCAACATTCTTGTATAGGGAAAACTAGATTTTTCCTATATTTATTCTTAATCCTTGGAGGTTTTTATAGTGAAAAAATTTTTATTGTTTATTATTCTTGTAATAACAATATGTATATTGTTTTTATTTTACAAAGGCAATACTGTAACTACTAATCAAATTAAATATAATGAAACAGCAGTAAACGAAATTTCAAATCCAGATATTGTTGTTGATATAAGTAATTCAGTTAATAATATAATTGATTCAACCAGTCATAATGAAGAATTTCAATATACTTCATATTATGAAACTGGAAATCTAGAACTTCCTGTCAATAATGCTACTGGATATGCTTCTGTATTAATGAATTTAAAAAGTGAAGCTAATATTAATTCTAAAAATATTGCAGAATTAAAACCAGGTAGTGCTTTTAGAATTATAAAAGAAGAAGGTAATTGGTGGTATGTGAATTATTCAGGTTTATATGGTTGGTTAGATAATACTTATTGTATGATCAATTTACCAGATGTAATTCCATCTATTATTTATAATGATACAAATAGCTATTCATCTATTTTCAAATCTAGTGGAAAATCTTTGCCTGATATCACAGGTAAGCAACTATATAATGCTAAATATTATAATACTAGACTTCGGTAAAAAAGAATTTTTAATGCCTGTAATATATTCAATGGCAAAAAAAATATGTACTGCTCAACAAAAAGCATTAAAACAAGGAAATTCTTTAATAATTTATGAAGCTTTTAGACCATATGCAGTACAACAAAAAGTGTCAAATTCTCTAAAAACTTTATCAGAATCTGATCAAGAGGTATATAATGGAATATATGTATCTGGTTGGGGTGAAGGATGGTTTATTGCAAAAAAATTATCTAATCATCAAAGAGGTGTTGCCATAGATGTTAGTTTAGCTAAAATTAATTCATCACAAACAAGTCATATTGGAAATTATAGTTATACTAAAATTTCAGATTACACAGAATACACTATGCCTACACAAATGCATGAATTAAGTATAATTGCAACCACATTTAAATATGGTGTTTCAAGTTTATCCAAAACTGATTGGCAAAATGTTCCTTTATCTGATTATATGAATGAAAATTCTATACTTTTACAAAAATATTGCACTGATTCAGGTCTCTCACCTCTTGCTTCTGAATGGTGGCATTTTAATGATTTAGATGCAAGAGAACAAACCAAAAATAATTATAGTAATGGACAATATTATATTACAAATTGTTATAGTGCTATTCCTGAATAGCACTATAACAATTTATGAACAAATCGGAAAGCCTTAAAATTTATATTAATTTTATCTTTCCTCGTTAGCTTTTTAGTAAATTTGTTCCTAAGCCAATTTTACGTTAGCAAAATTTATTCCTATGTTTTTATAAATATTTTGTTTATTTTACAATTCACTATCTCAATTTTTTTATTTATTTTATCTACTATATATTGAACTACTCTTATTTTTTTTATCATATAGTATGTTCCTCTACGTAATAAATCCAAACCTAAACTTATGAAAAATACAGAAATTACTAATATAATAACATATAATAATAACAATGGTGAATTTCCCAAACTTTCTATATTAAATAAGTTCCAATAAATATCTCTTATATTTATATTGTCATGAATCACATAAATTGATAATATGGAAGGTGATATGATTCCGCGTAAGTTTTATTAAAGCATCTGATTTTATATTAATAGTTTTAAACTTTAAAAATAAAAATACCGACGATAAAACGATTAATATATTACTAAAATCTCTAAACATATTTATTATCCTATATAAAATAGCATATATTATCTCATTGGTCTCAAAAATATTACTTAATGCTTTCAATATTATGTATAAACATGTAATTATAATAGTTGTAAAAATATATTTTATAAAATATTTATTGCTTTTATCAATTTTCACATATTTTCGTATATATGCTCCTATTATGTACAATAAAATAACTATAGGTATAGAACCATGAAATATTGTAGAAAAATTAAATAATATTCTAATAAAGCCATATACTACTAATAACACTATTATTAAATATTTATGTTGTTCTTTTGTAATATTATTTATTAACTTATTTATAATTGGTGCTAAAAAATATAGTACTATATATGATGTTATAAACCAATATTGTCCAGATAGTATCGGTGTAAATGAATATAAAATATTCACCTTTTGATTAAATATTAAACATACAAAATATATTAATAAGGAATAAAATATTGTTTTTCCCCATAAATTTAATATTTTCTTTAATTTAAAATTTTTATCTATTAAATAATATCCTGATATAATCAAAAATATATTATTTGCAATTATTGCCAAACAATCTAAGAACCTCACTCCAAATAAGTTTACAATATTTAAGTTACTATTTCCTACTACTTTTGAATGATTTATGCAATGAAGAGTTATAACCATTAGCATTGCTATTATTCTTAATAATTCAACATTTGTATCTCTTTTATTATTTATATATTTATAATTTTCTATTTTTTCACTTGATTCGCTGTTCATATTTTTCTCCATTTCTTGTTCCTTAATTTCTATCTTATACTTATAAAATCTTATGGACAATAATTCTTTTATATGATAAAACTATATCATAATATGTAATTAAAATTCTATCAAAGGATGATAATATATGTCAAGTTTTATTTTAAAGATTATAGCAATAGTTTCAATGCTTATAGATCATGTAGGAATAGCATATTTTGGGCATTTTTCATATTTGAATTTAATAGGGAGGTTTGCTTTCCCCATTTTTGCTTTTCAGATATCTGAAGGTTTTTTGCATACTAAAAATTTAAGCAAATACTTTTTTAGATTAGCAATTTTTGCAGCAATATCGCAAATTCCATTTTCTTTATTTAATAATACATTTTATACAAACACATTATCTCTTAATATATTCTTTACATTATTATTAGGTCTTTTAGCTATATCTATATATGATTATTTTGTAAATAACACAAAAACTAGCCAAAATGAAACAAGTAAAGATAGTAATACTCCAATAAAATATATAAGCCAATTTTTAGGAATATGTTTTGTTATAATCATTAGTATTATTGCTGAATTAATTAATACAGATTACGGATATTGGGGTGTTCTAAGCATTTTCTCTTTTTATATTTTTAAAGATAGTAAATTAAAATCCATTATTTCGTTTGCATTTTTATGCATAATAAAATATGGTTACTCTATAATAGCATATGGATACAATATATATTATATTTTACTTGGACTATTTACTATATTATCTATTATATTTATCAGCTTGTATAATGGTAAACAAGGCAAAAAAATCAAATATTTATTTTATTTATTTTATCCAATTCATTTAATATTACTATATATACTTTTTTAAGGACGAATATATTCGTCCTTAATCATTTTCCCAGCTTAATATTGGATAACCTTTATTTATATTATCTTTATCTGCTTCCCATAGATTAGATATATTACCTTCATTTAGCAAATCAATGATATTATAGCTTTTAAGTTCTTTTTCATTCTTAAACATACATGTATCATTTAAACTAGTAGTCGATAATTTAGAATACATTCCTTCTAACCAAAATAAATTATAAATTTCTTTGCTTACTACCAGCTCCCCTATCAGACCACCAGTTCCATATGAACTTTTTGAATTTATTGTTCCTGCATTATAACAATTTTTTATTTTACAATTTTGAGAAACTCTTCCACAAATTCCTCCTATATTCCAACTACCACTTAAATTTCCTATATTATAACAGTTTTCTATGATATTTTCGTTTACTCCTGAAATACCACCGATTAATTGATAATGATCTAATATATTTCCTTTATTATAACATTGTTCTATTATTCCTTCATTATAAGCTGATATTCCACCAAATTCTAATCCTACATTTTCTCCCTCTATATTTCCATAATTAGCACAATATCTTATCACTCCACTACTACTATTTCTATTTACTATTCCTCCTGCATCATTTCCACCTAGTTTTAGGTTTCCATAATTTTTAGAATTTTCAATAGCACCATAGTTTTTGCTTGTAATTCCACCTACATAAGAAATTGCATTTATATTAACTTTATTATTACAATTGCTAATATTTCCATAATTTTCCGCTACTAATCCTGCTGAAAGAATATTATATTCTGAATTATATTCTCCATCAATATTCAAATTTTTTATTGTACCATTATTAATACTAAATAGTGATAAAACTTTTCTATCATTTTCCGCAAATAAAATAATATTTTTTATACTATTACCTTCCCCATTTAAAACACCGTTAAATTCTGATATAGAGCTATTTTTATAAAAGCCATATTCTTTTGATGTTATTAATTCTTTTAAATTTATATTTTTATTTCCTAATAGTTCTGAATATTTATTTGTGTATGGATCGCAATATGATTTATTATCATTAAAATCCAATTCTCTAGTAATAGTTAAATATTTATCTTGAAAATTTGAACTTTCTATTCCTAATTCACTATTGCCTCCATCTAGCATTATCTTAAAAGTTAGTAAATCTTCTATACTTTCTATTTTAAATGGATTCTCTTCTGTTCCTTTTCCGTCTAAAATACCAGGTGTTGAATCATAATCTTTTATAATATCTATATTTCCAAATTTATCAACTTTATATACCCTTTTACTGTCCGTAAATTCTACTTCTAATATATCATATTCCCCTTTAACTTCTGTTTTGTTTTTTCCTGCAAAATTATCAAGCTCTTCTTGTAAATTTAATGAATCTACATTTCTTCCGTTTACTATTACGCTTGTTATTGACAATGTTATCCATTCTTTTTCTTGCCATATTTGTGTATCTTCCTGTGCTTTCTTTATAGTTCTATACATTCCATCTGCGTTTATAATAGAAAGTATCGTTACTCCTGATAATATTATTAGGACTATTATTGTCACTGATAATGCAATTAATGTTATACCTTTTTCTTTTTTATCATATGTTCCCCCTTAATTTAATTATACTATATCATATCCTATTAATTCTACTCTATTTGAAATATAATCTTTATTATTTACTATATTTTTAGACAAATCTGTAGATAAATATTTTTTATTATCATCTGCAAAAACTGTAACAACTGATCCCGTTATCTTGTCTTTGAGTAAAATACTACCAATTAAATTTGCTCCAGAAGATATACCAACTCCTAATCCTAAATCTTTTGCTAGCTTTCTCGACATATTTATGGCATCATTATCATTAACTAATATAATATTATCTATTTTATCTTTTTCTACTAATTCTGGTACAAAATCATCTCCTATTCCTTCAATCTTATGGCTTCCTATAATTTTCCCTTGTGAAATTATAGGCATCTTATCTGGCTCAATTGCAACTATTTTTAAATTTATATATTTTTCTTTTAATTTTGTACCTATTCCCATTAATGTGCCACCTGTACCTACTCCTGACAAAAATCCTTCTATTGGCTCTGGAATTTGATTTAAAATTTCTTTCGCTGTAGTTTCGTAATGTGCCAAAAAATTATCTCTATTTGAAAACTGGTTAGACAAAAATCCATTTTTCTCTTTTGCCATTTTTTTAGCTTCTTCTACACATCTTATAAATCCACCATCTTCTTTAGATATTAAAATTACATTTGCACCATAACTTTTCATAAGTTTTAATCTTTCTTCGCTTACCCAATCTGGCATAAAAATATATACCTCATGTTTATAATAAGTTCCTAAAGCTGATATAGCAATTCCTGTGTTTCCACTAGTAGCTTCTATAATTGGCATACCTTCTTTTAAATCTCCTCTTTTTTTTGCATTATTAATCATATAATATGCTACTCTGTCTTTTATACTTCCAGTTAAATTATAATATTCTAATTTTGTATAAATATATTTTATTTTATTATTATATCTATACTTAATTTTTATCATTGGAGTATTTCCAATTATTGTATTACTCAACTTCTTTTATCCTCCTCAATTTATAATATTCTTGGTACAATATTTTGTTAAGCTTTTAAATACATTTTATTTCCATATATCCCCATTAATGTATTTTGTTAAAGCCATTATAAATGATGTTTCAACTAAGTCTATTCTATTTATTTCACTATGAGTTAATAATTCTATTGCTCCACCTTTATTATGTCTTTCTTCATCTTTCGTAAATATTTTATCTATTACTTGACTTAGTTCAGTATTTATAATATCTTTTACTAATCTATCAGGTACTGGATACGAAGCACTTGTTCCACAACTTTCAAAATTATTATTATCCTCTATTATTGCTAAATTATTAATCATCCAACTACCAAATGAATTAAAAATTCCACTCTCTGATGCTAAATATAAATCTGATTTAATATTGTTTTCTATTGCATATTTTTTTAAATTTTTTATCCTATTTTTTGCTCCTATGTAAATCTCATCATTTACTGGTTGATTATTAACATCAGATTGGACTGGTATTCCTTCTATTTCTATATTATTAAAATAATGCAATAATGCTTTTCTAGCACCTTCTATTTTCCCTTTGTTTTTTGTTGCAATTAAAACTTTCACTTTTCTATGACTCCTTTTTATTTTTAGTAGTTATATTTTATTTTTTCTCCGAATAGTCTGTTATATATTCCCTTTTATAAGCATATAACATAAAATATTCTAAACATTTCCCCTAATAAAATATTTATTTTCATCTTTATACTTTTTATATCACAAAATAGTTTGAAAAACAAGAATTAAGTCTCAAATGAAAATTTTCATTTGAGACTTAATTCTTGCTTTTTAATCAATATCAATATATTTCTTTTCTTCTTGCTTTTCTTGTTTTTCTTTAGGTAATGTTAATTTTAATGTACCATTTTTAAAACTTGCTTTAATATCTTCTTCTTTTATATTATTTCCAACATAAAAACTTCTTGAACATTCTCCAACATATCTTTCTTTATGAACATATTTACTATCATTCTCACTATCTACAGATTTATTCATACTTGCATGAACTGTTAAGTATCCATCTGATAATTCTATTTTTATGTCTTCCTTTTCATATCCTGGTAAATCCACTTCTAATTCATAATGATCTTTTTTCTCTTTAATATCTGTTTTCATTAATTTGCTTTCACCTCTTGTGAAAAAAGGATCATTAAACATCTCTTCAAACAAATCAAATTCATTTCTTCTTCTTGGTATCATCATCATAATTATCAACTTCCTTTCTTTTTTATTTATGCGTTGACACCTTTGTGTAAATTGAACAAAAGCGAACATCAATAATTTGTTTATACTCATATTATTGTAAAGTCCACATATTTGTTCTAATAAAAAGTATATTTTCTTTTTACATAATATATTATATACCTATTTTTAGCAAAGTCAATATGAGAGTGCTAAAATTCACAAAAAATTCACATTTTTATCATGTTCCATCTGATTATATACTTCCCAATAAATATCAGGAGTTTGTTATAAAATCAAATTTTTTAAGTAACTTTCAACTTAGATCCATAAGCTTCATCTTGTAAACTTTCATGTTCGCTATAGCGAAAAAATTATAATCAAAACTTAATACAAGTTATTTGGCTGTGAATAGTAACTGCTTATAAAAAAATATTAACAAAATATTTATAAAAAATATATATGTCAATGATGTGAAACAAACTTTTATAAAAAAATTGTAGTATATTGAATTTTCTATTGGTGCTTTCGCAC
>CALXJJ010000019.1 GCA_944388605.1 uncultured Clostridia bacterium
ATAATAAACAAGCAAGTATAACAATAAAAACAAATACAGATTATATAATAGAATACCAAATAAATAGTACAAATGGAGAATGGATAAGAGGAAGTAAAATAAGTACAATAGCAAATGGATTACATCATGGAGATATAGTATATGCAAGATTAACAGATGGAACCAATTCAGGAGATTATACAACATATAATGTAATAGATAATATAGTACCAATAATAAATAGTTTTACAGTAGAAAATGTAACAGAAAACAGTATAAAAGTAAGTGTAAATGCAGAGGATAATGAGAGTGGATTAGCAGAAAGTGGAACATATGCATATTATAAAAATGGAAGTTTAGTAGAAACAAGTGAAAGTAATACTTGCACATATACAGGATTAACAGCCCAGACAGAATATGAATTAAAAGTAATAGTAAAAGATCAAGGAGGAAAAACATCAGAAAGAATAGTAAAAGGAGCAACAAGCAAAAAGAAAAGTGAAATAGAACAAGCAAGAGATGATGGAACAATATTTGATAAAACAACAGATTTAAAAGATGATGAAGATAATACAATATGGATACCAGGAGGATTTGGAGTTGATGAAGAATCATCTACAAATCAAGATGAAGGAATAGTAATAACAGACAAAGATGGAAATGAATTCGTATGGGTACCAGTGCCAGATCCTAGTACAATGTTTGTTTATCAAACAGCCACATTAAGTGATGATGTAACCAAAACGAATAAGTATAGTAAATTAAGATTAAGAGAAGAAGACGAAGAAGATCTTACAGCAAGTATCCCCGGAGATTTCAGTACTGGCAAACTAAGAGAGCCAGACGTAGTAACATATGTAGATCTAAATCCAGATTATATGAATAAACTAGGATATAATAGTATTAATGAAATGGCTAGTGGATTAGTAAAAGAATATACAGAGATGGCAAACAGTATAGAAAAATATTATGGGTTTTACATTGGAAGATATGAGTTATCTGGTACAAAAAGTAAGCCTACAGTACAAAAAGGAACAGTTATTACACTTGAGGATTGGTATGGATATAAAAAGTTATGTGAGGAAGTTATACAGAATAATCCCTATGCTAAAAGCATTATGATATATGGTTGCCAATGGGATGAAACAATGAGTTGGTTAAAAAGAACAAAGTTTGCAGGGCAAGAAGAAAAAGTGGATAAAGATTCAAGAAGTTGGGGAAACTTTGTGGATAGTACAGGAGAAGCAAATATAGAAGGGGCAGGAAAAATACAAATTACAGGCTATAGCAAATATTGGAGTGCAAATAATATCTATGATTTAGCAGGAAATTATCATGAATGGACACAAGAAGCATGTGATTTTATTAATAGAGTTAAAAGAGGTAGTCATTATATGAATTCTTCCCCAGTGTCTATAAGATTACAAGGAGCTTCAGATGTAATTGATGGGTTTGTTACAGCTAGAGTAGCTTTAATAGTAAATTAGTAAGAATAACTACAAATATATAATACACAGAAAAATTATACATCAAATTTTTTGTGTCAACAAATCTAGTTTTTTAGAGAATTTATATTACAGTATAATTAAACTGTAAAATATTTAAGTTCTCTAAGAAGCTATATTTGTCCTATTAGAAAATTTAAGATAACTATTGTTCTTTCTGATTGTAACTGATATAATATATGTGGTTTATTAGTTGTGCAAGAAAGGATGAATATATATATGGAAAAACAAAAAAATATAAAATTTAATATTTTAGCAGTAGTGTGTATTATTATAATGGCTTTTGCAATTACTCCAAGAGAGTTTCAGAATGATACATTTTATACCATAAAAATCGGTGAACATATAATGCAAAATGGAATTGACATGCAGGATCCATTTTCATGGCATGAGAATTTACCATATACATATCCACATTGGGCATATGATGTAGCAACATATTTAATATATAATTATTGTGGCGGATTTTTCGCTTTATATATAACTACATTTATTTTGACAACAATTATGGGAATATTATTATATTATATTATAAAAAGATTAAGTAAAAATGGTGTTATATCTTTTATTGTAACATTAGCAGTAATGTTTTTTATGAAGTCTTTTATAGCAGCTAGAGCGCAATTAGTTACTTTCATATTGTTTGAACTTACAATTTACTTTATCGAAAAATTTATAGAAACAAAGAAAATACGATATGGTGTAGGTTTAATTATTATACCAATACTAATTGCTAATGTGCATTGTGCAGTATGGCCATTTTATTTTGTTTTGTTTTTACCATATTTAGCTGAATATTTTGTTGCTTGCTATTTGGATTCATATATATTTAGTAAATTTTTAATAAAAGCACACAAATCAAACATAAAAACATTGACGAGAAGATTAGAAAAAGGAAAGAATGTAGATAAAATAAAAGAAAAAATAGAAAAATCTAATAAAACTATCTTTAAAATAGAAAATACTATCGAAAATAGAAGAATAAAAAGAATAGAGGCAAGAAATAACCCATATAGAATAAAACTTGAAAAAAATAAAAATGTTAAATGGTTATTATTAATTATAGTGATAAGTGCATTTACAGGATTACTTACTCCTATAGGAGATGCCCCATATACATATTTAATAAAAACATATGAAGGAAATACAACAAAGAGTATAAGTGAACATTTGCCAATTACTTTAATAAATCATGAAAATGTATTAATTGCTTTTTCACTATTTTTAGGAATACTTATATTTACTGATACGAAAATAAAATTAAGAGATTTGTTTATGCTAGGCGGCCTTACTATTTTATTACTTATGTCTAGAAGACAAGTATCATTATTTATGCTAATAGGTGGAATTATATTTGCTAAATTAGCTTATGAATTATTTAACAAATATGATAATAAAGGATTAAAAGAATTGTCAGAATCGATGACTACTTTAATAGGAAAGATACTTGTACTTTCACTAATGATATTAATAATGTTTACAATGGTTAGAAAAAGTAGTAAAGCAGAATTTATAAATTCAAGTACTTATCCAGTAGAAGCTACAAAATTTATAAAGGATAATTTAGATTATAAAAATATTAGATTATTTAATGAATATAATTATGGAAGCTATTTATTATTTCAAGATATACCAGTATTCATAGATTCTAGAGCTGATTTATATTCTCCTGAATTTAATGGAGAGAAAAAAGATGGAAAATATGAAGGAAGAGATATATTCTCAGATTTTATGAATGTGTCAAGTATTGCTACATGGTATGAAAATGTATTTGATAAATATGATATAACTCATGTGATATTAAAGAAAAATACTAAATTAAATATGATTATAAAAAAAGATGAAAATTATAAAGAATTATATTCAGATGATAATTTTGTAGTTTATGAAAGAAATATTACAGATAGTGTGTCATAATAGACACACTATCTATGTAAAGGAAATGTGAGAAAAATGAAAACTAAATCTAAGAAAAATATTTATCTAATAATATTAATTATATTTTTAATAATATTAGATCAGATTATAAAATTTACTTTACCAAATGAAAATGAAGGAAAAATAAATAATTTGATAGAAATAATAAGCAAAGATAATTCAGAAATATTAGTGGATAAGAACTCAAATAATAAATTAACATATATAACAACAGATATTGTAGTATTAGCACTTGTGATTAGATTAATGATTGTACAAAAAGATACAATGAATTTTAAAACAAAGATAGCATTAGGGCTAATTGTAGGAGGAGGACTTAGTAATTTAATAGATAGAATACTAAAAGGAGGAGTAATTAATTATATAAAAATAAGTTCTTGGGAACATATGCCTGCAATTAATTTCGCAAGTATAATTATTGCAATAGGATTTATATTATTTGTAGTTAATTTAGCTATATATGCTAAAAAAGATATTAAAATAGATAAAAAGGAAAGTGAATAGTTTGAACAATATAATGGTAGATATTGATGGACAAAGATTAGATGTGTATATATGTCAGATAAAAAGTGATATATCAAGAAGTATGGTACAAAAAATGATAGAACAAAGTAAAATATTAGTTAATGGAAAAAAAGAAAAACCTTCATATAAATTAAAAGTAGGAGATAATATCACAATAGAATATATTAAACCACAAGAAACTAAATTAAAACCACAAAAAATACCTATAGAAATTATCTATGATGATAATGATATAATAGTTGTAAATAAACCAAAAGGGTTAGTAGTACATCCAGGAAATGGTAATTTGGATGGAACTTTAGCAAATGCAATATTAGATATATGCAAAGATTCTTTGTCTGGAATAGGAGGAGAGATTAGACCTGGTATTGTACATAGGTTAGATAAAGATACATCTGGATTATTAATAATAGCAAAAAATGATAAGGCTCATATAAATATGAGTAATGAGATTAAAAATAGAGAAGTTAAAAAAATATATATAGCTTTAGTTAAAGGGGTTATACAAGAAAACGAAGCAACAATTTCTATGCCAATAGCAAGAAGCAAAAAGGATAGAAAAAAAATGGCAGTTGATAAAAATGGAAAAGAAGCTATAACTCATTTTAAAGTATTAAAAAGATACGATAAATATACATTATTAGAAGTAAAGATAGATACTGGTAGAACTCATCAGATAAGAGTTCATATGGCAGAGATAGGACATCCAATAGTAGGAGATACAGTATATTCAAATGGAAAAAATGAATTTGGAGTAATAGGACAGTGCCTACATGCAAAAAGTTTGGAATTTAAACATCCAATAACATCAAAAGAAATGAAATTAGAAGCTAAATTACCAGAGTATTTTCAAGATATTTTGCAAAAATTAGATATGTCATAAAAACAGAAAAATTAGCTTGAATGGAGGAAAGTATGGAAGATATAAGACTACAAAAATATTTAGCTCAAAAACGGAATTGCTTCAAGACGAAGATCTGAAGAATATATTATACAAGGGAAAGTTAAAGTAAATGGAAAAATTGTAACAGAATTAGGAACAAAGATAAATCCAGAGAAAGATGAAATTGAATTTTTAGATAAAAAATTAAACAAAAATAGTGAAAAAAATATCTATATTTTATTAAACAAGCCAATAGGATATGTAAGTACAGTTAAAGATCAATTTCAAAGAAAAACAGTATTGGATTTAGTAAAATCTCCAAAACTTAAAGGAATAAGAATTGTTCCTGTAGGAAGATTAGATATGTATACATCTGGAGCAATGATTTTAACAAATGATGGAGATTTTGTATATAATGTTACACATCCAAAAAATGAAATAGAAAAAACATATAATGTTACATTAGTTGGTAAAATAACAAATGAGGAATTGGAAAAATTAAAAAATGGAGTAAAAATAGAAAATTATATTTCCGGAAAAGCAAAAATAAAAATATTAAAAATAGACAATAAGACAAATACATCAAGAATACAGATTACAATACATGAAGGAAAAAATAGAGAAGTAAGAAATATGTGTAATGCAATTGGTAAAAAGGTATTAGCATTACATAGATGTAAAATAGGAAATTTAAGTGTAAAAGATTTAAAAATAGGTGAATGGAAGTTTTTAACAAAAGAAGAATTAAAAAAAGTTTTAGAGTAATAGTATTGTACTTTAAAATTTAAAGGAGGAAAAATTTTGATATACCAAAGATTTGTTCCAGAAGGCTGGAAACAAGAAGTAAATTCAATGACATTAGATGAAGCTAAAAAATATAAAGAAAAAGGTGAAATATTAGAAGGATATGTAAATAAGTGTGATGATAATGGTAATTTATTTTTAAATTTAGGAAAAGAAATTTATGGATTTTTACCATATGGAGAAGTTGAAGCTTTTAAAGTAGAAGAAAATGGATTACCTAAATTACAAATGTGTAAAAATAAAGTAAACAAAATAGTTCAATTTAAAATTAAAGATATAAATAATAATATAGTTATATTATCAAGAAAAGATGTAGAAAAAGAAGTGTTAAAATGGCTAAAAATAAAGAAAGAAAACAATGATATATTATCAGGTATAGTAAGAAGTATACAGCCATATGGTGCATTTATAGAAATAGCAGGAGGAGTAGTTGGATTAATTCATATTGAAGACATATCAGTATCAAGAATAAAAAATCCATCAGAAAGATTTGAAATTGGACAAAAAGTAAATATTGTGATAAAATCAATAGAGAACAATACAAATAAAATTTATTTATCACATAAAGAATTACTTGGAACATGGGATGAAAATATAAAAGAAATAAAAAAAGGACAGATATTAAAAGGAATTGTTAAAGATAGAGCAAAAAATAATAAAGGTATTTTTATAGAAATAAAACCCAATTTAGTAGGAATGGCAGAGTATAGTGATAAATACAATTATGGTGATAAAGTAAATATATTTGTAAAGAAAATTATACCAGAAAAAAAGAAAATTAAATTAGCTATTGTAGGAGGTAGTAATAATGGTTGAAGACAATCAAATTAAAGCAGAAGTATCACCTTTCGCAATTAGAGAAGGTGAAATAAAAGTATTTGATGGAAAAGATGGATATGTTTCAATGAATCAAATAATACACAAAATAAATATAGGACATATTACAGATATACATTTTAAAATATTGGAACTAGTAAATGAGTTTGAATTTATAACATCAAGACAGTTATTTCAATTATTAGAATATAAAGGTATTGAGATTAAATCACAAGATAAATTAAATAATAAATTGGAGCAATTAGTAAAAACAAAAATATTAACAAGATATTATTTTAATTCTGAAGATGGAAAAGGAATATATAGAATTTACTGTTTAGAAAAAATGGGTAAATATTTATTAAATTCTAAGGAAATAGAATGTAAATGGCAACCTACAGATAATACTAAACCTGTACCAATGATAAAAAAGCGTTTAGCAGGAAATCAAACAATTATAGCATATCTAAGAAAAGTAAAAGCAATGGATGGGTATACAGTAAAACCTGTAATTACAGCGAAACAATTAAATAAGAACTTTAAGGCTACAGGAGGAAGCGTAAAACTTACCAAAAATGGAAAATCAATAAGTTTTATTTTCGAAGTAATAAGAAGAGAAGAGGACTGGAATAAAAAATTGGTAGAAAAAATGAAATTATATAAGGATTTTTATGAGAACTTTCAACCAATGGATTCTGGATATATTACAATGCCACAATTAATATTTGTTTGCGAAGATGATAAACATATGATTGAAACTTTTAAAACAATTATTATGAATAAATTAGAAATTTCTAATTTGAAATTATACTTTACAACAGATTTAAAACAAAATAGTGATACTTTAGATGAATCATTATCAACATTTATATTAGATAAAGAAGTTAATAAATATAAAATGGAAAGCATAGAATTAAAATTATTAGAAATGTAATTAAGAAAAAAGTGAAAAATTTTTCACTTTTTTCTTAATTACTATTTCCTTTTTTTAAATCAAATATAACAGCATCATCATTTTCTAATAAAAATTTTGAATCAGTTGTATCTGTTTTTATAGGATCTAAATCACCCTTATCATCTACATCAAATGTTGTATTTGTAATTTTCATTTTTTTCTTTTTTGGTTTAATATCATCAGAAATTCCATTTGTAAATTTTTCAAAATTATAATTTTTTGGATTTTTAGGTTCTTTGTATTTTGAATCTAAAAAATCAAGTTTACAAGTTCCAATAATACTCTTACCTGCAACTGTTCTAATTTTGTACATGCATGATTTAAATTTTAAAGATTGAACCTTACCAGGTTGATAATTTTTCTTCCAACCATATTTTATTCCCATTAATTTAGGATCATATCTTCCTTTTGAAGTTTCATATGAGTCATTCCAAATCCATTCACGTTTTTCACCAAGTTCAATTGACCACCATTCATTGTCTTCAGGAGTATTATTACCAAATACAAATTTATTTTCTGAATTTGCCAAAATTGTTTGTTTATATTTCTTTTTGTCTCCAGAGCCAAGTTGATCTAAATTTTGTGCAGAAATAATTGGCGCAACTCTATATTTTCTATATAATGTAAAAATTGATTCTGTTGCATCACAGATATAATCTGCAAATTCATCAATATATAAGAAATGTGGTATTCTATTTTTTTCATTTCCTGGTCTTCTTAATACACTAAATTGCATTAGTAATAAGAAAAATAATCCAAAAGCTTTGTGGGCAGGTGCACCTAAGTCTCCTCTTCTAGTACATACTAAAGTTATTTCACCATTAGCCAAAGCATTGTCAAAATTTAAATTATTTGTTCTATTACATAATATATTCTTTACACCTTGATGACGTAACAATGAATCTAACTGAGAAATGGCAGATATTACATACTTTTCTGTATCATTTTTACTAATTCCATCTGAATAAAAATTCTTCTTAAAATATCCAAGTAAAATATTATATTTTTCTTTTAATTCAGGAATTTCTTTCATTTGTTCACACATATCTTCTACTAAGCTAAAATCATTTAAACAATTTAAAATATCTTCTAATGTAGGAAGATCACCACCATGTAATCTAGGGTACATTTCTCTCAAAAGTATTGATAAATTTTCAACAGCCTGAATAGAAATTTCATCTCTAAAGCTTTGCTCTGAATCTTTCTTAGAAGAAGATGTTAATCCCCTTAAAACAGTTGAAATTGCAATTGCAGCTGCTTGAGGTTCTTCGTAAATAAATGGATTGATTCCAGGCGAATCTGGGTTATTAGGATCAATTAAATTTACATTAAAATTAAAGCATTTAGCAACTTCAAGCATATGTGAAGTTGATTCATAATCTGGTGAAAGAGATGTAATACCTAAATTTTTATATATAAATTTATCTCCACTTTGTGCTAAAATCATTTTTTTCATATATGTTTTATATATGTTTATTTTATTAGGGTTAGGAGTTAACATGTCTAAAGTAAAATTTTGATTTATATATTCATTACCATATGGGCATTTTAGATTAGCAATACCTGTTCTTAATGCTGTATATCCCATTTCTTTTGCAGTTTCTTTGAAAAAATATTTTTTATCCATATCTCTTGCCATAAATGGTTCAAATATAAGAGAAGTTTTACCAGAGCCAGAAACACCTATTACTAAAGAACCGTCAAATCTTTTAATTTCAGGTATTTTTACAACTTGACCAGTTTTTTTATCATTACCAAAAAACATTTCACAAGTAAAAGGACCAGTTCCAGTATTTTTTTCAGCTAAACTAATTCCACCATAATCTGCAACAGAGTCTCTTAGATCTTTTGAATCGTTTATAGTATTGTGAATTATATCAAATAAGGTTACAGACATTAAAATAGGTATATAAATTGCTAAAGACGAAAATGCAGGATGTATTAATTCTGGAAATGTTTTTATTATATTTACTGCATTTGGAATAGAGAAAAGCCCTATCCATAGAAATTGATTAATAAATTGAGTAATCATTGAAGCAAATATAATAGTAAATGCAATCATATATGAATACAATAATGTTAGTTTGGATTCATCAGACTTTGCATATTTTGATGCAAATGAAAATAAAAATGCAAATACTGGACAAGCAAGAGCTAATGTATATTGAATAGGTCCCCAATAGTTTCCAGCCATTCCTGTAAATAATATAATTAAAAAATCTACAATTCTATCTACGACAATATATGCAGTTGCAAGTGAAAGTATATATGTTAAAAATGTATTTCTATCTGTATGTAGAAATTTTAAAAACTTATCTATATATTTCAAACAATTCACCACTTTCAAAATTCATAATTATACATATATATTATCCTATAAAATTAGGAAAAATACAAGAGTTTTAGCAAAAATATTACTAGAAAATATAGAAAATCTATTGCACATAAATTTGGAGCAGAACAAATTAACTAAAAAGCAAAAGATAAAAGTTTTAATTGTATAAATTTTAATATTTTATGATTTGTTCTATAAATGTAGAATATAAAATATTTATAAGATATTATTATGCTTTGAATATTAGTTAAATCACTAACATAGAGTATAACATGAGAAAATAATAAAGAGAGTGGTGAAAATGTTAAATGAAGAAAAAAATGGGATTTATGTATGGAATTATTGCATTAATATTTTCACAAGGTATTATAAAGATATTAGGACTTGCATACAAATTATATCTTACAAATAGAGAAGGCTTTGGAGATATAGGAAATGCAATATATAGTAGTGGATTTCAAATATATGCTTTATTATTAACTATTTCATCAATAGGTGTTCCAAATGCAGTAGCTAAATTAGTAGCAGAAAGGAAAAGCATAAATGACACAATAGGTGCAGATAGAATTTTTAAGATATCATTAATAGCATTTGCAATGATAGGATTTACAGGAATGATAATATTAATGAGAGGTGCTAATATAATAGCAAATACATTTTTACAAATTCCAGAGGCAGAATTAACATTAGTAGTACTTTCTCCATCAATATTTTTTGTTTCAATTATTTCAGTAATAAGAGGATATTTTAATGGATTAAATGATATGAATGCTATGGCAAAATCACAAGCTTTAGAACAATTATTTAAAACAATATTTACTGTTTTAATAGTTGAAGTAATAGCAATAATAAGTAAAACAGATGTAACAATTATGGCTGCAGGAGCGAATTTTGCTACAACTTTAGCTACAATAGTAAGCTTTTTATATTTATACTATTATTATAAAATAAAAAGAACAGAAATAAAAAAGCAAAGAAATCATAGCAAAAATTGTAGACATGAGAGTGCAATAACAACATTAAAAAAAATATTATGTGTAACAATTCCTATGTCACTTAGTTCAATTTTATCAAGTTTAAATAAAAACATAGACTCTTTTACAGTAGTAAGAGGATTAAGTAAAATAATGAGTAGTGAGAAAGCTAAAATTCAATATGGTATTTTAGGAGGAAAAGTAGATACATTAGTTTCATTTCCATTATCATTTAATATGTCATTTGCTACAGCATTAGTACCAGCCATAACTTGGGCAATTTCAAGAAATGATAAAAAAGATGCAATAAAAAAAATACGTTTTTCTATAATTAGTAGCCTTATTATTGCATTACCTTGTACTATAGGAATGATAGTATTTTCAGATCAAATATTAAATTTATTATTTCCGAATGCAAGTGAAGGTACATTAATATTAAAGCTAAGTTCAATATCTATTATATTTATAATGTTAGAACAGACCATAAATGGAGCATTACAGGGAATAGGAAAATTAAAAGTACCAGCAATAGCATTATCAATAGGTGTAAGTATAAAATTATTGATAAATTTATTATTAGTTCCAATTTCAAGAGAAAAATTCTTCTTTGGAGAAGTAATGGGAGCTGTGCTAGGTACAGTTGTTTGCCACATAATTTCTTTCTTAATAGGATTTTATATATTAAATAAAAACATTAAACTAAATATAGGATATATTAAAATATTAAAGATAATAATATCAAGTATTTTAATGGCTGTATTATCAAGTAAATTATATTATGTATTAACTAGTATAATTTCTATAAAAATGGCTACAATTATAGCAATTGTAGTTGCAGTAATTGTATATATTTTAGCAATAATTATTTTACGAGTATTTGATAAAGAGGAAATAATAAGTATATCAGTAGGTAAAAAAATTTATTCCAAATTACCGAAAATATTAAAATATAGCAACAAATTATAAAAATAAAGTAAAAAAAAGAAGGATTTTAAAAAAGCTTGGCGAATATTGTTAATAGTAGATAGAGAAGGCATCTACATACAGAAACTTATAGGAGGTAATATTAATGAACAAATCTGATTTAATCGCAGCTATGGCTGTTAAAACAGGAGAAACAAAAAAGGAAGCAGAGAATGCATTAAATGCATTTGTTGATGTCATTACAGAAGCTTTAGTAAAAGGAGACAAAGTGCAATTAGTTGGATTCGGTTCTTTTGAAGTTAGAAAAAGAGCTGCTAGAAAAGGAAGAAATCCACAAACAAAAGAAGAAATAAAAATACCTGCATCAAAAGCACCAGTATTTAAAGCTGGAAAAGCGTTAAAAGATGAAGTAAATAAAAAATAATATAAATTGATATAAGTATATAGAGATTATACTTATATCTTTTTTTGAATCTAGAAATAAAATTTCCTAGAATAAAAAAAGATATGTTACACAAAAAAATGGTAAAGTGACTTTTATATAGACAAATCTTTACGCTCATTTGGAAACTTAAATATTTATAGATAAAAAAGTTTTGTGAACCGAGATTTGTCTGCATAATTTTATAATAACTAATTTTTTATAATAGAAATAAAACTTATTATTATTAAAAATTAGAAAAATTTATAAAGTATATAATTATTTAATCTGTTTACTATCTGGAACATATTCTAAAAGTTCAGATATTTCGCAGTTAAAAACGCTACATATACGATTTAATTTATCAATATCAATTCTTTTGGTTTCTTCATAATACATTTTAGAAATAGTGGCAGGTCTTATCTTAGTTAATTCAGAAAGTGTTTTTTGATTCATTTTATGTTTTCCTAGTAAAGTAGATAATTTTATTTTTATCATTGAAGTCACCCTTTCTATAAATAATTTGTCGAAATTTGCTAATACTATTGTATTTTAACATTTTATGTAATAAAATAACATATACCATTTTAAATATAACGGCAAGAGTAATAAAAATACATATAAACGTAATACTGCTTGCAAAACTAGAATATTAAAGAAAGTTAGAAAGGAAATGTTTTAAATTCATTGAATACAACAAAATTATTAATATTTATTTTATTTCTATTATATAAAATTATAAATTAATTTACATTTATTTGAATAAAAAACCGATTCTTTCAAATTAGATTTAAGCTTTCAGAAAGGAATATCAAAGAAATGGAAGATGAAATTAAATTATTGGACTTAAATTATAGTCCAAAGAAAGTTGCAAAATGGAAGCTAAAAAACTCAAAATATGTAGAAGAGCTTCAAAAGTTTTTCGATAAAACAAGTAATATTGAAGACAAAGAATTACAATATAGCATAGTAATTCAAATGCTTAAATGTGATGAAATATTAACAAATTTATCAGAAAAATTATTTAAAGAGTATTTTGATGAAGGTTACAAAAAAGCGAAAGAAGAGTAAAAACGAATATAATTGAAAAAAATAGGAATACTACTATTAAGATTAGAAAAAATGGTGAAATAAATGTTTAAAAAAATAATTATAGGGTTAATTTCTGGTATTATTAGTGGTTTATTTGCTTCACGGTGGAGGACTGATTTTAGTTCCTGTATTTACGAAAATATTTCATACAACAGAGAAAGAATCGCGAGCTACATCTGTATTTTGTATGTTACCAATGGTTGTAGCAAGTAGTGTTTTTTATTATCAAAATAAATATTTTGACATTTGGTTAGGAATCAAGTGCGCTATAGGGGGAATTATAGGAGGAATAATTGGTGCTAAATTGTTAAATAAAATGAATAATAAGTATATAAAAATATTGTTTGTAATATTTCTAATCATAGCAAGTATTAAATTGTTTAAATAGTTTAAGATAGTTAAAAACTATTTTTGGAGGTTAATATGATAGAAGTTCTAATAGGTATTATTTCAGGTGTAATTAGTGGATTAGGTGCTGGTGGAGGAACTATACTAATATTAATTCTTACAGCTTTTATGGGATATGAACAACACATATCTCAATCAGCAAATCTAATATTTTTTGTTCCTACAGCTTTAGCTTCTATTATAATAAATACAAAGCAAAAATTAATAAAATATAAATTAGCAATACCAATTACAATTGTAGGAATAATTGGGGCTATAATAGGTGCAAATATATCTGTACATTTAGATGTAAAAATATTAAAAAAGATATTTGCCATTTTTTTATTTTTAATTGCAATAAGAGAAATAATTTCCATATATAATATGTATATAAAAGATAAAAAAACACATAATAATGGTAATAAATAATAAAAATTAAGAAAGGAATGGTAAAATATGAGTTTTGTTAAAGGAATGATGATAGGTGGTTTATTATCTGCAGGAGCTATATACATGTATAATGAAACTACACATAATAAAAAGAAAATGATGAAAAAAGGGAAAAAGATAGCAAAGAAAATGGGAATAATATAAAAGAATTCTTATTAGAGTAAATCGGAAAGCCAACGAAGAAAGATAAAGTTTCTACAAATATCAAAGCTTTCCGATTTTATATGAGATGTATAAATAGGATAACAAAGAAGTGAACTAAAGTTCACTTCTTTGTTATTCTATTTTTTCTTTAACACAATCATGGTCTGGTTTACAAGGCTTTTTATCGCAATCACAATCTATATCAACACCTTTTAAACAAGAACCTTGATGTTCACAAGTAGCACAAATCTTGGCATGTTGTACTTGATTTACCCATATTTCCACCTCATATTTACGATTACTACAAAGAGGTCCAAAAACAAATTCACCATGTTTATCTGTAAAAGTGTGAGAGACTGGTTTTCTCTCCTGTTTTCCGCATTCTATTGTTATTTCTATCAACTTAACAACTGCATCACAAACTGGCTCATTATAACAATCTTTAACGATTCCATAGATAACATTTCTATTATCAGCAGGTAAAGTAATATCTAAGTCAAACTGTTTACCACATTCTACAAATCCTTCAACATCTACTACAGGGCATATATTTTTATCATAATCCATTTTAATTCATCCTTTCTTAAATTTGATTAATATATATTATGTGAATTTGATAAAAATGTGATAATGTGGTAATATACTTCAGAAAGGAATGGTAGTAAATGGAGAAAAATATAATAGGTATGATGGATTCAGGAATAGGTGGAATTACTGTATATAAAGAAATAAAAAAATTATTACCGAATCAGAATATAATATATTTAGGTGATCTAAAAAATTTTCCATATGGAAATAAATCTAAAAAGCAGATAACAAATATTGTAAAATCGAATATAAATTTTTTAATTGAACAAGGAGTTAAGTGTATTATAATAGCTTGTGGAACAGCAACTAGTCAAGCATTAGATGAAGTAAAAAAAATATATAATATTCCTATTATTGGAATAATCGAAGGAACTGTTCAATATATATGTGAAAATAAATATAAAAAAATAGGAGTAATAGCTACAAAAGGAACAATAGGTAGTAAAAAATGGGAAAGTGAAATATTAAAAAAGAATAAAAATATAGAAGTAATTAGTAAAGCATGTCCTCTATTAGCTCCATTAGCAGAAGAAGGATGGATAGAAAATCAAGTGTCAAAACTAGTTTTAAAAGAATATTTAAAAGATATGAATGGAATAGAAGCTTTAGTATTGGGATGTACACATTATCCTTTATTTGAAAAAACAATTCAAAGTATTTTACCTGATGTAAATTTAATAAATACAGGTACAATAATTGCAAAGAGTTTAGAAAAAACATATAAAAAATGTGAAAAAAATTTGGTTAAAGATATTATATATTTAACAGATGAAATTAATTCATCATTAGATTATATATTAGGTGATATAAGTAATATTGATATAAGATATATTAAAGTGTAAAAATCTAAAAGTATTTTTTTCATAATAGTACATATAAAAATAATAAGTGCAATTTTATTCATATAAATAAAAATATAACATAATTATTATAGTATGGAAAATAAAAGAACTATATATTAGAGCATAAATTTAAGGAGGTTATTTATGTTTTTTATATTGAGTAAAAGAAAGATATATTCATACTTAATAGCTTTAAGTACAGTAGTAATATTGTTTGTTAGTGTTAATTTTATACAAGGATATTCAAGTATACAAACATCATCTAGAACTACTAGGCTTATTCCAATATATTCAGTAGATACAAAAGAAAAAGAAATTGCACTTACAATAAATTGTGCATGGAATGCAGATGATATAGATACAATTTTAGATATATTAGAAGAAACACAAACAACAATAACTTTTTTTGTAGTAGGGGATTGGGTAGATAAGTATTCTGATTATGTAAAGAAAATAGCAGATAAAGGACACGAAATAGCTAATCACTCAAATACTCATCCTCATGTAAATAATTTGTCTTATGAAAAGAATATAGAAGAAATTCAAAAGTGCAATGAAAAAATAAAAAAAATTACAGGAAAAAATCCTTATTTATATAGAGGTCCATATGGTGAATATAATGATACTGTTATTAAAGCAGTAGAGTCATTAAATATGAAAACTATACAATGGTCATTAGATACTTTAGATTATTCTGGATTGACAGGTGAAGAAATGTGGAAAAGATTAGACGGTAAATTAACAAGTGGAAGTATTATATTAATGCATAATGGAACTAAACATACTAAAGATAGCTTGAAAATGATAATAAATAATATAAAAAATGATGGATATAAAATAGTACCTGTTTCTGAACTAATTTATAAGGAAAATTATTACATAGATGTAAATGGTATGCAAAAAAATGTATAAAATATAATAATTAGGATATACTTTTATAAAGATAGGAGTATAAATAAATGGCTTTTATAGGTGTTTTTTTTGATGAAAAGTTATATATGATGATAAAAAATTATAAATGGTTATCACAAAAAAATAATGTAATATTAATAAAAGAATCAAATATTGAAAATATGAGAAATATTACATTTGAAACAGTAATAATTTCAAATAAAATTAAATATAATGAAACTGTAAGAAAAATTCTGGAAAATGCTACATACTTATTAGTAAATGCAGATTCGAAGATTGATTTTCAAATTTTTATAGGATTAGATTTAAGTATTATAACTTATGGATTTAATCCAAAAGCTACAGTTACAGTTTCAAGTTCTGAAAGTAAAAAGTTATTATTATGTATTCAGAGAAATATAATTACTGTAGATAACATAATAATTGAACCACAAGAGATTTTTGTGAATTTGAGTGGAAAGAATAATGTAAGTGAAAATATAGCAATATCAACATTAGATATATTATATTCTAATATAAAAATATGTATATAATGCTAAAATTTTGAAAAAAATCCAAAAAAATCAACTTTTTATGTAGACAAACTTTGAAAAAAGTAGTATAATATAAAATGTAACTATTAGTAATAAAACTTTATGAATAAAAGCCAAATAAACAAAAGTATGGGAGGAAAAAAATTGAGTACAAATTATTTAGAAAGTAACCATTTAATATTGGTTGGAAAAATAACAAGTGATAAAAAATTTAGTCATGAAATTTATGGAGAAAAGTTTTATACTTTTGATGTAAGTGTAAAACGTCTTAGTGAAAGCGAAGATATTATTCCTATAACAATTTCAGAGAGATTATTTACAAATAATGAATTAAAAGTAGGTACAAAAGTTGTAGTAGAAGGTCAATTTAGATCATATAATTCATATGAAAATGGTAAAAACAGATTAGTTCTTACAGTTTTTGCAAAAGACATTAAATTTGAACAAGGAGCAGAAGAAATTGAACCAAGCAAAGATTTAATATCTAATGAAGTAATACTAGATGGATTTATTTGTAAAAAGCCTATTTATAGAAAGACACCATTTGGAAGAGAAATTGCAGATATATTACTTGCAGTAAATAGAGCATACAATAAATCAGATTATATACCATGTATCGCATGGGGAAGAAATGCTAGATTTTGTGAAAATATAGAAGTTGGAACTGAAGTTAAGATAATAGGAAGAGTTCAATCAAGAAAATATGAGAAAAAACATGAAGATGGTAGTATTGAAGAAAGAGTAGCTTATGAAGTTTCAATAGGAAGTATGGAAATAATAGAAAAAAATGATAATCCTCAAGAGTCAAAGATAGATGAAAAAGCAGAAGCAATGTAGTAAAAAGAAAAATTCCTACTAATAATTAATAACCTAATCTTATATAAGATTAGGTTATTATTAGTAGGAATTCTTTACGCTTCTTCGAGAACTTAAATATATATAGTTAAGTTAGAAAAGTAGAGAAAAGTCGCTATGCTCTAACGACTGCACACAATTTTAACTTCGTAAAATTGGCTTAGGAACAAATTTACTAAAAAGCTAACGAGGAAAGATAAAATTAATATAAATTTTAAGGCTTTCCGATTTGTTCAAAATAATGTGCTCTATAGAAAATACAAAGAATTTAAATTATTATAATTATGTAAATAGTAGTAAATTATTAATGTTAGCTTTTATTCTTATTTTTTTCTTCAGGAATAATTATTTCTCCTTGTTTTTTTTTCTTTTTAGGTTTTTCAACTTCTATATTATCATATATTGGAGAAATATTTAAATCTTTAACATCTCCAGAAACAACTTCTATTTTATTATTTGACATTTATTTCAGATCCTTTCAAAATATTATTTTAAATTAAATATAGCATAGTAATTATAAAAATTCAATAAAAAATAGTATAAATATGTAAATATTTAGAAAAAATAATGAATATAGGGAAATAGTATTAGAAAGAAGGAAAAAATAGAATTGAAAATAGCTTGGATAAAATATGATAAAGAGAGTAATTTTGAAAAACTAGAAGAATTAGGGTTTAATATAGTCAAATTACACAACTTAGAAGAATTAGACAATACAGATCAAAAAATAGATGAATTAATCAGAAAAGACTATAATACAATAGTAATAACTAATCAAGTAGCAGGATATTCGGAAAACATCATAGATAAATATAGTAAAATGGAAAATATTAGAATTATAATTGTATAATAGAGATAAATTAATATACAAGAACGTCGCTTGGCTCTAATCATAATTGGAATTTAGAAAGGAATGAGACAAAGATGAATAAGTCAGAATTTAAATGGCAATTGAAAAATGGAATATTAAAAATTAAAGAAGAAAAAGATTTTTCAAAATTAGTTATTTTATGTATAGGAACGGATAAAATAATAGGAGATTGTTTTGGACCGCTCGTTGGAACGAAATTATTAAGGAAAATAGGAAATATAGATAATGTAGATATATTTGGAACAATAGATTCAACTATTGGGTTTGATAATATTTATAATTATTTAAATATAATAGACGAAAAAAATGATTGTATTCTAGTTATTGACTCAGCTGTATCTAATTATACTCATATAGGAAAAGTTTGTATAGCAAATAGACCAATAATATTAGGGAAAGGAATAAATAAAAAAGGAGTTGAAATAGGAGATATTAGCATTAGAGCCATTGTAGGTCAAGACAAGAAAATGCCACGAAATAATTTTGAAATTTTAAGGAATATCTCTCTTGGATTTGTTATGAATTTAGCAGATATAGTTTCTGATGGAATTGCAGAAATAATTGTATAAATATGAATAAAAAGGTAAATAATATTTATGGAAAGACAAAAAGAAAAGCTGATATGTACTAATTTTAAAAGTTCCATATCTTTTCTATAATGGGAAATTTTTGTGGAAGTCATATAGAAAAATAGTATTGCAAACTTTGAAATAGACCAAGATACAGGGTTAATAATACTATAAATGGCGATAAAATTATTAATATCCGCTTTTGTTCTGGAATTCAAAAAATATATGGAGGGATTTATGGAGGAAGATAATTTTAGAAACATTGTTTTATTAAAGGATTTGCCATCTAACATAATAGAGGAAGCTATAGTAATATTGAAAGATACAAGTAAAGTAACAGTAAAAAATATAAAACAAAATAAAAATTCGGATAAAAAGGATAGTAAATATATTATAAAAGAAGCGGAAATGATTATATCCAATTATATAAATAAGTTAGAAGAAAAGAAAGACAAAAACAGAGTAAATTTGAAAAATTATAAGAGATTAAAAATGATTAGTTATTTACTAGGTGCAACAACAGTATTAAGTTTTGTTTTAACTTTTTTATTATAGTAATAAAACACCCTTTTTGGTAATATATATTAAAGGAAGATTACCAAGGAAGAGGTGTTTTTATATTGGAAAGGACTATAAGCAGTGAAGAAAGAATTAGAAGAGCAGAGGAAATATACAGGAAAAGAAGAAGCAATGATAATATAAGGATATATTCTAATAAAAACGAGAGAATAAATTCAAAACAAAATATAATAAAGAAAATGATTTTACAGATGTTAATTTGTTTAATGATTTATTTTATCATTTATTTAATTAAAAATTCAAATTATATTTTTTCACAAGATTTTATGCAAAAAGCTAATCAATTTTTATCTCAGGATGTAAATGTTCAAGAACTTTATACAAGATCATTAGAATATTGGAATGGTTTGGTTAATAAAATTAATGTAACAGATAATCAAATCGCAGAAAATGTGGTGAGTAATCAAACTACAGAAAATATAGTAAACAATGAAATTGCAGTAAATCAAAATATAGTAACACAGGAAGCTGTAGCTGGAATAGGGCGGAGCAAATGAAGAAATGGAAAATGAAAATTTAACACAGACTGAAAAAGATGAAAAATATTTAAAAGAGAATTTTAGTTTTATAAATCCATTAAAAGGAACAGTAACTTCAAGATTTGGAGTAAGAACGCCAACAGATATTGTATCTGCTAATCATGGAGGAATAGATATTGGAGCAAACATTGGAACTGCAATAACTGCTTCAATGGAAGGAAGTGTAACATTAGTATCAAGTGAAGGGGATTATGGAATTCATTTATGTATAGAAAATCAAAATATTACAACATTATATGGACATTGTAATAAAATATATGTTCATGAAGGAGATTATATTAAACAGGGTGATGTAATAGCTGAAGTAGGAGAAACAGGAAGAGCAACAGGACCACATTTGCATTTTGAAATAAGAGTAGATGATAGAAAAATAAATCCAGAAAATATATTATCATTTGAATAGGGGAGAACTTAGATTGAAAATTAGAATTAACTTAAAAATATTTTTAATTATAATATTATTTTTGCTAACAAAGCAAATTGAAATATATGGTATAGTAATGTTATTTGCTTTAATACATGAATTAGGACATTTATTAGCAGGTTTATTATTAGGGTTAAAGCCAGAAACAATTAGTATAATGCCAGCAGGTTTAGCAATTTGCTTTAAAACAGAAGTGCAAGATTATAACAATAAGATAAATAATACAAGAATGATATCAATTAAAAAAATAATAATAGCAATTGCTGGACCTTTAACTAATCTAATTATTGCTATAATATGTATTATTACAAATGTAAATAACTCCTTAATAATATATGCAAATATATTATTAGCAATATTTAATTTAATCCCAATATATCCTTTAGATGGAGGAAGAATTGCAAAAGAATTTTTTAGTATAACCAATGGGATGATGAAATCATATAATTATACACATATTGTATCTAAATTGTGCATAATTATAATTACAATGATAACAAGTGTTGCAATTCTATATTATAAAAATATTGCAATATTATTAATACTTACATATTTATGGATTATATACATAAGAGAAAATAAATTTTTAGAGCAAAAATATAATCTATACAAAATGTTGCTAAAAGACCGGATTTTAGCACAAAATACTTGATTTTTTTATTTGTTTGTGATAAAATGTATTGCGTTAAAGGGAAGTCCTTACTTACATATAAAATGTAGGTTTAATCCATAAGGAGGTGAAAATAATGAATAAATACGAAAGTGTTATCATTATTAATGCAAATGTAGAGGAAGAAAAGATTAAATATTTAATTCAAAAATTTACAGACATTATTAATAATGATGGAAAATTAGAAAAAATTGAAGAAATGGGAAAAAGAAAATTAGCATATGAAGTAAAGAAAAACAAAGATGGGTATTATGTAGTATTTTATTTTACTGCTAAACCAGAATTGATTTCAGAATTAGAAAGAAATTATAGAATAACAGATGAAGTAATTAAATTTATTACAGTAAAAAAAGACTAATAAGAGAGCCTTAAGAAGTAGAAAGGTAAGGTATAAGATATGAATAAAGTTATTTTAATGGGAAGATTAACAAGAGATCCAGAAACAAGATTTACACAAACAAATAATACATTAGTAGCTTCTTTTTCACTTGCAGTAAATAGAAGGTTTGTGCGTCAAGGAGAAGAAAGACAAGCAGATTTTATAAACATTGTTGCATGGAGTAAATTAGGAGAATTTTGTAGTAAATATTTCAAAAAGGGACAACAAGTAGGAGTAGTAGGAAGAATACAAACTAGAACATGGGATGATGAACAAGGACAAAAGCATTATGTTACTGAAGTTATCGCAGAGGAAGCATATTTTGCAGATAGTAAAAGAGATAGTGAAGTATCAAATAATGTAGATAATACATTTGGAGCAATGCCTACAAATTTGTCATCAGATTTTGAAGTTTCATCAGGAGATGACTTACCATTTTAAATTGTTAATAAGGAGGAAAGAAGATGGCAGACAAAAAACAAAATAGAAAAATGAAAAATAATGATGAAGATTATAATCCAAAATTTAAGAAAATAAGAAAAAAAGTTTGTCCACTATGTGGAGATAAAAATTTTGTATTAGATTATAAAAATTCAGATCAATTAAGAAAATTCATTAATGATAAAGGTAAAATATTACCAAGAAGAGCGACAGGAGCTTGTGCAAAACATCAAAGAGATATTACAATTGCAGTAAAGAGAGCAAGACAAATTGCTATACTACCATATACAGCTGAGTAATTTAAAATTACTAATAATATGACTAAAGAACTGTAACTATAAGATGAAGTTACAGTTCTTTAACAATATAATTACTAAAGAAGTTTAAAATTCCTATTTTTTGAACATAATGATAATAATTATCTTAGAATAGGAATGTGATAAAATATGAAAATAGGGATTGCCCTTTCAGGTGGTGGAATAAGAGGTATAGCTCATGCAGGAGTATTACAAGCATTATTAGAAAATAATATAAATATAGATGTAATAGGTGGAACATCATCTGGAAGTATGGTTGCATCTTTATATGCCATGGGATATGAACCATCATATATATATAAATTATTTAAAAAGCATGCAAAAGAAATAGCTGGTTTAAGTTCAATACCAATACTTTCTGGAATAGGTTATTTTATGAATATTAAAAAGAATAAAATTAAAGGCTTAAAAACAGGAAACGAAATAGAGGAAGTATTTAATAAATTGGCAAGTGAAAAAAATATATATAATGTTACAGATATAAAAATGCCAATAGTTGTGCCAACAGTAGATATAAAAGAATCAAAAGAATATGTTTTTACAAATTATATTCCACACAATGATAATAAATATATAAGTGATATACAAATAGGAAAAATGATTAGAGCTAGTAGTAGTTTCCCAGCAGTGTTTAGTCCATGTAATATATCAAAACATGCTTTTTTAGATGGAGGGGCATTAGATAATATACCAGTAGTAGAAGTTAGAAAGCAAGGAGCAGATAAAGTTATAGCAGTTAAATTTACAGAAGATAAGATTGATAGTAAAAGTGATATAATGGATATTGTTATGAAAACTATTGATATAATGGGTAGTAAGATAGCAGAAGAGAGTTTAAAAAATAGTGATATCATATTGAATATTAAAACTAATAAAACAAGGTTATTAGAAATGGATAAATTAGAAGAGTGTTATAAATATGGATATAGTTGTGCTATGGAAAGAATGCAAGAAATAAAAAATATGATAAAAAATAATAAAAGCTAAAATTAATAAATTAGATGTTGTTTATAATACTATAAATTAAACATAATGTAATCACAAATTTTAAGGATTTATAACTTGTTAAACATGTATTTATAGGAATTTGGGAAAGGGGGAATTTGATGTCTGAAATTTTAGAACATACTATATTAGATACAATAAAATTAATACCATTTTTATTTATAACATATTTAATAATGGAATATATAGAACATAAAATGAGTAATAAAACAAAGAAGATTGTAGAAAAATCAGGAAAGTTCGGTCCAGCAATAGGTGCTATTTTAGGAATAATACCACAATGTGGATTTTCTGCTGCAGCTTCAAATCTATATGCAGTGAGAATAATATCTTTAGGAACGTTAATGGCAATATTTTTATCTACTTCTGATGAAATGATACCTGTATTAATATCTGAATCTATACCAATTGAAATAATAATAAAAATATTATTAATAAAACTGGTAATAGGTATGTTGGCAGGATTTATTATTGATTTAATTTTAAGAATAAGAAATAATAAAAAAGAACAAGAAAAGATAAATGATATATGTGAACATGAACATTGTCACTGTGAAGAAGGAATACTAAAATCATCAATTATACATACTGTACATATAACTGTATTTATTTTGATAATAACTTTTATTGTAAATATAATTATTCATTATGTGGGTGAAGAAAACATATCCAATATAATTATGAATGTTCCAGTATTAGGATCCATAATAGCAGGAATTATAGGATTAATACCAAATTGTGCTTCTTCTGTGATTTTAACGGAATTGTATGTACAAAATCTCATAAGTGTATCAACAATGATAAGTGGGTTATTAGTTGGTTCAGGAGTTGGTATATTAGTATTATTTAAGCAAAATAGAAATATAAAACAAAATATAAAAATAATAATATTATTATATAGTATTGGAGTAATATCAGGAATATTACTTGAATTAATAGGAATTAAATTTTAATAATAGATATGAATTGTTCTATATTTGATAAAAATTACTTTATAGATTGAAAAATTTAATAAAATGTATTATAATTAATATAGTTTAAGATAAGGAGGAATACCATATATGGAGGCAATTATTATTGTTTTTGTAGTTCTATTTAGTATAATGGTGTTCGGATTATTCTTATTTAAATAAGAACAAAAATAAATGATTCTCAATTTGAGAATCATTTATTTTTGTGCGACAGGCATGTTGTTTAGGAAAGTCAACTGACTTTTCCTAATATATAAATCCATTGCACACAATTTTGACTTCGCAAAATTGACTTAGGAACAAATACGCACATGTAAGTAATGTAAAATCTTTAAATATCTAAATCTAAAATTTCTTTTACTCTTTTCACATCATCAAAATTAGCTGTTCTTATATTAGATAAAGGATAAGAGAGATTAAGATTTTCCCATTTGAATTTACCTAAATCGTGATAAGGTAAAATTTCTATTTTTTCTACTGAAGATAAACTTGAAATAAATCTTTTTAATTCTATTAAATCCTCTTTTTTATCTGTTATTCCAGGAACTAAAACTTGTCTAATCCACATAGGTTTATTAATACTACTTAAATATTTTGCAAAATATAATTCTTTTTTATTAGATACTCCTGTTAAATCCTTACAAATTTTATCATTTATACATTTAATATCTAAAAGAAACAAATCAGTTAAAGAAATAATTTCTTTCATATCATTAGTTATATCAAAATTTCCAGATGTATCTATTGCAGTAGGAATTTTCAATTTTTTTAATTCTTTAAATAAATTAATTAAAAATTTAAGTTGCAATAGAGGCTCACCACCACTAATTGTAACTCCACCGCCAGAAGGTAGAATATAGTTAATATATCTTTTTATTTTTGCAACAAGTTCTTCTACAGTATATTCAAGACCACCATGACAACTCCATGTATCTCTATTTTGACAATATTTACACTTTAAATTGCAACCTTGCATAAAAATTACAAAACGAATACCAGGACCATCAACAGCACCAAAAGTTTCAAATGAGTGAATTCTACCTATATTGCTCATTTTATTACATCCTTTCATATTATTTTCTTTAATAGGAAAATACACTAAATTCCTATTAAATTAAAACATATTATATATTAGGGAGGTTATGATAACTTTCTAATATATAAATTGCATTCAATTTCATGTAAAATAAAAGAGAAAGAATTTAATTACTACAAATTTTAAGGATTTACAATTTGTTTTATAGAAAATAGAAAATTAATTATATATAATATATAGAGACGAGCAATGCTCGTCCAAATAATATTAGATTCTTTCATGTATGGTTCTATGAATAACATCTAATTGTTGTTCTCTTGTTAATTTTATAAAATTAACTGCATATCCAGAAACACGAATTGTTAATTGAGGGTAATTCTCTGGATGTTCCATGGCATCTTCTAAAAGCTCTCTATTAAATACATTTACATTAATATGATGACCTGTTTGTTTAAAATATCCGTCTAGCATATTTACAAGATTAGAAATTCGCATATCTTTGTCTTTTCCTAAAGCGCCAGGAGTAATAGAGAAAGTAAATGAAATACCATCTTCTGAATATTCATATGGTAATTTGGCAATTGTGTTCATTACTGCAAGAGCACCATTAGAATCTCTACCATGAAGAGGATTTGCACCTGGACCAAAAGGTTCACCAGCTTTTCTGCCATCAGGAGTATTACCTGTATTTTTACCATAAACTACATTTGAAGTTATAGTTAATATAGATAAAGTGTGTTTTGAATGTCTGTAAGTTTGATGCTTTTCAAGTTTGCGTAAAAATTCCTTTACTATTTCAACTGCTATTTGATCTACCCTGTCATCATCATTGCCATATTTAGGGAAATCGCCTTCTATTTCAAAATCTGTAGCAAGTCCTGTATTATCTCTAATAACTTTTACTCTAGCATATTTAATAGCTGATAAAGAATCTGCAACTACTGATAATCCAGCAATTCCACAAGCCATAGTTCTTAAGATATTTTCATCTCTATCATGTAATGCCATTTCTAAAGCCTCATATGAATACTTATCATGCATAAAATGTATTGCATTTAAAGCTTTAATATAAATTTTGGCAACATATTCCATCATTACATCAAATTTTTCTATAACTTCGTCATAATTTAAATATTCTGATGTAATAGGCTGAAATTTAGGAGCTATTTGTTTTCCAGAAAGCTCATCTCTACCACCATTAATTGCATATAAAAGTGTTTTTGCTAAATTTGCTCTTGCTCCAAAAAATTGCATTTGTTTACCTATCCTCATAGCAGAAACACAGCAAGCAATTCCATAATCATCACCCAAAGTAATTCTCATTAAATCATCATTTTCATATTGAATCGAAGATGTTCTTATAGAAATATCTGCACAATATTTTTTAAATCCTTCAGGTAAGTTATTTGACCATAAAACCGTTAAATTAGGTTCTGGAGCAGGTCCTAAAGTATCTAAAGTATTTAAAATTCTAAAGGAATTCTTTGTTACTAAGGTTCTTCCATCAACTCCCATACCACCAATACTTTCAGTTACCCAAACAGGATCTCCACTAAATAATGCATTGTATTCAGGAGCTCTTAGAAAACGAACTAATCTTAATTTCATAACAAAATGATCCATTAATTCTTGAGCTTGTTCTTCTGTTAAAACTCCATTATCAATATCTCTTTGTATATATATATCTAAAAATGTAGAAGTTCTACCAATACTCATTGCAGCACCGTTTTGATCTTTTACAGCGCCTAAATATCCAAAGTATAGCCATTGAATAGCTTCTTTTGCATTAGAAGCTGGAACTGAAATATCAAATCCATATTTTAAAGCCATTTTCTTTAAGTCTTCTAAAGCTTTAATTTGATCTGCAATTTCTTCACGTTTCCTTATTACATCTTCAGTAAATTCATCTACATTCAAAATTTCTAAGTCCACTTTTTTTTCTGATATTAAAACATCTACACCATAAAGAGCTACTCTTCTATAATCGCCTATTATTCTACCTCTGCCATAACCATCAGGTAAGCCTGTTAATAAATGTGAACTTCTTGCAGCTCTAATATCTGGAGTATAAACTTGAAATACACCGTCATTATGTGTTTTTCTTAGATTATGATAAATATATTCAGTTTGTTCATCCACTTTAAAACCGTAACTCTCAGCAGACTTTTCCACAATACGTATACCACCATTTGGCATAATAGCACGTTTTAAAGGCTTATCTGTTTGAAGACCAACTATTTCTTCTAAATCTTTATTTATATAACCTGCTTCATAAGCATTTATTGAAGAAGGTGTTTTGCAGTCAGCATCTAAAACTCCACCATTTTCTCTTTCTTTTTTATAAAGTTCTAAAACTTCATTCCATAATTTTTTTGTTTTTTCTGTTGCACCACAAAGAAAAGAACTATCACCAGTATAAGGAGTGTAATTACTTTGAATAAATCCTCTTACATCTATTTCCTTTGTCCATTCTCCATCTCTTTTAAAACCATTCCATTGTTTAAAATCCATAAATAAAAACCTCCATTCAAAAAATAGATATGAAAAAATCATAATAATTTTTTTCTCGCATTATTAATATTACCATAAACGACAAAAAATATCAATAAAATTTAATGAAATTTTTGACTTGGAAAAATTTTCAATTATGTGGTTAATTGCATAAAAAACATAATACAATAGGAAAGTATAATTTTCCTATTGTATTAAATACTCTATCATCGACACAAATTTGTTTTACGAATTCGATACACAATAATTAAACAAGAAACTGCATATTCACTAACAATACATAAATTAGTGGATATACTTTTTATTTAATAAACTAATTCTCTATTATAGTTTTAGCAACTTCATATATTAACTTTTGTTTTTCACTAGGACAATTTTTTAATAATTTAGCAAAATCTTCAGACAAATAGTTTCTTGAATTACTAGAAGTACCATTTAATATGTGACCTTCTGTTGTTCCTAAGATTGAACAAATTTGAGATAATCTCTTTAAATTTATATGGGAACTTCCTCTTTCTATTCTACTTAAGAAAGCTATAGAAACGTCTAATTTTTCAGCTAATTTTTCTTGAGTCAATCCTTTTTCCATTCTTGTTTTTTTCAATCTTTCACCAATTACAGAATAATCTAATGCCATTTTTCCATCATTCCTTTCTGAGTATAAAATTGTGTTAAAAATTTAACAATAAATAACTCTAAATACATATATAGCATGTATTAGTAAAGAAAAACAGAAATCATGAAGTAAACATAAATTGGTAAATAAATAGACAAAATAAATAAATGTGATATAATTAATATAAGTAGTTTTACTACAATTTATTAAGGAAGGTGCAAAAAAGTGGTAGCAAAAAAATTATGTGACAAAAGAGTATTTTTATCTATACAAAAAATGATAAAAATGCGGGAATTGGATTTAAGAATTCTTTGGAAAGGGAGGAAAATTTCAAGAGAAACAGATGAAGGATTAGTTGTCACTAGATATGGAAATGAAGCAAGGTATAAAACTTGGGAGATTGTACCTACTAAATGCATTTTTTGGAGTGGTTTTCCATTTAGTAAGGACATATATACTTCTTGGCCAGGAATATTGTCTGATGTAAAAAAAATATATTCTCTGTCGATTATTAGAAAAGATCCTAATAGAACTATAAATGATGTACATATAGTTTGGCAAGGAAGGTTTTTTTCTAAAATGCCAGAAGAAGGATATGAAGAACTTTCAAAGAGGATAATATTAGAAGATTACATTACAGAATCTTGTTATAATACTATTGTGAAAATAGTAAAAAAAATGGATTACAAAAAATTTATTTTTGAAGATGGAGGAGCATTTATTAAAGGAGATACAATCTATCTTAAAAGAGGTTGCTTTGAAGATCCAGCTACTCTAAGTTGGATATTACTTGCTACCGAGCATAATTGCTTAAAGGAATTTAAAAGAGCTATTTTTTTGAATTCATATGATAATTTAATACAGCATATCTAAAGCACCAAACAAAGAAGGCTAGTAATAGCCTTCTTTGTTTAGTTATACAATAGGAAAATTATCCTTTCCTGTTGTATAAAAGTCGCTACGCTCTAACGACTGCACACAATTTTACTTGCGTAAAATTGGCTTGGAAACAAATTTACTAAAAAGCCAACGAGAAAATATTAAATTAGTACAAATTTTAAGGCTTTCCGATTTGTTCTACAATAGGAAAGTCATAGTATAATTAAATTAAGATACATTAGATAAATGATTTTGCAGGATTAGATATGAAAAAAATGTAAAGTTATTAAAACAGCATTTTGTTTAAATGAAAATAATGTATAAAGTTCTAAGAAATAAAAAATAAGAATAGAATTAAACAAAAGTATTAGCAATAAAGGAGTCTGAACTATATGAAGAGTATATCAATAGAAGAGAGAAGTGTAGAACTTGCTCATTATATAATAGAATCAAAAGACACAGTTAGGGGAACAGCAAAAAAATTTGGAATAAGCAAAAGTACAGTACACACCGAAGTAACATTCCAGAACGGTAAAAATAAATCACCTATAATCCCAGAAAGTATTGAAAT
>CALXJJ010000020.1 GCA_944388605.1 uncultured Clostridia bacterium
CAAGGAGGAAAAACATCAGAAAGAATAGTAAAAGGAACAACAAGCAAAAAGAAAAGTGAAATAGAACAAGCAAGAGAAGATGGAACAATATTTGATGAAACAACAGATTTAAAAGATGATGAAGATAATATTATATGGATACCGAAAGATTTTGGAGTTGATGAGGACTCTGCTACAAATCAAGATGAAGGAATAGTAATAACAGACAAAGATGGAAATGAATTTGTATGGGTACCAGTGCTAGATACAAATACAATGTTTGTTTATCAAACAGCTACATTAAGTGATGGTGTAACAACTACAAATAAGTATAGTAAATTAAGAATAAGACAAGAAGGAGAAGGTATTATGGAATCTAGTATTCCAGGAGATGATAGTAGTAATAAGGTAAGAGAGCCAGACGTATTAACAAGTACTAGTTATGCAGATGGAAAATACTATGGTGAATTAGGATATGGAAATATAACAGAAATGGCAGAAGATTTAGTAAGAGAGTATAATGAAATGGCAAGAAGTATAGAGACATACCATGGATTTTATATAGGAAGATATGAGTTAAGTGGAACAAAAGAGAATCCTGCAGTTAAGGCAGGGCCAGTATTAACTGCAAGTAGTGCGAATATGTGGTATGGATTAAAGAAAGCGTGTCAGGACGTAATAAAGAATAATACAGAAGTAAAAAGTACGATGATATATGGATGTCAGTGGGATGAGACAATGAGTTGGTTAAAAAGGACAAAATTTGCAGGAGAAGAAGAAAAAGTAGATGAGAATTCAAGAAGTTGGGGAAATTATAAAGATAGTATATCACCAGCGAATGTATCAGGATATGGAAGTCCTCAAAATACAGGATATAGTGAATACTGGAGTGCAAATAAAATCTATGATTTAGCAGGAAATTATTATGATTGGACACAAGAGGCGAGTGCTGATATTGGGCGTGAGTCAAGAGGAGGGTATCGGAACCTATTCAGGAATGAATACTCCAGCTACAGATCGCTATAGAATGGGTAGTACAAATTCTACAGCATCTTTTTATTCAGCAAGGGTCACTTTAATAATAAGTGACTGGGACGGGACAGTTTCAAGTTAAGTGTGTAAAATCAAAACACTGCTGATAGAGAAGTAAGAGTGCATGAAGAAGAGCATATCGAAAAGTTTACATAAACTTCACGATATGCTCTTTATACTCTACTCTATGAATTTAAAAATCCGCTTATAATTTGTTCTTCTGCTTCTTTTTCAGTTAATCCAAGAGTCATTAATTTTGTTAATTGGTCACCAGCTATTTTACCAATAGCAGCTTCGTGTATTAGATTAGATTCTATATTATTTGCAACAATTTGAGGAGTAGATATAACTTTAGAATTATCCATAATAATTGCATCACATTCAACATGACCAAAACATTTATTATTTCCATTTACATCTGAAAAAAATTCTTGAACAGAATTATCTTTGGCAACAGAACGAGAAGCTACATGACTACTAGAATTTTTACCATTTAATTCTACATAGAAGTTAGTTTTAGCATATTGTTCTCCATGTGTCATAATTCTTTCAGATATAGATAAATTCGTATCATCTTCTAAGTATGCTTTAGTATCACGAATTGTAGAGTCTACACCTTTTATTTGTACACTTTCCATTTCAAGAGAAGCACCTTTTTTTAGATGTATAATTGTTTGAGGATTAAGAATTCTTTTTCCTGTACCTTCTCCTTCTCCATAATGTTTTTCTATATACTTTACTTTTGAACCTTCTTCTAAGTAAAAAGTATGAATTCCATCATGTTGAGAGGTATTACAAGAACCATTATGAATACCACAACCTGCTACAATAACTACATTTGCATTTTTACCAATATAAAAGTCATTATATACTAAATCTTTTAAACCAGATTCTGTTATAATTACAGGAATATGAATACTTTCATTAACTGTATTTTCTTTAACAATAATATCTATTCCTGGCTTATCTTCCTTAGTTTTTATATCTATGTTAGCAGTAGTATTACGAGCTATTTTTTCTCCATTAGCACGTATGTTATATGCACCAATAGGGGTACTTTCAATATCTGCAATTGTTTTTAATAAATCTTTTTCAATTTTATCCATATTATCATTGTATGATATGAATTAATCATACACTCCTTTCTTTAAAATTTCTCATTAATATTAAGTTAAGTGTTAGTGCAACTAATTAGACTCATCATTTAAGAATTTGCAATTTTTGGTTTGACATAATAATTGTGGTAGTATATCATCTTTGCTACCAATATCTTTTATTTCTCCATTATTTAAGTAAATAATTTCGTCTGATATATTTAATATTTTTTCTTGATGTGAGATTACAATAATGGTGCCATTAATTTCTTTATGCATTTTTTCAAAAACATGAATTAAGTTATTAAAACTCCATAAATCAATACCAGCTTCTGGTTCATCAAATAATGTTAGTTTAGATTTTTTTGCTTCTAACATTGCTATTTCAATTCTCTTTAGTTCTCCACCAGAAAGTTTAGAATTGATTTCTCTATTAATGTATTCTTTGGCACATAGACCTACATCTGATAAGTAGCTACATGCTGTACATGTTTTTATATTTTCTCCAGCTGATATGCTAATTAAATCTTTTACAGTAAGACCTTTAAAAGTGACTGGCTGTTGAAATGCAAAACCTATTCCTAATTTAGCTCTTTCTGCAATTGGAAGGGAGGTAATATCTTTTCCATTAAATATAATTTTACCACTGTCAGGAGAATAAATTCCCATAACTATTTTTGCGAGTGTAGATTTACCAGAACCATTTGGACCTGTAATTGCAATAAATTTATTAGAATCTATATGTAAGTTTATATTATTTAAAATTTTTTTATTATCTCTTGAAAAAGAGATGTTTTGTAATTCTAACATAAAATCATCCTTTCTTAAAAGTTTGCCAAATATATATTAAAATTGTAATTAATATAATATCATAAAATATCGAAATATACAAGGAAAGAGAGGAAAATAAAGTTTTCCTCTCTAACAGTAATCTGTTTTACTAATATTAAATACCTGCTTGATTGCATTAAGTACATAAGGAGATTCCTCAAAATCCAGTATAGACTTTATAATTGCAATATCACACTTAGGATTAAAAATAACTTGTCTTCTTACATTATAGAAATAGTCTTTAGAAAGTTTAACTAATGTTGAATAGCCAATATTGGGATTTAAAGCTACGTTTTCTCTAACTGTTTCAAAGATGTCAGTAGACAAACTTTCCAAAATCTCTTCTGGTGTATTAGAATTACTTGCAACAGAAGCTCTTACGCGATAAGATGAATCATTTGATAAATTAACTAATGTTTTTTTACTTGTATAGTAGTTTTTAGCTATAGCAGTTCTTATTTGATAATCAGGATGAGTTGATATTGTAGCAAGAAAATATGGATTAGTTGAGTTGTTTACCATAGATATTAATAAATGAATAGGTACATTATGTACATTTACTGTCATTGCAATACCTCCATAGAAATAACTATTAAGAAGTGGACTACAAAAAATCTCTAAAAGAGAATAAATATATTATACATATTTTTACTTATTATGTCAATTATATATTAACAAAACTAAAAAAATATGTAGATTACAGAGAAATTATATAAAATTTGTTTATAATAATAGAAATAGCAATAAAAATTTTATAATAAACAAAATACATTATAAATATGAATATGAAAAAAATTTATGATTATGATATAATAATATAAATAAATTAGAAAGCATTAAAATTTGCTACAAAACAGAATTTTTTTTATACAATTAGGAAAGGATAACTTTCCTATTGTATAAAAGTCGCTACGCTCCAACGAATGCACACAATTTTACTTGCGTAAAATTGGCTTAGGAACAAATTTACGGAAAGCCAAAGAGAAAGTTTAAAATTAGTACAAATTATAAGGCTTTCCGATTTGTTCTTTTGCTTTCTGTAAAAAATTAAATGTAAGAAGGGAATTAAATAAAATGAATGATACATATATAGAAACAATGAATATTATGAAAAAATATAAAATTAAGGCAGATAAAAGTTTAGGACAAAATTTTTTAATTGATAGTGAAGTATTAGAAAAAATAGTAAATAGTTCTGAAATTAATGAAAAAGATTTGGTAATAGAAATAGGACCTGGACTAGGGACTTTGACAAATGAGTTATTAGAAAAAGCTGGAAAAGTAATAGCAGTTGAATTAGATAAAAGAATGATCAAAATATTAAAAGATAGATTTATACAATACTCAAACTTTGAGCTTATAAATGATGATATTTTGAAAGTGAATTTAAAGGATATAATAAGAAATAACCAATATGAGAGTGTAAAAATAGTAGCAAATTTGCCATATTACATAACTACTCCAATAATAATGAAATTATTAGAGGAAAAATTACCTATAAAAAGTATTACTGTTATGGTTCAAAAGGAAGTAGCAGATAGAATAATATCAATTCCAGGAGATAAAGAATGTGGTGCAATAACATATTCAGTATTTTATTATTCAACAGGGAATAAAATAATAGATGTTCCTAAAGATAGTTTTATTCCTGCACCAGAGGTAAATTCTTGTGTTATAAAATTAAATATAAGAAGAGAACCACCAGTAAAAGTTAATGATGAACAAAAATTTTTTAAGCTCATAAAGGTAGCTTTTATGCAAAGAAGAAAGGTTTTCGCGAATGCAGTAGCAAACAGTGGATTTGCTTCTAAAGAAAATATTTTGCATATTTTACAAGAATTAAAAATAGATGAAAAAATAAGAGGAGAAAAGATAACAATAGAACAATTTGCAAAAATAGCAAATATGATATAAAATCCATATATTTACAGATATAGTGTGAAAATAGTTATAATTATAAGAATGTAAAACCTAGAAAAATTAAGAAATATCTTTTAACTTTCATAGAAAAATATTAAAACATATTGGATATTTATTTGTTTTATGATATAATACAATTGTATAAATGTGAAAGGAGGAAAATAGTTGAATCAAATACTAGTTACAAAAAAATTATATGTTACACCAGAATTGAAGAAAAAAAAGAAAAGATATAAAATTCAATTTATGATATCTATTTTTGCAATAGTAGTGCTATTTTCTTATTATATTTATGCAGAATATGATAGAAATAAAAGTGAAGAAGTTTCACAAGATATATTAGAGAACATAAGAGAAAAGCAAGAAGATGAGACAATTAGAAAAAATGAAAGAAAAGTTATTGTAGTAGCATTGAGTGAAGAAGAAGCACAGCAGGCAGAAGAGCAAATTGTACAACCACAATCAACAGTTAATATGGGTGAATATACAGCAAATGATGGAACAAATTATACTACTGAGTCGATATTGAATATTCCTAGTTTAGGAATTAATTATCCGGTTTTATCAGAAACTTCAGAAGAATTGTTGAAAATATCGTTAAATAAATTTTGGGGACCAGCTCCTAATCAAATAGGAAATTATTGTATAGTAGGTCACAATTATAAAAACGGAAAGTTATTTGGAAATTTATCTAAAATAGAAATAGGGGCAATAATAGAACTTACAGATTCTACAAATACAACGATAAAGTACAAAGTATATGATATGTATAAAGTAGAACCTGATGATGTAGCATGTACTAGTCAATTAACAGATGGGAAAAGAGAAGTAACATTGATTACATGCTCAAATTATGGTACTCAAAGATTAATAGTAAAAGCAAGAGAAGAATAGAAAAAGTACATATATTTATCCTTTACAACAGATATTGTGTATGTTATAATACGATTGTTAAAAAGGTTATAAGTTATTCCTAAAACTTAAATATATACAAGGGAAAAATGTGTAAATGAATCAGATTTTAATGATAGAAAATAAAAAGAATAAAAGAAGTAGCAGGACTCCTGCAGATATAAAAGCAATAGTTCGTTTCTTTTCAGTAGCAATAATACTATTTGGTATATTTATGATAGGACAAGGAACATATGCATTAGTAAAAGATACTGCCGAAAAAGCAGATAGGCAAGCAATACCAATAGTAGATATTCAAAGAAATGATTCAATACTAACAATATCTGTAAGTTATAAAAGTCCTATAGAAAGAATTGTGTATAATTGGAATAATGGAGATAATACTATATTGCAAGGAAGAGGAAGAAATCAAATTACTGAGGAAATTGCATTAAAAGCAGGAAATAATACATTGAATGTTACAGTAATTGCAACAGATGGAAAACAAGCTAAATATGAAAAGCAATATATATATGAAAAAGAAGATACAGATGAACCAAAAATAGAAATTAAAGATAATGGAGATGGAACAGTAAAAATTACAGCACAGGATAATGTGGCACTAAAATATATTAAATATTCGTGGAATGGTGGAGAAGAAACTCAAGTAGATGCAAATGAACAAAATTCTAAACAAATAGAGGAAAAAGTTCAAGTTGCCCAAGGTCAAAACACACTAAAGGTAACAGCTGTAGATACAAGTGATAATGAAAAGATAGAAGAAGTAGAAATAAAAGGAACTATAAAACCAAAATTAGAGTTATATCAATCTGGTGATAGAGCTAAATTAATAATAGTAACCAGTGATGAAGAAGGAATAGATAAAGTTGAAGGAAGTATAAATGGAAAAGAATTTACAACAGAGGGACAAACTTTAGAGGGAACAAACATAGAATTTGAACTACCATTAGACCAAGGAAATAATGATATAACTGTTACAGTGTATAATAAAAGTGGCGTATCAGAAACACAACATGTTACATGCACATATTAAAACTGATTTTACCTTAGTAAGGAATGTGGTTAAATATGGAAGAGACATTAAGAATACTACTGTATTTCATCATATATTCATTTTTAGGGTGGGTCATGGAATCCATCCTAAAAAGTTATTTACAAAAAAAAATAATAAATAGTGGATTTTTACATGGTCCAATATGCCCAATATATGGATTTGGGGCTATAATTATGATTGTTTTCTTAAATAAGTTTAAGGATAATATTGTAATACTATTTTTAATAAGTTTTGTAGTTTTAACTATATGGGAATATATAGTAGGAGTTTTACTAGAAAAAATATTTCATACAAAATACTGGGATTACTCAAATAATAAATTTAACTTTCAAGGAAGAATATGTTTGTTAAATTCATTTTATTGGGGAGTATTAGGAGTATTATTTACATTAGTGATACATCCAACTATACAAAAGTATATAGATCTTATAGATAGAGATACATTAATAGTAATTAATATTTTATTGTATATTATATTAATTACTGATACAATTATAAGTTCTATAAATATGAGTAAATTATCAGTAGCTTTAGAGAAAGTAAATGATTTAACAGAGAATATTAAACAGAAATTAGAAGAGATGAAGAATGTTACAAGTGAAAAATATATTAAATTAGAAGAATTAGAGAAAAGTTTAAGAAAAATAAAAAGAAAACAAATACGTATAAGAATAAGATTATACAAGAATGCAAAAAGATTAAAAGAGGCTTTTCCAACTATGAAAGCTGAAAAGATAACAGAAATATTGAATCAAAAAATAGATTTAAAAGCATTAAAAAAAAGATTAAAAAATAAGGAGAAATAGTCAATGATACAAGAGATATTTTTAATAGACAATGAGAAGAAATTATTATACATGCTACAAGAACTTTTTGCAGAAGAAAGAGAGTATAAATTCACAAGTGTAAAAACAGAAGATTTAGAGATAGCATTAAAAAATATACCCGCATTAATAATAATAGACGAAGATAATATAGATGAAAATATAGTAGATGTATGTAAAAAGATTAGAACTAATGAAGATAATAGTATTACTCCTATAATAGTAATTTCATCTAATGAAGATAAAGCACATAGGTTAGATGTATTAAAAGTATCTGTTGAATATTATATAAAAGCTCCAGCTTGTAAAGAATATTTGTATTATACAATAAAGAATATAATAAGATTATTGTATACAAATAGAAGAGTAAGTCCACTTACTGGATTACCTGGAAATGTACAAATACAAGCAGAAATAAAGAAAAGATTAATAAATAAAGAAGAATTTGCAATTATGTATTTAGATTTAGATAATTTTAAAGCATATAATGATGTATATGGATTTTTAGAAGGAGATGAAATAATAAAATTTACAGCAAGGACTATATTGAAAAATATACATGTAGCAGAATGTGATAACTCTTTTGTAGGACATATTGGAGGAGACGATTTTGTAGCAATTATAGGAAAAATGAATTATGATGAAATATGTCAGAACATAATAGCAGAGTTTGATAAAAATGTGAAGAAATATTTTACACAGGAGGATTTAGAAAGAGGATATATTGAAGTCGCAAATAGAAGAGGTATAATAGAGCAATTTCCACTAACTTCTATTTCAATAGGAGTTGTGGAAATAGATAAAGGTAGATTCCATAATGCTTTAGAAATAGGAGAAGCAGGAGCAGGAGTGAAACATCTGGCTAAAACTACTATGGGAAGTACATATGTAATAGATAGGAGAAAACGTTGAAAAATAATTATAATTTTGACATTGTCAAACATCGTTTAAAATTTAGGCAATATACCTACATACGTATGATTCATAAATTTCAAACTTGTTTTGATTACTAAAAAATTAAAAATTTTTCAACCAGATTTATGCTGTAGTAAAGGAGGAGAAAAATGGATTTAACTATAGATGTAGAAGGATATAAGTTAAATATTAGAGTAGCAGGAATAATAATTCATAATAATAAAATACTAACTCATAGAGATATTAACAAAGATCACTATTGTTTACCAGGTGGTAGAATAGAAATAGGAGAAACTTCAGAACAAGCAATAAAAAGGGAAATAAAAGAAGAATTAGGTAAAGATGTAGAAATAATTGAGTATAAATCAACAATAGAGAACTTTTTTGAATTTGAAAATAATAAATATCATGAAATATATTTTTTATATAAAATAGAATTTGTAAATGAAGAAGATAAAAAAATAAATTATACAATTCATAATGTAGAAGGAAAACAATATTTACAATACGAATGGTTAGAGTTGAATAAAATAAATAAGTATAATATTTTACCAGAATGTTTAAAAGATATAATAAGTGACAAAGAAGGTTTAATACATGTAATTAACAATAATTTAAAATAATAAAAATACAATATATATTATATAGATAAAATATACAAAAAATATACATCTCATGTTTATTTAAAAACTTAAAAGCATTTAATTTTAATTATATATGTAGAGAAAAATCAATATTTATTCTTGAATAAAGTAAGCGATAAATGAATATAAATAAATGTAGAGATAGGATGTGAGTACAATATGTTTGTTATAACAAAAAGACAATTAATTTATTTTTCTACAATTATTACAATCTTTATTTTATTGTTTGCTTTTTCTTTTAAAATAGCGAGGAGTAATGATACAATTGAAACTGTATCATTACCAGTAAGTGGTAAGGTTATAGTAATAGACGCAGGACATGGAGTACCAGATGAAGGGGCACAGAGTTCTAATGGAACTACTGAAGCGGAAACTAATTTGAAAATAGCACTAAAAGTACAAAGCTTATTAGAACAAAGTGGAAGTACTGTAATTTTAACAAGAAGCGATGAAAATGCTATATATGATATAGATAGTAAAACTTTAAGAGAAAAGAAAAATTCAGATTTGAAAAACAGAGTAAAAATAGGCAATTCATCTAGTGCAGATTTGTTTGTATCAATACATTTAAATAAAATACCACAAGAACAATATTGGGGATGGCAATGTTTTTATAATAGTAGAAATGAGAAAAGCATAGAATTAGCAAAAAAATTACAAGAAAATTTGAATGAAGCAATACAAAAAGATAATAAACGCGTTCCAATGAAATTAGATACAGTTTATATAATGAAGAATGTGGAAATACCAATTTCTATTGTAGAATGTGGATTTTTGTCAAATTCAGAAGAGGAGAAATTGTTGTTAGATGATGAATATCAAGACAAATTGGCTTGGGGAATATATAATGGAATAATGGATTATTGTAATGAACAAAGTTAGAGGATATAAGCTGTTATATTAGAATAACAGCTTATATCCATTCTCCATATTTTTTAATATAAATTTTTTTAGCAAATAGTGCTACAAAACAATATAAAATCGGAAATCCTATAATAATGCTTAAATATTTAAGAGGAATAGGAACTAAACCTATAATATTACCTAATATAGTAAATGGTACAATAATTGCTATTATACTAAGCAATATTGATGACGCATAGACTACTTTAGAAGCATTACTTTGAACAAATGGCATTTTTGCAGTTCTTATTATGTGCATTCCTATTAAATTTGATACTATTCCATATGAAAACCATATTGTTTGAAAAAGACTGCTATCAGAAGCTCTTAATCCAAATATGAACCATAGAGATAAGAAAACTAGTATATCAAATGATGAACTAATAGGTCCCATAAAAAACATAAAATGTTTCAAACTAGACAAACTCCATTTTTGTGGTTTTTGAATATATTCAGAGTCTACATTATCAAAAGGGAGTGTTAATTGACCAATATCATATAGCAAACTTTGTACTAGTAATTGTATAGGAGTAATAGGTAAAAATGGTAGAAAGATACTTGCTATAATCACAGAAGATACTTCTCCAAAGTTAAAACTTACTGCCATTTTTATATATTTTATTAAATTTCCAAAAGTTTTTCTTCCTTCTGTAACACCATCTAATAAAACATTTAAATCTTTTTCTAAGAGTATTATATCAGCAGTTTCTTTGGCAATATCAACAGCTGTATCAACAGAAATACCTACATCTGAATTAATAAGTGAAGGACTATCATTTATTCCATCACCCATATAACCTACAATATTACCATTCCCCTTTAATAAACGTACAATTCGTGCTTTTTGTATAGGTGATAATTTAACAAAAATATTAGTATCTTCTAATATACGAGAAACGGCGGTATCAGACATTTTTTCTATATCATTACCGAAAATAATTTTATTGGAATTTATATTAACTTTGTCACAAATGCATTTAGATACTTCAGCATTATCTCCTGTTAAAACTATAACTCTAATTCCAGAATCGTTTAATTTTTTAATGGATTCACTTGCTGTTTTTTTAGGTGGATCTAAAAAGCCAATAAAACCTAGTAATACCATATTAGTTTCATCAGATACACTAAAATTTTTGATATTAGAAATGTCATTTTTTTGACATACACCTATTACTCTTAGACCATTTTTATTTAATTCTTTGCATATTTTTAATATATTTTCTTTTATATCATCTGTAAGAGAAATGACATTTCCATTGTAATCTGCCATTGTACAGATATTAAATATTTCTTCTACAGCACCCTTAGTTATAAGTTGTCTCTTTTTCCCATCATCTACAACAATGGATAATCTTCTGCGAGAAAAATCAAATGGTATTTCATCTACTTTATTGTAATTAGATAAAATATTTACCATATCTTTTTCTATCCCTCTCTTAATTATAGCTTCATCTATATTTCCCTTTAAACCTGTTTGAAAATATGAATTTAAAAAAGCATGTTTTAATATTCTAAAATTTTCATTACCATAAATATCTAAATATTTTTCTAATATTATTTTATCCTCAGTTAATGTACCAGTTTTGTCAGTACATAAAATATTCATGGCACCAAAACTTTGTATAGAATCTAATTTTTTAACTATTGTTTTTTTCTTAGACATTGATATAGCAGATTTTGACAAACTAGATGAAAGAATAACAGGGAGTAACAAAGGAGCACTACCAACAAGGACAATTATTGGTATGTGCTCCTTTACTTTAATAGTATAGGCTAAGCGGTTTTTATTTTTTTAATACTTTCCTGAAAAGCATTTTCTAGCTCATATTCATTTAGTGGAATATTTATAATTCCAACTCCGTTATAGTAAATGTCTATTTGCTGAGTTGGTTTACCATTTACCTTTTCTGATTGATATACATATATTTTAGAAATTAATTCATTTATAATTTCTGGTGTAAGTTCTGAAATTTCAGTGTATTGTTTTACTTTACTAACAAAAGATGTTAAATCTAGTTCTTGTTGTTTAGTTTTATCAAGCATATTAGCTAATTCTTTAACTTTACTTTTAAGTTCTTTTTGTTCTTTTTCATAATTTAATGACAGAGTAGTAAATCTTTCATCTGTAATTTTGCCAGAAATATTATCTTCGTAAATATGCTGTATCAAGTTATCAATATCTTTTATTCGTTTTTCATATTGTGATAATAATTTTTTGTTTATGCTATCTATTTTTTTCTGTTCTTCAAGTGAAGTCTCAAGTTTTTGTTTTATGAATAAATCTTCATAAGAACTAATATAAGATAGGACTTGTTTAATATTTTCTAAAACTAATTCTTTTAAGATATGCTCTCTAATAGTATGACTTGTACATGATTTAGAAGAAGTATTTTTATATTTTGAGCATCTATAAAAGTGTCTGTTTTCTTTATAACTTCTCGAAGTACAATAATATAATTTTGAGCCACAATCCTTACAAAATAAATGTCCTGAAAATATATTTGTTTTACCAAGCTTAGTAGGGCGTTGTCTATTTTCTCGAATGCGTTGTACAGTATTCCAAGTTTCTTTATCAATGATAGGCTCATGTGTATTTTTAAATATCTTCCATTGTTCTTTTGGAAAATAAATTTTACTTTTGTCTTTAAAAGATTTAGTTGTGCCTTTAAAATTTACTGTATCTCCAATATATTCTTGTCTGAATAAGATGTCGTATATAGACCTATCCTGCCAACAATATTTGACTTCAGATATATGATAATTGCATAAGCCATGGATTGCTTTATATTCTTTTGGAGTTGGAACTTTTTCCTGTTTTAATATATTGCATATTTGATGAGTTCCATATCCTTGAATACATAAATCATATATTCTTCTTACTATTTCTGCAGCTGGTTCATCTATAATCCATTTAGTTTTATCTAAAGGATCTTTTTTATAACCATAAGGAACATTAATAGTTAAAGGAATACCTGAATTACCTTTATTTTTAAATACTGCTCGAACTTTTTGACTTGTATTTTTAGCATGCATTTCATTAAACCAGTCTTGTATAGGAAGAAAATCATTTAGTCCCTTATCTGTATCAATATTGTCCATTATAGCAATATATCTAATACCGAAGTCTAACAAAATCTTCTTCTAATAATTGACCAATTATTAATCTATTTCTACCAAGTCTTGAATGGTCTTTTACGATAATTGTTCCAACATTTCCACTTTCTGCAAGCTCCATCATTTCCATAAATGCAGGTCTTGTAAAACTTGTTCCAGAATATCCATCATCTACAAAGAATTTGGTATTTATAAAATGATTATCTTTAGCATATTTACTTAAAATTGATTTTTGATTTTTAATACTATTGCTTTCTCCTAGCTGTTCATCATCTCTTGATAAACGGCAGTACAAAGCAGTTATTTTTTCATTATTTGACTGTCCCATAACAACTCCTTTCCTTTAGACAGCCGAATATGATATAAATTGTATATTTCAATTTGTAGTGTTCACATAATATCATATTCGTTTTAATACTTCAAGTGATTCTCAAGATTTTTTTATTAGTCTAAAAAATTTGTTTAAGATACTTTCTTCAGCATTTTCATCAAAGTGAGTATTTACTTTGTATATAGTGCCATTTATTTCTTTTTCAAAGTTCAATTTTTGCTCATTACAATAGTTATCTCTAAAATATTGTAATCTTTCTTTTTTAGTCATTTTACTTAATTTCTCATAATATTCTTTTTTTAAGTTTTCTACATACTCATATTCTTCATTAGTTAGTTCAATTATATATATTTTTTCATTATCTTGCATCTCTGTCAGCCCTCCTTTTTTTCTTGTATTCAGGAGAGTTATTCAATTTTTGTTTTTCAAGTTTGGCTTGTTCACGAGCTTTTCTTTCAGCTTGTATTTTTTCTTGTTCAATTCGCTGTTTTTCTAACTCATCTTGTTTCTCTTTATCAAATAGGACTTTAAAGAAATTTGTAACTTTTTGTGGTGCAAGTTTTATAGCATGGAAGTAGTCTTTTGTTTTTTCTACTATATCAACATATAGAGATTTCCATTTATTTACTGCATTTCTTAAATTATCAATTCTACTATTAAGCTCATATATTTCTTTATCTGCAACAATTCCTTTTTTAGCATATTCAGTTAAACTTTCGTAATCTTTTTGTTCTAATTCAACCTTTTTAGAAAATCGCTTTTGCTTTCCTAAATTTGAAATATCTTTAATTTGCTTATCATACTTCATATACTCATTATAGGAATTTTCTTTTTCTTCAACTTTATTTGTAATGCTTTCTAGTCTTTCAGTATCTTTTTTAATTTTAAACTGTAAATCATCTAAATGTTCTTGATTACTTCCTTTTACACCACGGATAAAGTCTTTATAACCACTATCAGACATGTAATTAAAAAATCTGTCTTGTAATAAGCTATACGATTTTATTAAAATTGCATTTCCTTTTTTATCATATACAGGCTTTCCTTGATTATCCAATACTTGCTCTGACTTCCATTTATTACTATGGCTTACTTGATTTATTACTTCTTTTGTAGTTCCAATCAAAGATTTATCTTTACATTTCTTTGTCCATTTTACTTCTTTTCTTACAACAGGAAGTGCCACAACATGCAAGTGATAATGATATATAGGTTTTCCATATTCTTCTGTTAAGACGGTATTTAATTCGTCTGCATGCATAACAGCAGATATAATATTATCAGTTCCCATTTCTTGTTCAGCAAAGTGAAATGCTTTTTCATAAAACTCTTTTGCAAATTCATAGCCACCATGTTTTTCAAAATAGTCAGAGTTAATATCAAATATAAGTTCATCAAATAACTTTGCATCCTTTTTTAGTCCTCTTAATGATACTTGTTTACTATCTATCAACTCTTTTAATTTTTCGTTGTAGGTAGTTTCACATCTTTTATAATATATATTGTTTGGTGTTTGAGATAAATCAACATTCATATTAGAATATGATTTATTTTTTCTTTCGTTGTGTCTTTCAGCTTTAGTTATACTTGTTTTAGTATAAGTTTCTACTCTAGCTACTGAATAATTTGTTTTGTCCATTTAAAATATCCTTTCTTGCAGGTAGCAAGGAGGCGACCGAAGGAAGCTGTTACATAACTTTCTTGCAAAAGTATGTAACCCACTATGACACTTTCAAAACTGCGTTTTGCAAAGATGTCGTGGGCTCCTAGCAGAGGGCTCATAAATTATCTAATCTTACGATAGACAATTTATGTTTGGCTTTGCCAAATCAAAATAATATTTTCATCTCTATTCGAATATTATTTTGACTACTGAAAAATTTTTTTTGCATACCTGCATAAAATTTTTTCAGTATCTTCTTGTTATGCTTTACGAGGAAATAGGGCAATACATATTTAGCTATTTTCGCAAACATAACAAAAAGACCCATTAGGCACAACAAATAAAACTACCAATATTGCAATTTTTTTGCAAAGTAGTAAATTTTATTTGAAACATGCTAATCGGTCTTAACCACTGCTGGACATTTTACAAACTATTCTTCTAAACCAGCCAAAATATTTTTCACCGCATTGGGTTAGTAGCTTATTACAAATCTTAATTCTCTATGTCTCGGAAGTGGGAGAATAACTTATTGTACCACATTACTAACTAATGTTTCGTGTCTATTAATTTTTCAGTGTACTATAAAATACGATTACTATATATCACCTTTTTATGTAAATGTCAATAAAAATTTGAAAAATCCAATAGTTCTATTGAGAAAAATGTTATTTTATGGTATAAATGTAAATAGCAATATTAGATTAAAAGAATGAAGGGTGATTACAATAAAGAGACTAAATATATTTGTAGATGAGAGCGGAGATTTTGGATTTGTAGATGGGAGTTCAGATTTATATGCTGTTTCATTTACATTACACGAAAGTTCCGATTCAATACAAACAGAATTAAAATATCTTAATGAAAAATTAACTACTTTTAATTATGATGGAATGATACATTTAGCATACCTGATTGCTAAAAGAGGAGACTATTCTCATTTCGATTTTGAGAGAAGAAAAAGCATATTTTGGGCAATATTTTATTTTTCAAGTAGAGTAAAAGCCAAGATAAGAACTGTTATAATAGATAAAAAATATATAAACAAGAAAATGCAACTAAATATGGATTTGGCAAGAGAGATAGGTCAATTTATCAGTGATAATAGAGATTACTTGGAATCATTTGATAAAATTGTTATTTATTATGATAACGGACAAGAAACATTAGCAACTATACTAGATACACTCTTTGCTACAAATCCAAAAGTAGAAAGAAGAATAGAATTTGACCATACTAAAAAGCGATTATTTCAGGTTTCAGATATGCTGACTGTGATTGATAAATTAGACTATAAAAGAAAAAACAATATTCCTTTTACTAAAGCAGAAAAATTTTTCTTTAAGGGTAAAGACTTTAGGCATATTATAAATTTGTTAAAGAATAAAAGATTATAGTAAATTTTATGGAGGAAACTAAAGATGGAAGATAACTATCCAAAGGCATATAAAGAAGTTTTGGAAATATCAAGTTTTGTGCCTAAAGAAATTTAAGAAAGAACAAGTAGATACAGCAAAAAGAGAAAATGGGAACAAGAATCTACTAATGGAAGTTAATAAAGAATGTTTTTATCAAAAAATTATACATTTTATTAAAAACTTATTGCATTTAAATTGAGGAGGAAACAATGAGTAATCCATTAAAAATAAGTGTTTTGGATAGAACTGATACAGGAGATTTTAAAAAATTAGTTGTTTTATTAAAAAAATTTACAATTGATACATATATAAGAAACAAGCCTGAATTTTCGGAATTAAGAGGAAAGAAGGAAGTCGAAGTAGTAAATACTGCGATACAGGAATATGAAAACCAAATTCCTTTATCTATATTAACGCAAGAGGATATAGAACAATTAAAAAAGGATATACATTCACAAATAAGTTCAGCAAAAGAATTAATAGATAAGAAAATAAATGGAAATACGGAAACAAGATATTACATAATGAAAGATGATGATAGAATGGTTTCTTTTCACCAAGTTCAATTAGCTAAAGAAAAGGATAATGGTAGAATTGAGGGGTGGAGAAATTTAGCGTATGCAGAACAAGATTATAGAGGAAGTGGACAAGTTATCGATAGTAAAGGTGTTATACAAGAAGGTCGTTATAGCGAGATAATCTATAATGATATAGGACATTGGTTTGAAGACAATGGAGTTAATTATGAAAGAACCTGTACAGGTGTAAATATGCTCGGTAATATATTAACTTATGTTAGATATTTTGGATTTTTGCCATGTGGTAAAAATGATAAAACTATATTTTTAGAAAAATTTAGTGAACATACAGTTAGTAGGTCTGTACTGAGAAAGGCATATAGTTTATATTGTCAGCATAGACAAAGAGATGAAAAAAGAAATAAAAAGCAATTATTAGAAGAAATAGAAAGTATATCTGAATTTGATGAATTAACAGATGAACAAAAACAAGGATTAGTACAATGCTTTCTAAAAGAATCAGAAAAAGAATTTGAAATACCAACTGATAAATTGCAAATGTTAAATAGTTTTATAGATGAAAATTTACGAAACAGAAGAAATAGTACGGATTATGGTTTGTTATATAGAATTTCTGGAATGATGACTAATGGGTTACAAATAAAAGATAGACATATTAATCAAATTACAAAACCATTTTCAGAAGAGCAAACAAAAGATGTCGCTTTACAATTTTTCAAAGGTTTAGATCAACAATTATATGAAAGAGTAAAGGATATTTTAGATGGTAAAAGTGATTTTGATTTTAACATGTACCAGTTAAATGAAGATGAAGACTTTTTAAAGACTAAAGATGACGGAATGCCTGTACATACTAAAACAGCATGTGTAATGTCGAAAAATGGTAAATCAGCTATATATGTTCCATGCAGAGGAACTATAGAGGATATTTATTTGTTGGTACATGAGTTATCTCATACTTTTGATTTTATTGAAAATGATAATCCTACTAGAAATTTAATGGGCGAAGTAACTCCACTTTGTTTTGAAGCAATGCTAAGTCAATATTTATTGGAAAATGGTATTGCATCACGAGATGATGTTGTGAATAGAGAAAAAGGAACTAGTATAAGCCATTATGATGATGGAGCAGAAACATTTGCAAAATTAGAACTAATGAGAATAAAAGAACAACAAGGAGAAATAAAACAAGAGGACATTATTCACATGCAAAGGAAATACGGAATAACAAATGGACAACTAGGCTTTGTTTTAGGAAGATTGGCACAGTCAGAACCTAATGTTGATTATAGGGCGAGGTATATGATTGCACAACTAGTTTATCCTCATTATATGGAGGAATATCAACAAAATCCACAAAATGCATTACAAAGCTTAAAAGAATATTTTGAACAAATAAAGGTCAATAATTTGGAAGGAAGTTTGGAATCTTTAGGAATAGAACCTAGCATAGAAAGTATTCCTCATTTAATACAGAAATGTAATAGAAGATTACAATATCTAGAACATACAAGATTATCTTCGGAAAAAGGAAAGAATGGTTTTGCAGATTGCATAGAAGATGATAAAACAAGGTTATCTAATATGCAAAGTGCCACTAGAATTATTAGGGGCAATGTACTAGAAAATGGAAGAATAGAATCTACTAATGATGAACACAATATAGAATAGAGGTAAAAAATGGTTAGTGTAAAAAATGCAAATGCAATGGCAGAAGTTATTTACTATTTAAAAGGAATAAAACAAGAAGATATAAATAAAATACCTAAAAAACTTTTGAAATATTTAAACGATAACGCATCAAAAGAATATAAATGTGATTTTGATTATAATAAGCCTTTAAAAGATTTAAATCTACTTGATGAAACACGAGGGATTATAGGAATGATATGCTATAATTATTGGTGCATTGATGAAATTCAAAAAAAACAATACATTGATAAATTAAATATAAATGAACTCCAATATCAAGAATTCTTACATGAAAAATATAATCCAGATAATCTTTTTAAAAATAAGAATGAAAAAAATATTGAAGAACCAGTTAAAAACACGGAAATGATAGAATATAGGGAACCTTTATTTAAAAAGATAATTCTGAAAATAAAAAATTTTTTTCATAAATAAAGACATATAAAAAGCCATTCCTTTGAATGGCTTTTACTGACGCTTAGCATCAGCTCGGGTCAGGTCCTAATCTAGCAAGCTATTTCAGACCTAGTAGAATATCTATCTACAATACATAGTATTCCTTAATTTCTTTAATTATACACTAAATTTTTGAAAAAGTATAGAGATTTTTCAAAAAAATTTGAAATTTTATATGCAAATTAGTTCTTTAAAAATTATTTCTTCAACTAAATGCTTATAATTATTCATAAATCCTACCCATCTCAATGGGTCAGTATTTTTTAATTCTTCATCAATAGGATTTTTTTCTAGCATTTGTTTCATAAGTATTTCAAATCTTTCTTTAGCTTGTTTATCAGTATCTACAATATGTTTTCTTAAGCTACCGTCCATAAGCATTATAGTATATTCAGCTTTCTTATGCGTTTTTAAATACTCTAGTCTTAAATGACCATACTTTCCAATTTGATAATCTTTTTTATATTCATCTTTTTCTAAATATAAACTAGGCAAATAATAATCTCCAACTTTGTGATATGTAATTTTATTATTCATTTCTAAAAACCTCCATAAATTAATTTTGAATACAAATTTGACTAAATAATTTATATCAATATTTGACTATCTAACATAAAAAATTTTGGAAGAAGTCAATAAGAACAATTTTGTCCTTATTGAACTTCTCCCAAGGTGTAATTCCAATAGCAATTGCTACTGCAAAAGTAAATGATAAAATCAGATCATGTTTCCATGCATTTAATAAAAATACAATTGGAATCATAAATATCATAAATTTTATTAGTAATTTACTTACACTTTCAATTCCTTTTTGAAATGCTGTTTTAGGTTTACCAGAAGATAAAGTGTCTGCTATTTTTCCTAAATATGTGTCATTTCCTGTTTTTATAACAACAGCTTTTGCACTTCCACTTATTACATTTGTTCCCATAAAACAGATTGTGTCTAAATCAGAAATAGAGTTGACTTCATTTTTATTTAGTTCAGAATTAGAAACTTTTTTTACTGCTTCAGATTCACCTGTTAGTGATGATTGACCTACAAACAAGTCTTTAGATTCTATTACTCTAACATCAGCAGGCAACATACTTCCAGCAGATAGAAGAACGATATCTTTAAATACAATATTTTTGATTGGTATATGAATAGTTTTATTATTACGAATAACAGTTGCAGTTGTAGCAACTAATTCTTTTAATTTCTCAGCAGATTTATTGGAACGATATTCTTGAAAAAATTCTAATAAGGAGCTTATTGTAACAAGAACAAGAATCACTATAATATTAGAATAATTAGGCTGGGATGGTAATATAACATCTGTATATAACAATATTAGAGTAATACCTAATAAGATACTATTAAAAGGACTAAATAAACTCTGAAGAAAATAATTATACCATTTTTGGGGTTTATTATTTGACACTTCATTATAACCATGATTTTCTAATAATTCTTTTGCTTCTTCAGAAGTTAAACTTTCTTCTTTAATATTATATATTTTTAAAAAGTCTTCTTTACTTAGCAAACATTGGTTACTATATACTTTAGAAATATTAATATCACTGTTTTTGGTCATTATTTTATTGTTCTCCTTTTAAAATAAAATTTAATTTTAGTATATCCAAAATATAATAAAATAAACAATAAATAAATTAAAAATTAAATAGTATAAAAATTCCACTTTTTGCAAACAATATCAAAAGTATAGTAAGTAGAAAGAGAGTGGAAAGAATTGAAAGATAATAAGATATTAAACATTAGAGGTGTTGTATTAGAAAAAAATCAATTAGAAAATTATATGGAAAAAATAGCTACAGATCATGTGATAACTAAAAATTCAGATAAAAATACTTATCCAATACCTAGAGTAAAAGAAAATTTTGAAATTATTTCTTATACTTATCAATTATTAAATGAACATGTAAAACAAAACATACAAATTCATCCAGCAGGAGAATGGTTGTTAGATAATTTTTATACTATAGAAGAAATGTATCAAGTTATACTTAAAGAATTAAGTAAAAGAAAATATGTTAATTTTCAAGGATTAGCAAATGGAATATATAAAGGATTTGCAAGAATATATGTGCTAGCTTCTGAAATAGTTGCATATACAGATTCAAAAATAAATTCAAAGAATTTAAGCGAGTTTTTACAAGCATATCAAAATAAAAAAACTTTAAGTATGGAAGAAATATGGAACATATCTTTATTTATTCAAATTGCTCTTATGGAGAATATACGTCAAATATGTGAAAGAATATATGTGTCTCAAATACAAAAATATAAAGTGCAAAATATAACTCAAAGGTTAGTAGAAGGACAGAATAAGCCGAAATATAAAAATCTTACTGATTATAAAACAAAAATTACTAATTATGAAGACATGAAATATCCATTTATAGAATATATGTCATATAAGTTAAAAAAATATGGTAGAGCAGGGTATCCTTTTTTAAATGTTCTAGAAGAACAAGTAAATAAAATGGGTACAAGTATATCTGATGTAATTAGAAAAGAACATTTTGATATAGCTACTAAAAAAGTATCTATGGGAAATGCTATTAATAGTATAAAAACATTACAAAGAATTAATTTTCAAGAAATATTTGAAAAATTAAATGGTGTAGAAGATATTTTAAAGAAAGATCCTTTAAATGTATATGATAATATGGATTACAAAACAAAAGAATATTATAGAAATAAAATAAAACAAATATCTAAAAAGACAAAAGTATCAGAAATATATATAGCTAATAAAGTTTTGGAATTAGCTGGTAATGGAAAAAATAAAAAAGAAAAACATGTGGGATATTATTTAATAGATAAAGGAGAAGAATTATTATTATCAAATATATTAGGAAAAAAGTATAAAAAATATTCGAATAGAGAAAAAACAAAAATATATATTGCAACAAATTGGATTATATCACTATTATTAACTGTTTTTATAGTTAGTTGCATAGATATTTCAGTACTTATGAAATTTATAATTGGCTTATTTATATTAATTCCTATTCAATCTTTAGTTATTCAAATAATACAATATATACTTGGTAAAATACTTAAACCTAAATTAATACCAAAAATAGATATGAGTGGAGGAGTTCCAAAAGAAGATTTAACATGTGTTGTAATACCAACGATTTTAAAAGAACCAAATAGAGTAAGAGAACTGGTAAAAAAATTAGAAGTGTATTATCTAGCTAATAAAAGCGAGAATATGTATTTTGCTTTGTTAGGAGATTGCAGTGCAAGCAGTAGTAAAGATGAGGATTTTGATGATATAATAATAGAAACAGGAAAAGAAGAAATAGAAAAATTAAATAAGAAATATGCAAATGAAAATGAACCAATATTTACATTTTATTATAGAAAAAGAACTTGGAATGATTCTGAAAATAGTTATATAGGATGGGAAAGAAAAAGAGGATTATTACATCAGTTTAATAGTTTATTATTAGGTGAAGATAAATATATAGAAAATTTCCACACTTGTCCACAAAATGTGGAAAACCAAATATTAAAAACACCCAAATATGTAATTACATTAGATGCTGATACAAATTTGATACTAGATTCAGGATTAGAGTTAATAGGAGCAATGGCTCATATATTGAATAAACCGATTTTAAATGAAGAAAAAAATTGTGTTATAGATGGATATGGAATAATGCAACCTAGGGTAGGAATAGATTTATTATCTTGCAGAAAGAGCTTATTTACAGAACTTTTTGCAGGAAATGGTGGTACAGATTCTTATACAAATGCAATATTTGACGTATACCAAGATAATTTTGGAGAAGGAATATTTGCAGGAAAAGGTATATATGATTTGAAAATATTTTATGATGTAATGAAAGATAAAATACCAGAAAATGTTGTCCTTAGCCATGATTTGTTAGAGGGGTGTTATGTGCGTTCTGCGCTTGTTACAGATGTACAATTAATGGATGGTTATCCAATTGGATATAATAGTTATAAATCTAGACAACATAGATGGATAAGGGGAGATTTTCAAATTGCAAGATGGTTAAAAGGCAAAGTTAAAGATATAAATGGTAATATTATAAAAAATCCTTTAAATATATTATCTAAATATAAAATATTAGATAATATGATAAGAGCTTTAGTAGAACCATTAATTATAGTTAGTTTAGGATTATTAACAATAATAAGTTTAACATATCATGTAAAAATATGGAGTATTGTTTTAGTTTTAATTATATCTACTAGTATTTCTAGTATAATAGAAATATTGAATAGAATTATTTGGAAAAAAGAAGGAGAAGAAGGAAAAAGGACTTTTATAAAAACAATGCCTTCATTATTAGCAAGCTTTTCTAGAGGAATAATTTATATAGGATTGATTCCAGATAAAGCTTATACAAATATTAATGCATGTATAAAAACATGGTATAGATTAAATATATCAAAAAAACATCTTTTAGAATGGACAACATCTGAAGAAGCGGAAAAAATGAGTAAGAAAGACATTATATCATATTATAAAAACATGGTTCCGAATATTGTTTGTGCATTTATTGCTATAATATATGCTTTTCTAAATAAAAGTATTACTGCTATAATATTAGGAATATTATGGATTTTAATGCCTGTAGTATTGCAGATTTTAAGCAAAGAAAGAAAGAGTGAGAATAAATTTGATACTTTAACAAAACAAGAGAAAGATTATCTATATAATATAGGAAGAAAAACTTGGGAATTTTTTAGAGATAACATAAATGAAAAGAATCATTATTTAATGCCAGACAATTATCAAGAAGATAGAAAAGAAAAAATTGTAAAAAGAACTTCTTCTACCAATTTAGGATTAAGTTTACTTGCTGTAATTTCAAGTTATGACTTGAAGTATGAATCATATGATAAAACAATAAATTTATTATATAAAATACTAATCTCAATTTCAAATCTACCGAAATGGAATGGACATTTATATAATTGGTATAATATAGAAACTTGTCAAATGTTGTCACCTAAATATGTTTCCACTGTAGATAGTGGTAATTTTGTAGGATATCTATATGTAGTAAAACAATTTTTAGAAGAAGCAAAAGAACAAACACAAGAAATAATTGAAATGAAAAATATTGTAAATAAAATTATAGTAGAAACAGATTTTTCAAAGTTGTATGATTATGAAACAAGGTTATTTTCAATAGGATTTAATGTTGAAGATAATAAAATTACAGATTCATATTATGATTTATTAGCTTCTGAAGCAAGACAAGCAAGTTTAATAGCTATTGCTAAAAAAGATATTAGTTCAAAACATTGGTATAATTTAAGTAGAACATTAACTATTTTAAATCATTATAAGGGCTTAATATCCTGGTCTGGAACTGCATTTGAATATTTAATGCCAAATATTAATATATCTAAATATCCAGGAAGTTTATTGGATGAATCTTGTAAATTTATGATTATGAGTCAAAAAGAATATGCTAAGAAGTTAGGTATACCATGGGGAATTTCAGAATCTGCATTTAATTTAAGAGACTTTGACAATAATTATCAATATAAAGCATTTGGAATACCATGGTTAGGATTAAAAAGAGGATTGGCTGATGAAATTGTTGTCACCCCATATGGAAGTATTATGGCAGTAACAGAAGAACCCAAAAATGTTATAAAAAACCTAAAAATATTGGAGAACCAAGAAATGCTTGGAAAGTATGGATTTTATGAATCTATAGATTATACACCAATACGTTTAAAGAAAAATAGAAGATATGAGCCTGTAAAAACGTATATGGCACATCATCAAGGATTAATATTGGCGTCTATCAATAATCTATTTAACTCAAATATATTTCAAAAAAGATTTAAGGATAATCCAGAAATAGAAGCGGTAGATATATTGTTACAAGAGCGCATGCCAGAAAAAATAATAATAACAAAAGAAGAAAAAGAGAAAGTAGAAAAAATAAAATATATGGATTATGAAAACTATTCACAAAGAGAATATTCAAAGATAGATGAAAGATTAAATATAACAAATGTTATTTCTAATCAAGATTATACAGTTGTTATGGATCAAAAAGGAGAAGGATATAGTAAGTATAAAAATATATTAATAAATAGGTATAAAGAAACAGATGAGGAAGTTCAGGGAATATGTTTTTATTTGAAGAATATAAAGCAAAAAAGAATATGGACAGCAGGTAAAGTTAATTATTTATCTAAGCCAGATAAATATAATGTAATATTTGCAGAAGATGTCGATAAATTTAAGAGATTAGATGGTAATATAGAAACAAATACTAAAATAACAATAAGCCCGGAAAGTAATGTAGAAATAAGAAGTATTGAACTTAAAAACATAGGAACTAGTGAAGAAATATTAGAAATTACAAGTTTTTTTGAACCAGTTTTGTCAACAAAAGAACAAGATTATAGTCACAAAGCATTTAATAATCTATTTTTAATGTATGAATATTTAGAAGATGAAAATGCTATTATAGTAAAACGAAAAAAACGCAGTGAAGGGGATAAAGAATATTATTTATATGCTACATTATACACAGAAGGAAACACTGTAGGTGAATTTGAATTTGAATTAGATAAAGAAAGGTTTTATGGAAGAGATAATTTTGAGGTACCTGTAATGATAAAAAATTCAGTACCATTTAGCAAAAAAATAGGATATGTTGTTGATCCAATTATCGCAATGAAAAGAACAATTTTATTAAGAGCAGAAGAAACAGCAAATGTTAATTTAATACTTGCTATAGGAGAAACAAAAGAAGAAGTAATGTTATTAGCTAAAAACTATTATAATTCAAATTATATAAAAAGGACTTTTGAATTATCAAGAGCAAAAGTAGAAGCAGAAAGTATATATTTGGGATTAAAGGGTAAGGAAATAGAAACTTATCAAAGAATATTAAGTTATTTGATATTTCAAAATCAGTTAAAAACATTATATATTCCTAATATAGAATATGCAAAGTATTTGCAAAGTGATTTATGGAAATATGGTATTTCTGGGGATTTGCCTATATTGTTAATAAGAGTCAAAGATGAAACAGATGCAGAAGTTGTAAGAGAGGCTTTAAAGGCTTATGAATTTTATAGAAGTAAAGGAATAGAAATAGATTTGATAATTCTAAATGAAGAAAAACATAAATACGAAAATTATGTATTGGAAGCTATTCAAAATATGATATTAAATTATAATTTGGGATATTTACAAAATATAAATGGTGGCATACACATAATAGAAAGTATAGATGATAGAGATTTATTAATATATAAAGCTAATTTTGTAGTAAATGCAAAGTTAGGAGGTATGAAAGAAAATTTAGAAGAGTTAGAAGAAGAGTATTTGAAAAAATATACTAATATTCCAAATGAACCAAAAAGAGATATTGTAATTCAGGAAGAAGAAATAATTAATAGTAATTTAAATTACAACGAATTAAACTATTATAATGAATATGGAGGATTTTCAGCTGATGGAAAAGAATATAAAATAAGAGTGAATAAAAGAGAAAAATTGCCCACTGTTTGGAGCCATATAATGGCGAATAAAAATTTTGGTACTTTAGTAACAGAAAGCTTAGGTGGATTTACATGGTATAAAAATAGTAGATTAAATAGGATAACTGCATGGTCAAACAATCAGGTAACAGATATACCTTCAGAAATTATATATATGAAAGATGTAGAAAATTTAAAAGTATGGTCACTAGGATTAAATCCAATGCCGAATGAACAAGATTATTATATAACATATGGGTTTCGGATATGCAAAATATGAAAATATAACAGATGGAATAGAACAAAAAATGGATGTATTTGTAGCAAAAGAAGAGCCTGTAAAAATTTCAATTATTCACTTAAAAAATACTTTGCCTAAAAAAAGAAAAATAAAGTTAGTTTATTATATTAAACCAGTTTTAGGTGAAGATGAAATAAAGACCAAAGGTGATATAATGATAAAATACGATAATAAAATGAATATTTGTATTGCAAAAAAAATATATAATAATGAATTGCCAAATATAGCATTTGTATCATCAAGTGAAGAAATTTGCTCATATACAGGAAACAAAAAATTATTTTTTGGAAATGGTGATTTAAATTATCCAGAGGCATTAAAAAAGCAAGAATTGGCAGAAGAAAATTCTTTAGGAAGAATACCAATTATAGCAATAGAAATTCAAATAGAATTAGAAGCATATGGAACTAAAGAAATATCATTAATTTTAGGAGCAAGTGATAGTGAAGAGGAATGTAAAAATCTTGCATATAAATATAGTAAAATTCAAAATTGTAAAGAAGAAGAAATGTCAATAAAAAAATATTGGGAAGATATTACAAAAAGATTAATAGTAACTACTCCTGTAGATTCTATGAATATAATTCTTAATGGATGGCTTATATATCAAACTATAGAGAGTAGGTTATATGCTAAATCTGCATTTTACCAATCAGGTGGTGCTATAGGTTTTAGAGATCAGTTACAAGATACAATGGGATTAAAATATATAGATCCAAATATAATGAAAAATCAAATTTTAATACATGCACAAAAACAGTTTTTAGATGGAGATGTTTTACACTGGTGGCATATTGAAACAAATAGAGGAATAAGAACTAGATTTTCAGATGATTTATTGTGGTTATGTTATGTTACAGCAGAATATATTAATTTTACAGGAGATTATAGTATATTGGATATAAAAGTTCCATATATAGTGGGAGAAAAATTACAAGAAGGAGTAGATGAAAAATATGATGTCTATCAAAAGTCAGATATAGAAGAAAGTCTATGGATGCATTGTAAAAGAGCATTGAATAAATCATTTAATTTTGGAGAAAACGGATTACCTAAAATAGGATCTGGAGATTGGAATGATGGATTTAGCGAAGTAGGAAATAAAGGAAAAGGAGAAAGTGTATGGTTAGGATTTTTTATGTATGATATATTAATCAAGTTTATTCCTTTTTGTGAAAAAAGAAATGAGCAAGAAACAAAAAATCAATATGAACAAATAGCAGATAAATTAAAAAAAGCTTTAAATACTAATGGCTGGGATGGAAGATGGTATAAAAGAGCATTTATGGATACAGGAGAAGTATTGGGGAGTTTGCAAAATGAAGAATGTAGAATAGATAATATTGCACAGAGTTGGGCAACTATATCAGGTGCAGGAGAAAATGATAAAAAATATATATCAATGGAAAGTTTAGAAAATCATTTGGTAGATAAAGAAAATGGAATTATAAAATTATTGGATCCTCCTTTTGATAAAGGCAAAATAAATCCAGGATATATAAAAGCATATTTACCAGGTACAAGGGAAAATGGAGGTCAATACACACATGTGTGTTGTTGTTAATGCCAGTTTTTGAAAAATATTGATACTCTTAAAATTTGTATATCAAAATACTTAAA
>CALXJJ010000021.1 GCA_944388605.1 uncultured Clostridia bacterium
ATTTATTTAAAATGCTTGTCCTTTATTTTATTAAAATTAGATTTTTCTTATATACTATTACTAGTATAGCATAATTTTCCTAAAATTACTATATTTTTGTATCACTTATAAAATTTTTATTTTATTAAATTTTAAAGTGCCATTTAAAGCGTCATTAAAGTGCCACTTATAGTGCCAATTTTTAATATCATTATTAATATTGCTCTAAATAGGCTATTACACCCTCATCTTATTTATTTTTATTCAATTATTTTTCAAACTATACTTCTGGACATTAAGAAATTAGGTGTATGGTTCCCTACAATATGCCCATCATTTATCATTCTTTCAACTAATTCTGGATGTGTATTTAAATAATGTGCTGTAATAAAAAATCCTGCTTTTATATCATTTTGTTTTAATACTTCTAATATCTTTTCTGTATATCCTGCTTCATATCCTTCGTCAAAGGTCAAATATACATATTTATCATTTGAATTTCCCAAATATATTCCATCATATTTATCTAAAATTTCTCTGTTTTTTGTTCCTACATCTGGTTGTTTATGATCTTTTTCTCTTTTTATTCCCCATTCTATTTTCTTATTACTTAAGTTCTCATACTCGCTTATTATTGTTCCACTTGTTTCTATACTACTATCTTTTGTTCTTAAAACATACATGCATAATGAAATAATTACTAATATTGATAAAAATAAATAAATAATCTTTTTTTTATTCACAATTATTCCTCCCTTTTGAACTATACATAAACTTTTTTGATTTTACAAGAACTTTTCTTTATCTATATATAATTATATAGATTTAAATTAGCTAAAAAATACAAATATTCTTTTTTATTTTATTATAGTTTTATTATTTTTATTCTATCATTTTTGATATATAATAATAGAATTTTATTAAATTTATAACTTATTTTTCTACAATTCTCATTCTTTTTCATTAAATATTACCATATATTCTGCAACTTTCGACATTTTTTGTTTTTAATTTTGCTTTTTCTATTGACATATTTTGGATTTTGAATTATATTTTAATAGGTTACTGGAAAATATATACATTTTTTTAATTTATTTAGATACGGAGGAAAAGAAATATGTTAAACTTTGTTTTGTGTGATGATAACAAAAGTGTACTTTCTAAATTATCATCTATGTTAGATAGCATATTTATAGATAATCATTTTGATGGTTGTGTATCCTATACTGCTACTAATGCAGATGATTTTTTCAATTATGTTAATAACAATCATGTAGATGTTCTACTCCTTGATATTAATTTAAAAGAAAATATGAGTGGATTACATTTAGCTAAAAAAATCCGTGAAAATGATAAAAACGTTTACATCATATTTACAACTGCACATTTGGAATATATGTTACTTGCTTATCAATTTAAAACTTTTGATTTTATTCCTAAACCAATAACTAAACAAAGACTAGAATCTACTGTTACTAGACTTTTTGATGATATTCAATCCGGTTCAAAAAAGTTTTTAAAATTAAGCACTAAAAATACAATAATTGATAAAGATGATATTAAATTTATAAAAAGAGATGGAATGAAATTAATATTTTTCACAGATAATAGAACATATGAAGCATATTCTTCTTTTAACAAAATCACAAAACAGTTATCTAATAATTTTGTAAGATGTCACAAATCTTACATAGCCAATATTAATCAAATTTCTGATGTGCAAGCTAATACAAATACAATTTTATTTAAAGGCTCAACTAAAGAAAAATGTTATATTGGTCCTAAATACAAAAATTATTTTATGGAGGTTTTAAATCATTATGAATCTTAATAGTATATGGAGTGCATTAACAACTCCAAATGAACCACTTGTAAATATTATAGGTATACCTTTTTATTTTATTGATGCATTAGTATGTATGCTTTTATTTACAACAATATTAAATATTGAAACAACTAGAAAAAAAAGAATTATTTACATTCTATCATTTACAATAATTGGATTTATTTTTAGACAATTTATACCTAGTCCATATTCTACTTTTGCAAATATAATTTTATTACCAACACTTGTATTAATTATATTTAGAACAACTTTAATAAAAGCTTTACTTGCAGAATTAATACCTGCAATTATAAGTGCATGTTTAGAAACAATTATTGTAAAAATCTTTTTTGTATCTTTTGGTATAAGTAGAGAAATTGCTTTTGCAACTCCTATTTATAGATTTTCTATAGTATCTTTAATTTATTTATGCATATTTATTATTTACCTAATTACGAAAAAACTAAAATTAAATATTACTTTACTTGAAAATATAGATACTAAAACAAAAATAACTTTTATATGCACATTTATACTAGGTTTAGTAGTAATTGGATTACAGTTTTATTTAATACAATATTATAATGATACATTACCTGTTTTTATAACTTTTCTAGGAATTTTAGTTACAATTGCATATTTTTTCATGACAATATATGGTTTGACTAAATCTACAAAATTAGAATTAACATCAATGAATCTAGAAGAAGCAAAATTATATAATAAAACATTAAATATATTGCATGATAATGTAAGAGCATTTAAACATGATTTTCATAATATTGTTCAGGGTATTGGTGGTTATATTCAAACAAATGATATGGAAGGTTTACAAAAATATTACTCTGAATTATTAGAAGATTGTAATCATACAAATAATTTAAGTGTATTAAGTCCAAATGTTGTAAATAATCCAGCAATATATAATGTTCTTGCTGATAAATATTATAAAGCAGATGAAAATGGTATAAAAATTAATTTAGAAATATTCTTAAATTTAAATACTTTACATATAAAAATATATGAATTTACTAGAATTTTAGGTATATTATTAGATAATGCAATTGAAGCAACTTCTGAATGTGATAAAAAGAATATTAATATAACAATAAGAAATGATGAAAGTAATCATAGGCAAATTGTATATATTGAAAATACTTATAAAGATAAAAAAATTAATATTAATAGAATATTTGAAAAAGGATTTTCTACAAAAGAAAAAAATTCTGGATTAGGATTATGGGAAATTAGACAAATTTTAAATAAAAACAATAACTTAAATTTACACACTGATAAAAATTCTGAATATTTTATTCAGCAATTAGAAATATATTATTAATTTATTATTTTAATATACACATATAACTAATCAGAAATTATTAAACTATTTTTTACTTTGGAATTTATAATATAGAACAAATTGGAAAGCCTTGATATTTGTACAAACTTTATCTTTCTTCTTTGGCTTTTTAGTAAAATTGTTTCTAATCTGTTTTTATACAATATAAAACTGATAGTTTTCTATTGTATAATGCAATAAGAGTTCTTAATGAACTCTTATTTTGTTGTTGTGTTGTTTTAAGGAAATTTAATCAATTTCTATATTTTTATTATATTAATCTTTTTTTATTAAAGCTGCTGGCATCTTTGGTTGATGAAATAAACCTATTAAGAAACATGATGTATTTGATGCTTTAGCATACTTTTCTGCAACCTTTGCTAGTAATTTTAACATTTTAGATTTCCTCCTTTTACATTGGTATATATAATAATGCATGCCGGCAATGCAATTATTAACATCTATATTTTCGCTTCTTTCATATATGTTTCATATCCATATTCATTTTTGGTTAATTTATAAGCAAATCTTGTAATTGAAATAGTTTGTAATAAAGTTCCTATCCACATTATATTAAATAATGTATTATCTTTTATAAAAATTGATATTATAAGTATTACACTTATCATTACATATGACATTGTTTTTTTTATTTTTCTTTCTTTTTTACTTAATATTGGTACATTAGTTGTATCTGCTGGAGCATATTTAGTTATCATTATTATTCCAAAAATCCAAATTCCTGATACTAGTATATATTTAATATATGTTGGTTGTATTATTATTTTCTGACTTATTAATACGTTTACATAATAAAACAATAAAGTTCCTACAATACATCCAATATGTGTTTTCAAATGAAATCCTCCAGCAAAAATTTTATAAGGTAATATTGTAAAAAATGCAAATATAGTTAACCATCCTATTTTTAATATGAATGCTAAAATAAATAGTAAAAATAGTTTAGGAATTTCACCTATTATTAATTGTATTCCATATTTTATAATCTCACTTTTTTCTTCATTCATATCTGGCATTTCTTTTTTCATTTTATCTATTATTAAATCACATATTTTGTCTACCATTTGTACCTCCATTTATTTTGTGATTTAATAATATACCTTTTTTCGACATTATTTTCTTTTGTTTTATAAAACATAATATTTATTATACAAATTTTCATTTCGTTTTTTTCATATAATATTTTACTATTTTTATAAAATTTACATAATTTTATAAATAAGAAGTAATATCTAATATATAACAAAGAACAAATCGGAAAGCCTTAAAATTTGTACTAATTTAATATTTTCTCGTTGGCTTTTTAGTAAATTTGTTCCTAAGCCAAATTTTACGCAAGTAAAATTGTGTGCATTCGTTGGAGCGTAGCGATTTTTATACAATAGGAAAGGATGACTTTCCTATTGTATTAAAAAGCCTTAATGCAAAAAATAGTTTAGAAAAATTCTAAACTATTTTTTCATCGATTCCCTCTAAAATCTTCCAACTTCCTTCTTTTTTAGGAAACAATCTAAAAACCATTTCTTGTTTTGTTATTGGATGAATAAATCTTAATTCATATTCCCATAAACATATTTGTTTTCCTTTTCCTCTTGTTCCATATTTTTGATCTCCATATATACTATGTCCTCTACTTGAAAATTGAACTCTTATTTGATGATGTCTTCCTGTATGTAAATTTACTTTTACAACTGATAAATCTATTATTTCATCATATTTTATTATTTCGTAATCTAATTTTGCTAGTTTTGCATTTTTTATATTTTTATTAACTACTTTACTTATATTTGTTCTTTCATTTTTTATTAAATAATCTTCCCATTCCCCTTTTGCTTGTTCTATTTTCCCATCTGCAATAACTAAGTATTTTTTCTTCATTGTTTTATTTCTTACTTGTTCGCTAAGCCTTGATGCTGATTTAGACGTTTTAGCAAAAACCATAACTCCACCTACTGGTCTATCTAACCTATGTACTAATCCTAAGTAAACATCTCCTGGCTTATTATATTTTTCTTTAATATATTTTTTTATAATACTTAGCATATCTTCATCACCAGTTTTATCACCTTGTGATGGAATATTTACAATTTTTTCTACAACTATTACATGATTATCTTCAAATATTATATTCAAATTTTCCATATTCTACTATAACCTTTCCTCTTATTTTAACTTTCCCATTTTCCATAAATTCCACAAGGCAATACTAATTTAGAATTAGTCATAGGAAGACCTATTTCTCCTGAACTTATATTCCCCTTTTTATGTATTGTTATATTTAAAATATTCTCTAGTACTTTACTTGAAATACCTGTAGTGTATGAATTTATTAATAAAAATAACGGATTATCTGATAACACTTGTATACAAAGTTGTATTAATCCATATAAATCTTTTTCAAATTGCCAAACTTCTCCATTTGAGCCTCTTCCATATGATGGTGGATCCATAATAATAGCATCATATTTATTACCCCTTTTTATTTCTCTTTTTACAAATTTTATTACATCATCTACTATGTATCTTACCTTCTTTTTCTCTAATCCTGATGATATAACATTTTCTTTTGCCCAACTGACCATACCTTTTGAACTATCAACATGACATACACTTGCTCCAGCATATAAGCATGCAACAGTTGCTCCTCCTGTATAAGCAAATAAATTTAACACTTTTATTTGTTTTTTACTATTTTTAATCTTTTCTATCATCCAATCCCAATTTACAGCTTGTTCTGGGAAAAGTCCTGTATGTTTAAATCCCATTGGTTTTATATTAAACTTTAATTTTCCATATTCTATTTGCCATGATTGAGGCATTTTTTTACTATATTCCCATCTTCCACCACCAGTATTACTTCTAATATATTTAGCATTAATGTTTTTCCATTTATTTGGGAACATCTTGTCCTTCCATATAATTTGTGGATCTGGTCTTACTAATACTACATCTTTCCATCTTTCTAATTTTTCACCATTTGCCATATCCAATATTTCATAATCTTTCCATTTATTTGCTATATTCATTTTTTATTTCATTCCTTCCTAAGGCACAAATCTGGTTGGAAAAGAATTAAATTTCGAGCAGTCAAAAAGAATTTAAAATTTTATGAAGCATACATATGTAGTACCTTGATTAAATTTTAAATGATGTTTTATAACGTCAAAATTGTAATTATTTTTCAACCTTCACTTTTTCCCTTTATTAATATCTATAATGTAGCTAATAAGTTTATAAATTGTATTATTAGAACAGTATCCATTATAGAAAAAATCAACATAAATAATAGTATTATTTTTACTATTTTTTTCTTTGTAATTTTTCTTAAAGTATTCTCTCTTTCTGAATAATTTACATCCAAAACAATATCTTTTGTATAACCCATAAAAACATCTTTCCTTTCACCAAATATACTTTATACAAATATATTCATGTATGTATGTTTTTATTACTTTTTTTCATTTGCATTATATTTCATTATTCAATATATTTTTTATTTCTTTTGCTTTTTTTATTGTTATTCCCTTTATTTCTGAAATTTCTTCTGGTTCTGCTTCCATAATTTTATCTATACTACCAAATTTCTTCAAAAGTTCCTGTTTTTTTACATCACCAATTCCTTCTATTTCATCTAAAATAGAGCTTGACATTGACTTATCTCTTAACTTTCTGTGATAATTAATTGCTGTATCATGTACTTCATCTTGGAATCTAGTAATTAAGTTTTTTAAATCTTGAGAAATTTCTAGTTCTTTTCTATTAAAATCTATTAATGCCCTAGTAGTATGTTTATCATCTTTTACCATACCAAATATTGGTATATTTACATTTAAGCTATCAATTACTTTTTTAGCTGATTTCATTTGTGTTATTCCACCATCGATAAAAATAACATCTGGTAAATCTCCCAATCCTTTTTTATTGTCTAATGTATGTTTTATTCTCCTTGTGAGTACTTCTTGCATACATCTTGGGTCATCTTGTGATAAAACTGTTTTTATCTTAAATCTTCTTGATAATTCTCTATGTATTTCTCCATCTTTTAATACACACATTCCTGCAGTCATAAAAGAATTACCTATATTTGATATATCATAACATTCAATTCTTCTTGGTAATTGTTCTAATTTCAAAACTTCTTTTAATTCTGCAAGTATATTATATTTATTTTTTTCTTTATTTTCTAATGTTATTTTAGCATTATTTTGTGCCATATCTACAAGTCTTAATTTTTCACCCTTTTGAGGAGTTTTTATTTCTACTTTTCTTCCTGCATTTTTGCTTAATAGTTCTTGCAATACTTCTTTATCTTGTATTTCATATTTTAGCATTATCTTATTAGGAAGAATATTTTTCGATAAATAGTACTGTTTTATAAAATCTGATAATATCTGTTCATTTGTTTCATCTTGTAAATCTGAAAAAAAGTAATGCTTCCTATCTATCATTTTACTTTTACGTATATAAAATATTTCTATACATATTTGTATTTTGCTTTTTGCAATTCCGATTACATCTATATCATTTTCAGATATATTTGAAACTTTTTGTTTTTGACTTATTCTTTCTATAGCAATTTTCTTATCTCTCAAATCTGCTGCTTTCTCATATTCTAAATTATTACTTGCCTCAATTAATTCTTTATTTATTTGTTTTAATAAATTTTCTGTTCTCCCTTCTAATATATCTATTATCTCATTTATTTGTTTTCTATATTCTTCTTTTGATATATATCCCATACATGGTGCATAACATTTATGAATATGGTAATTTAAGCATGGTCTATTTTTATATTTAAAATTTCTACATTGTCTTATCTTGAATTTACTTTTAATAAATTCTATTGTTTCTTTTGCACTACCTGCTGAAGCATATGGTCCAAAATATTTTGCGCCATCATTTAATATTCTCCTTGTTAAATATACATTTGGATAATCATCTTTTACATTTACTTTTATATATGGATATGTTTTGTCGTCCTTTAATAAAACATTAAATTTGGGCATATTTTTCTTTATTAAATTACATTCTAAAATTAGTGCTTCTGCCTCATTATCTGTTACTATATATTCGAAATAATTTACTAAAGATACCATATTTTCTATACGTTTTGTTTTATTATTTTTTCTAAAATATTGTCTAACTCTTTTTTTTAATGATATTGCTTTACCTACATAAATTATATTATCATTTGCATCATGCATTATATATACCCCAGGCTTATCTGGTAATTTTTTTAGTTCTTCTTCTATATTAAACATATCCCTCACCTTCTATATTGTACCATACAATTATATTTCTGTAAACTTAAACAAAACGTGAGAATAAACAAATCTAAAAGTCTTAAATTTTCTACTAATTAGATCTTTTATATTTGGCTTTTTAGTAAATTTGTTCTGTTCCAAATTTATTGCCACGAAAACTTGCTTTGCAATTCTTCGTGGCATTTCTATTTTTTACATACTTTTATTTTATATATTCATTTAATGGTTTTATTCTATATTCAAGCATATCAAACTTTTCTGTAGTTGTATATCCAGGTGCACCATTTATTACATCTGGAATTCTATTAACTATTGTTGCACAGGTTAATTCTACAGTAGATGGTCTTTCTACTACAATGCTTGTATTTGGTTCTCCTTCTATACTCCATGCATTTCTATCAAAATCATCTTTTGAATATACTTTTCCAATACATTCTGTTTCGATAGTTATTCCCTCTTTTGTTTTTGTTGTGACAACTGCACTCATTCCAGTTGCATCACCTGCTTTTACTATCATACCAAGAGTAGAACTTTCTATATCCTCATTATGTGTTTGAGGTATGCATTTTTGTTCTTGAGATATTACTGTTAATCCTAATTTTGAACATAGCCATCCATTTACATTCCACATATATGAAGGTGTATATTCTCCACTATTTATTAGTTTTTGCCTATCTTCATCACTCATCCTATCTACAGATGCTACTTGTTTGTCAAATTCATCTAAAGTCAAACCAGCACCATGTGCTTTTGCTAATGCTATTCCATAATCTTCTACATTATAACTAGAACTTCCTTTTATTCTTTTTATACTATGTGTTGAACTTGCAATTCTTGAAATCAATTCACCCCAATATACATCTTGATATCCACTTCCTGTAATTGTACATCCTGTTTTTTTTGCTATTTCATCTATTTTTTTCGTAGCTTCTGGATTAGAATTCCATGGATAAAATGCTTCTTCACATGTAGTTATTGCATTTATACCTAATTTAGCACATAGCATTAATGCTTCTTCTACATCTTTTAATAAACTCATTGTTGTAACTATTACAATATCTGGCTTAGTATCTTTTAATAATTGTTCAGCATCATTTGCAGAAGTAACCTTAACATTTTTCTTTTCTCCTCCAATAATATCTCCAATATCTTTGCCTATAACATTTGGATTAACATCAATTGCGCCTACTATTTCTGCACCTTTTTCATAAACATAACGCATTGTATAAACTGACATTTTTCCTGTACCATATTGTACTACTCTTATTTTTCTGTCTAACATAAAACCACTCCTATCTTTTAAAATTTTCTATTTAGATTATACCACTCTTTTTACTTTAAATACCAAAAAATTAAATATTTTTTAATTTCTTATAAAAGTATTTTTGATTGCTACGAATATTGCACCTATAAAATCTATTATTCCTCTAAATACAAAATTTTCATTATAAAAGTTCATAATCAATTTGTTTGTAGGAGGAAAAAACCATATTACTAATACTATTACTGCCATAATAAAAATTGTTACAAAAAATTCTTTTACCTTCTTTAAAGTAAGTTTTTCTTTTTTTCTATATCTTAAATTATTTATATATTCATTATAAATATTAGCATATTGCTGATACATATTTTTCTCTATATCTTTTCTTAATTTTTCTTTTTCTGCTTCTGAAATGTTTGGGTTTTGGGTGGTTCTTTTATATTTGACTTGATTTACTGCATTTGAGGAGTAAACTGTATTCTGATTCTCTAACTTATCTTTCATTCTCTTTTCTCGTAATTTAATATCATACTCTCTTCTTTTATTTTCATCACTTAAAATACTATATGCTTCATTTAATTGTTTCATTTTATTTTCTGCTTCTTGCTTTTTTTCTTGTGGTTGTAAATCAGGATGATACTTTTTTGCTAATACTTTATATGCCTTTTCAATAATTTCATTAGAGGCATTTTCACTTACTTCTAATATCTCATACAAAGTCATATTTTTTATATTCCATTTAGATAATTATTAAATGGAATGTACTCCTTTCTCATCATATAACTTATATTTATTATAACATCATTTTAAGAAAAATAATAGACTTTTGCTTTCTTTATGTGTAGATTTTTGTAAAATTTTATGATATAATGCATTTGAAATGGAGTTGATAATATTGAAGTTAACATCAGACAATGAATCTTTAGCAGAAAACAAAGTTTTATTATTATATATTTTGAACAAAATAGGTAAACCAATTTCTAATGAAGCACTTTTAAATTTAGTTCTTTCTATTACAGATATGAATTATTTTTATTTTCAGCAATTTCTTTTGGATTTGTTAGAAAATGGCTATATTATCAATTATCATAAAGATGATCATAGTTTTTATGATATAACAGATTTTGGAAAAGAAACTTTAGAGCTTACACAAGATATAATTCCAGGTATTATTAAATTAAGAGTAGATAGTAACTTTAAAAATGAAATGGAAAATTTTGAAGAAGAACACTCTGTTATTGCTGAATATATACCAAAAAGTGAAAATTATTTTACAGTCACATGTAAAATAATTGAACATAATGATACTATTTTTGAAGTTAAAACTTTTGCTGGTTCTCGTGAACAAGCAAAAGATATTGTAGATAATTGGAATGCACATGCAGATATAATATATCCACAAATTTTAAAAAGTTTAACAAAACCAAATTTTTCTAATGAATAAAATATGCGTGTTAATACAAATATTGCTTTCTAGAACAAATCGGAAAGCCTTATAATTTGTACTAATTTTAAACTTTCTCTTTGGCTTTCCGTAAATTTGTTCTGCGCCAATTTTACGCAAGTAAAATTGTGTGCAGTCGTTAGAGCGTAGCGACTTTTATACAATAGGAAAGGATAACTTTCCTATTGTATAAATATTTCTAATCTTTGTTTATTATTTTTCCAATTTTATCATATTCTTTTACATTCGTAATTTTACATTTTATAAATTTACCTTCTAAATTTTCTTTAAAATTATTTTTTATATATATTAATCCATCTATATCTGGAACATCTTCATAACTTCTTCCTACATAATATTTACCATCAAATGTCTTAGTTTCAATTAAAACTTCATACTCTTTTCCTATTGTGTCTTTCATTTTTTCTTTCGATATTAATTGTTGTAGTTCCATCACTTTATTATACCTTGATTTTTTTGTATTTGGATGTATTTGATCTTTTAACTTTTCTGCTGGTGTATTATCTTCTTTTGAATATGTAAATGCTCCTAACCTATCAACTTTATATTCTTTTATAAAATTATACAATTCTTCAAAATCTTCTTGTGTTTCTCCAGGAAATCCTACCATTACAGTTGTTCTTATTATAACATTTGGAATTTCTTTTCTTAATTTCTTAAATAACTCTCTTATGCTATTTCCTGTACTTTTCCTATTCATTCTTTTTAAAACTTTATCTGAAATATGCTGAATTGGTATATCAAAATATTTACATATCTTTTTATTTTCTTTTACTACTTTTATTAATTTATCATCAATTGTTTCTGGATATGCATATAAAAACCTTATCCAATGAACACCTTCTATTTTACATAATTTTTCTAATAATTCTGCAAGTTTTGGTTCACCATAAATATCAATTCCATATTTAGTAGTATCTTGTGCAATAACTATTAATTCTTTATATCCTTTTTTAGCTAATTCATTCGCTTCATCAATTACATCTTCTATTTTTCTACTAATATAAGGTCCTCTTATCGATGGAATAGCACAATATGTACAGTGATTACTACAGCCTTCAGCAATTCTCAAATAAGCAAAATTATCTCCTGTTGTTATAATTCTATTATTAAAATTTAGTTTTTCTTCTTCTTTCTTATTTTTTATTAATTTGGAAATCTGTTCCCATATAGTAGAATATTCTGAAAATTTAACAAATAAATCTACTTCTGGAATTTCTTTTTCTAATTCATCTTTATATCTTTCTACTAAACATCCCATTACTATTAGATATTTACACTTATTTTTTTTATATTCTGACATCTCTAATATTGTATTTATCGCTTCTTCTTTTGCTGATTGTATAAATCCACATGTATTAATAACTATAATGTCTGCTTCTTTAGGATCTGTTTCTATTTCAAAACCATTTTTCTTAAAAATTCCTATTGTCATTTCTGTATCTACTAAATTTTTGCTACATCCCAAAGATATAAATCCAACTTTCATATTTATAATGATTCCCTCCTAAAATTATTTTTTCTCATTATTGTCTTTTATTATTCTGTCAAGATTTTCTAACTGTTTAACTAAAATATTATATGTTTTTCTATTTATTCTATCTGTTGCTTGTTTATTTCCACTTGCATAATCTGTAGCAAGTTTTTTCATATCAACTAAACAATATCTATTTTCTTCTTTTTTTCCTTGATCTAACATATATACTGGAATATAATCAACTTTTGTTAGTACAACTTCTCCTGTATCCGCATTTTTTCCTAATTGCACATTTAGTAAAATTTCTGTATTATAATTATCATTTCCAAAAGTAGCTAAGAAATTTCCTAATGAATATGCGACTAATATATTTTTTCCTTCTTTATTTTGTTTTATTTCCATTTTTTGTACTACACCCGGATGTGAGCCTAATATCATATCTACTCCTTCGGATATTAAAAAATTTGCTATATTTTCTTGTTCACTATTTACTTTGTTTGTACTTATATCTCCCCAATGCATTAAAACACATATATATTCCGATTCTTCTTTTGCTTTTTCTATATCTTGTTTTACTCTTTCTTCTTCATATATATTAATATATTTTTTTGTTTCTTCATTTTCTAAATCAAAATTATATGTATAAGCTAAAAATGCAATTTTTACTCCTTTAGTTTCTATTATTTGATAAGAAGTTTCATTATTTGGTGTAACACCACATGTTTCCATTCCTATTCCTTGTAAATATTCATTCGTTTCTTTTAATCCATTATATCCATAATCCCATATATGATTATTTGCAAGAGTTACAACATCTATATTTTCCCTTAATTGCTCTGCAAATTCTTTTGGTGAATTATATGTTTTATTTCCTGAATAGTTTTCTCCTGAATAAAAATTTGTTTCCATTGTTCCTACATTAAAATCATTATTAGAAATATATTGTTCTATTTCTTTATACATATGTTTAAAATCATATGTACCATCATCTTTTAAAGCATCATTCATCATATTATTAGTACATAAAATATCTCCAACCACTCCAATATCTATTATTGCATCTCTTTGAGCTGTATTTACTTGTTCTAAATTATTTTCTGCTTCTTTAAAAATAGTTTGTATTCTTGATTCCATTTCTTGTTTTTGTTTTGCTAATAATTTCTTATCTTCTGAGAATCTATAAACTATAACAATACTACTTATTATACATACTACTAATAATATTCCAAGTATTCTCATAAATGTTCTTGTATCTATTATTTCTAATATTTTTAATCTCTTTCTTGAATTTCTTCTATTTCTTCCCATATTCTCACCATATATAGTTTATCATATTTTGTAAAAATTTGCTATATTTTTTGTTTTATATTATTTGTTTTATATGATTTATTTTATATTTCTTATTTTTATATAAATATATTTCTATAACATCTATTCTCACATATTCTTTTTCTAATTTTCTACTATATAAATAATATTCTACTGTTTTTATTAAATGTTTTTGTTTTATATTATTTACAGCTTCTACCGGCTCTCCATATCTTTTCCCTGTTCTCGTTTTTACTTCTATAAATACTAATTCTTTCTCCTCTCTTGCTATTATATCTATTTCCCCTTGTTTTGCTTCAAAATTTCTTTCTATTATTACATAACCCTGTTTTTTTAAATAATCATTTGCAATTTTTTCTCCTACTTTACCAATTTCATGTCTTATATACATATTTTCACTCTCGTATAATAAAAAAATTAGTCTGTGTTTGAACAATATACCCTTCTATTTCCATCATAGTAATTATGGAGTTTAATTCATCTATTGGTCTTTTTACTTTTTTTACTATATCATTTATATGTATAGGTTTTTCAGATAATATGTTGTATATTTCTCTATATTCTTCTTTCATAATTACTTCTATTTTTTTATTTTCTATTAACTCTTGCGGACTTAATAATATTTTTGCGCCATTATAAATTAATTTATTAGTTCCCTTTCCATTTATACTATCTATATTACTTGGTATAACATATACTTCTTTTCCCTGCTCTTTTGCATATTTTGCAGTTATTCCAGTTCCACTTTTAATTTTTGCTTCAACTATTATAACTGCATCTGAAAGACCACTAATTATTCTATTCCTTTTCGGCATCCTTTTTGTATCTGTTTTTATTTCTGGCGGATATTCGCTTATTATACATCCTCCATTATTTAATATTTTATAAAATAACCATTCATTTTCTTTTGGATAAATATCATAAAACCCTCCACCTAAAACTGCTATAGTTTTTCCTTCATAATCTATTGCTGTGGTATTTGCAATTTCATCTATTCCTATTGCCATACCACTTATTATGCATATTCCATTTTTAGATAATTCTTTAGAAAACTCATATGTAACTCCAATACCATATTTTGAACAATTTCTTGATCCCACTATTCCAATTGTTTTCTTAGAATTTAATAACTCCAAATTTCCTAATGCATATATTTTAATAGGTTTATCTTTATTTTTTAATAATCTTTTTGGATATTTTTCATCTAATACCTCTATTTCTTTTATATCCATAATTAATCTTTTTCTCCACCAATAAATTTAGTTTTTCCAATATTTCCTATCTAAACTTCTATATTGTATAGCTTCTGCTATATGTTTTATTTCTATTCCTTCCTTTTCATCTAAATCTGCAATAGTTCTTGCTACCTTTAATATTCTTCCGTGTGCTCTTGCACTTAGACCTAACATTTCAAACGAATTCTTTAGTAGTTTTTTTGATTCTTCATCTAATTTACAATATTTTTCAATTAGTTTTGGAGTTAATTCAGAATTAGAATATATACCATATTCCTTATACCTTTTATATTGGATGTTTCTTGCTTTATTAACTCTTTCCTTTATTTGTTTTGATGACTCCACTTTTTCATCATTTTCTAGTTTTTGATATTTAACAGGTGTAACCTCAATTTGAATATCTATTCTATCTAATAATGGTCCGCTTATTTTTCCCATATACCTTGCTATAGTTTCTTTAGTGCATGTACATTCTTTTTCAGTTGAACCATAAAAACCACATGGGCATGGATTCATAGATGCAATAAACATAAAATTACATGGATATGTTAAACTTGCATTAACTCTACTTATTGTGACAATTCTATCTTCTAATGGTCCTCTTAATACTTCTAATGTACTTTTATTAAATTCTGGAAGTTCATCTAAAAATAGAACTCCAAAATGTGCTAAACTTATCTCTCCTGGTCTTGGTATTCTACCTCCTCCAACTAATGAATTTACAGAAACTGTATGATGTGGTGATCTAAAAGGTCTTGTTGTAAGTATTGGCGTATCTTTTGAAAGCAATCCTGATATACTGTGTATTTTTGTAATTTCAAGGGCTTCTTCAAAAGTTAAATCTGGTAAAATTGATGGTAATCTCCTTGCTAACATTGTTTTTCCAGATCCTGGTGGTCCAACCATAAGTACATTGTGTCCACCGTGCTGCTGAAACTTCTAATGCCCTTTTTATATTTTCTTGTCCTTTTACTTCTGAAAAATCAAAAACATATTTTCTTTTTTTATTAAATATATTTTCAATTTCAATTCTTGTTGGTTCTATATCTATTTTTTTATTCAAGTATTCTACTACTTGCCTCAAATTTTCTACACCTATTACTTTTATACCCATAACAATTGCTGCTTCTTTTGCATTTTCAACTGGTAGTATTATCTTCTTCATTCCTAATTTTTTTGCTTCTATACATATTGGTAATATTCCATTTATTCTATTTATATTTCCATTTAGTGATAATTCTCCTATAAAAACTGTATTATTATAATCTTGCTCAATAATTTCACCAAAATCTGATAATATTCCAATAGCTATTGGCAAATCAAAAAAAGAACCTTCTTTTTTTGTATCTGCTGGAGCCAAATTTATAACTATTCTCCTACTTTGAAAATCATATCCTGAGTTTTTTATTGCTGTTCTTACTCTCTCTTTTGCCTCTCTTACACTAGCATCAGGTAATCCTACCACTTCCCAGTTTGGTATTCCAGCTGATATATCTACCTGAACATCTACAATATAACCATCTAACCCTTGTAGTGCCATGCTCTTAATTATTGATAACATATTTACCTCTTTTTGGAAAAAATTAGAATTAAATTATTTAGAATTAATTTTAAACTATTTTTATCTTACCATATTTTTCCTTTTTTTTCAAGGTTTTTTCATCGCAAATTTCGACATATTTCCTATTGTATAAAAAATTTTTTGACTATTCGTTCATTTTATTGCACTTTATGAATAAATAATATAAAATACAATCATAATTTATTTAACAAAATTTTCTACACAGATATTTTACATTCAAATGGAAGGAATGATATTATTATGGATAAAAGAAAATTATATTCTGCAGACTTTATTAGCGATTTTAGGGATTTAGTTAAAAGGTATGAAAAATTTGATAAAATTGCATTCAAATTTAGAGAAAAACCTAAAGGAGAAATTATAACTAAAACTTATTCAGATTTTGTTAATGATATAAAATCTCTTGGAACAGCCCTTTTGTCTAATGGTCTAGAAAAGAAACGTATTGCAATTATTGCTCCAAATAGATACGAGTGGTGTGTTAGTTATTTAGCTATTACCACATCTAATATGATAGTTGTGCCACTTGATAAAGCATTACCTGATAATGAAATTGAAAATCTAATTATCAGAAGCAAATCAGATGCAGTAATCTATGATAAACAATATACAAATGTTTTTGAAAATTTGAAAAAAAATCCAGAATGTAATTTAACACATTATATTTGCATGGATAATACTGAATATACATGTCTTTTATCTAAAGGAAATGAACTTCTAAAAAATGATGACAATAGTTATGAAAAAATTCATTTAAATAATAAAGAAATGTCAATTATGTTATTTACATCAGGAACAACCTCAATCTCTAAAGCTGTTGCATTATCTCAATATAATATATGTAGTGATATATATGCTTTAGCTCAAATGACTGATATCACTGAAAAAGATTCTTTTTTGTCTTTTTTACCTTTGCATCATACTTTTGAATCTACTTGTACTTTTTTATATGGATCATATTGTGGAATTACAATTTGTTTTTGTGATGGTTTAAAATACGTTGTAGATAATTTAAAAGAATATGAAATTACTGGGTTTGTATCTGTTCCATTAATGTTAGAAATAATGTATAAAAAAATACAAAAAGAAATAGAAAATCAACATAAAACTGGGCTTATAAAATTTGCAAGAGTTTTATCACACATTTTACTATCAATTGGAATTGATGTTAGGAGAAAATTATTTGCACAAATATTAGAACAATTAGGCGGAAAACTTCGTATCATTGTTTCTGGTGGAGCTGCAATGAATGTAAATGCTATTAAGGGCTATTTAGATTTTGGAATTAATCTTTTACAAGGATATGGTTTAACAGAAACTTCTCCTGTTATATCTGGTGAAAATGATAAATATAAAAGAGCTGGTTCAGTTGGCTTTCCTCTTCCTGGTATAGATGTTTCAATTTTTGAACCTGATAAAGATGGAATTGGTGAAATAATCGTAAAATCTCCAACTGTAATGCTTGGATATTATGATAATGATGTAGCGACAAAAGAAACTATCATTGATGGTTGGCTTCATACAGGTGATCTAGGCTATATAGATAAAGATGGATTCATTTTTATTACAGGTAGAAAAAAAGATGTAATAGTACTTAAAAATGGTAAAAATGTTTTTCCTGAGGAATTAGAAATGTTAATTAATGAACTTCCATATGTTTCTGAAAGTATGGTTTTTGGAAAAACTATTAATACGAAAAATGATAGAAATGAAGATATAATATTATGTGCGAAAATTGTATATGATGAAAATGTAATTAAAAATATTTTCCCAGATGAAATTTCTGATAATTATTTTAATTTGATATGGAAAGATATTAAGGACAAAATTAATAAAACAATGCCTGCATATAAATATATTCGTGAGATAATTATTACAAAAACACCTTTAATAAAAACTACTACACAAAAAATAAAAAGACATGAGGAATTAAAAAGGATAAATCGGAATTTCTTAAAACTTGTACTAATTTTATCTTTCATCATTGTCTTTTTAGTAAAATTGTGTGCAATTGTTGAAAAAAGCAACTTTCATACAATAGGAAGGTGAATTAATTCACCTTCCTTAATTTTTCTATTTGCTCTTTAAAAGAATGGTTAATTATATAACTACCAGATACTAATATATTTGCACCATTTTGTTTTACTATTTTAGCTGTTTCATCATTTATTCCACCATCTACTTCTATATCAATATCTAAATTATTTTCATCAATATAATTTTTTAATTCTTTTATTTTATTTGCTGTTTTTGTTAAAAATTCTTGCCCTCCTTTTCCTGGTTCTACTGTCATTATTAAACATAAATGAATTTTATCTAAATATTCTTTTATTACATTTATTGAAGTATCTGGTTTTATAGCTATTCCTACTCTTGCTCCAATACTTTTTATTAATTTTATATTATCTAAGATTTGTTGAGTATTTTTACATGCTTCTATATGAAAAGTAAGAATATTTGGATCTAAACTTTCATAACTTAATATATAAGTTTTTACATCACTAACCATTAAGTGTACATCTAATGGTACTGTTGATATTTGTTTTATATACTCACTATATTCGCGCATATAAAGTGATGTATCTCTTTCTACAAATTCTCCATCCATAACATCTATATGGAAATAATCTGTATGTGCAGTTTCTAAATTATATATTGTTTTTATAATATTCTCTTTTTTTACTTGTAATATTGATGTCGATATTTCTACCATTTTCTTTCCTCTCTTTCTTTTAATTCTTTATATATCTGACAATATCTATCATATCTATCTTTTTGTATCTTTCCTTGTTTTAATGCTTCTTTTATTCCACATTCATTTTCTTTTATATGACTACATCCAGAATATCTACAATTTTTTTCATATTTCCTCATATCAACATAATACTTCCATAAATCTTTAGATTCTATTTCATTTATATCAAATGTAGAAAATCCAGGAGTATCTGCTATATATGAATTATTATCTATTTTATATAATCTTGCCATTGTTGTAGTATTCTTTCCTCTTTTATTTTTATTACTAATATCTCCTTCTTCTGTAATACTATTTCCAAATAGCTGATTTATTAAGCTAGATTTTCCCACTCCAGAATTTCCTGCAAAAGCTGTTATATTATTATATAAATGTTCTTTTATTTTTTCTATTCCTTCACCCAATTTCGCATTTGTTTGAATACATGTATATCCTATCTCTTTGTATTCTTTACTTATCTTACTTATATCATCTAAATCAATTTTATTTAAACATATTATAGGTTTTATACTTAAATACTCTGCAAATATTAATTGCTTATCTAATAATAACAAATCTGGTTTGGGAGATTTTGCTGAAATAACTAATATTAATTGAGTTATATTCGCCATTTTAGGTCTTTTTATATAATTTTTTCTTTCTTCTATTTCTATTATTGTTTCTTCTTCAATTTTTACAATATCTCCAACTACTGGAGTTTTATCATTTTTTTTCAATATCCCTCTTGCCATATATTTTTCTATTTTATTATCTATTTCTACTTCATATCTATCTGAACTACTAGAAATTATGCGACCTATTTTCAATTTTATAATATTCTCCCTTCATTATATATTAACCAACAAAAGCAGACATCAATGTGTTATAACAGTAACCAAATTATTAATGTCCGCTTTTGCTCTATTCTATTGTTAAATTTGTAGTAGTATTTAAATCCATTGTACTAGTATTCTTTAATATGTCATCAACATATACTTTTACAGTTATAACACCAGTTCCACTTACTGGAACTGTAATTTTAGTTGTATCTTTTCTTTGCTCTTCCTTGTAAACTGTATCATCATCAACAATCACTTTAACCTCTACATTTGGAGCTGTTTCCTCAATTTCATTTACAGAAGGTTCTGGTTTAGTATAATTTAAAAGTGATTTTAAATTTATATTAATATTTCCTTTTTTTATTTCAGCAATTTTATTTACTGTAATTGTTATAGATGTTCCTTCATCAACTTCTTTTCCAGAATCTATACTTTGCTTTATTACTACACCATTTGATTTTGTTTTATCTTCTGTATATTCTACTACAGGTTTTAATCCAGCTTTATTCAAATCACTTTTTGCAGTCTCTTCATCTTTACTTATCACAGATGGTACTAACACTTGTTTTATTCCTGTTCCTATACTAACATATACTTTAACTGTTTCTCCTGCATTTACTTCTTCATCTTCTTTAGGGTCTTGTTTTATTACTACTCCTTCTTCTATTTTTTCACTTGTCTCTTCTATTTTTTCTACTTTTAATTTTGCTTTTTCTAATTCTGCAACTGCTTCATCATATGTCATTCCTGCTATTTTGGGTACTTTTGTAACTTCTGTACCTTTACTTATAACTACCTTAACTGTACTATTTTCCAATACTTTATAATCATAATTTTCTATAAAAGGTGGATCTTGAGATATTATTTTTCCTGCTTCTACATCTGGATTATATTCTTCGCTTGATACTTCTAACTTCAATTTATATTTTTCCGCTTCTTGTTCTGCTTGTTCCTTTGTCATATTTACAAAGTTTGGTAAACTTACATTGTCTGGTCTTGATAAATCTATTGCTAAATATGTAATTCCTAAACTAATTCCAAATACTACTAATAATATTAGTGCTATTATTGGTCCTTTGGCTTTTGGATGTTTTTCGAAGAATTGTGCTAACTTACTTTTTTTCTTTTTTCTTTTATTATCTTCTTTATTCTCCTTTACCATATCATCAGTTATTGTTGGAACAACTTGTGTTTTACCATTATCTACATTTGTTATATTTATAAAATCACCATCTGGATCTTTTAATACCATACTTAAATCTTTTAGCATTTCTGTTGCACTTGCATATCTTAAATTAGCTTCTTTCTGTAATGCTTTCATTATTAATTTATTTAATGCATATGGTATTGATGGATTTAACTTTATAGGCTCTACTGGCTTTTCTTGCATATGTTTTAATGCTATTGATACAGGCGTATCTGCATCAAATGGCACTCTTCCTGTAACCATCTCATAAATTACAACACCTAAAGAATATAAATCAGATTTAGCATCTGTATATCCTCCTTTAGCATGTTCTGGTGAGAAATAATGAACTGAACCTATTGTAGTTCCAAAAGCTGTAATTGTGGAATTTGATACAGCTTTTGCAATTCCAAAATCTGTTACTTTTGCAATTCCTTCTTCAGTTATAATAATATTATGCGGTTTTATGTCCCTATGTATTATATTATTTCTATGTGCTGCTTCTAATGCTGATGCTATCTGTATTGCAATATTAACAGACCATTTCCATGGAAGTACTCCATCTTGATCTATTATTTCTTTTAATGTTTTCCCTTTAATAAGCTCCATAACTATATAATATAAGTTATCTTCATGCCCTACATCATAAATTGATACTATATTAGGATGTGTTAAACTTGCAGCAGATTGAGCTTCACTATTAAACCTTTTTATAAACTCTTCATCTGTTGTAAATTCTTCTCGTAGTACTTTTATGGCAACATATCTATTTAAAACATTGCATTTTGCTTTATATACTGTTGCCATTCCTCCTACTCCTATTTGCTCAAGTACCTCATATCTATTACCTATGATTTTTCCTTCTAAATTCATATTTTCTCTCTCCTTTTAGCAAAAGTTATATTAATTTTCATAAACTGCTATAACTGTTATATTGTCATATCCGCCTCTACTATTCGCTAAATCAACTAATTCTTGTACTACTAAATTTGTTTTTTTCTTTGCTATTTCATATAATTCTTTATCTGATACCATATTAGTTAATCCATCTGAAGTCATTAATAATATATCATTTTTTATAAAACCTTTAACCATAACATCTGGTTCAACATATGGAGTGCAACCTAAGGCTTTCATAAGCATATTTTTCTTTGGATGATTATTTGCTTCTTCTCTTGTTATAGTACCATCTTTTACTAGTTTTTCTACATAACTATGATCTGTTGTTAAGTGCCTTATAAATTCTTTCCTTATTCTATATATTCTACTATCTCCCACATGTCCAATATACACTCTATTATTATATATTACACAAACTTCTAAAGTAGTACCCATAGACTCTAATTCTTTATTTTCTTTTGATTTTTCATAGACTACCATATTAGCATATTCAATAGAATCTTTCACTAATTTTAATATTTCTTCTTTTTCATGACTTATTTTAGTAAAATTAGTAGTTAAATATCTTCTTACAGAGTCAGTAGCTAATTTACTTGCTATTTCTCCACCTTTATAGCCTCCCATTCCATCTGCTAAAATAAATAATTTCAGTTCATCATTTTCATTAGGAATGTAATAATAATCTTGGTTCATCTCCCTAGCTCTTCCTATATCGGACTTTGCAAAAGCTCTCATAGCTAAACCTTCCCTTCTAAAATAATAACTTTATTATTTCAAATTTTTTCTTCTTAACTGTCCACATGCTGCATCTATGTCAGTTCCCAATTCTCTTCTTATTGTCGCTACAATTCCATGTTCATTTAAAAAATTTCTAAATTTTATAATATTTTCATTACTACTTTTTAAAAAATTTCCATTTTCTATTTTATTTATTGGTATAAGATTGACATGGCATAACATTCCCTTTAATAATTCAACCAATTTTCTCGCATCTTCTATATTGTCATTATTATCTTTTGCTAATGCATATTCAAATGAGACTCTTCTTCCAGTTATTTTAATATAATCTTTACATGCTTTAATTAGTTCTTCTATATTATATTTTTTATTAATTGGCATCATACTGCTTCTTTTTTCATCTGTTGTAGCATGAAGTGAAATTGATAAAGTACATTGAATGTTTTCTTTTGCTAAATCATATATTCTTGGTACTATTCCACTTGTTGATACACTAATATGTCTTGCTCCAATATTAATTCCTTTTTGGTCATTTATTATTTTTATTGCTTTTACAACATTCTCATAATTATCAAATGGTTCGCCTATCCCCATAAAAACAACATTTGATATTCTTTCATTCAAGTCTTGTTCTGCTCCAATTATTTGTTCCACAATTTCCCCTGCTTCTAAATTTCTTACAAATGGGATTCCTGTTGATGCACAAAATTTGCATCCCATTTTACATCCAATTTGTGAAGAAACACATATTGTTCTACCATGATGATATTGCATAACAACTGTTTCTATTGCATTTCCATCTAAAACATCAAATAAATATTTAACAGTTCCATCTCTTGATTCTTGCTTTTTTATTATTTTGTAATTACATATTGTATATTCTTTTTTTAATTTTTCTCTTAAATCTAGTGATAAATCTGTCATTTCATCAAAATCTTTAACTTTATCTATATATAACCATTTATATATTTGTTTTGCTCTAAACTTTTTTTCATTTAAATTTATTAATTCTTCTTCTAATTCTTTTAAATTGTAATTTTTTATATTTTTCATAATTCCCTCTATATTCTTTATGTATTTATATCATAAATACATAGATTTTTCAATAGTTTTATTGTTTTTTCCTATCTTTTGTGATATAATATAAAAATGTAGGTTTATTACATTTTATTGATTAGAGAATATTTTCTCTAAGAAAGGATGATTGCAAAATGAAAAAGAAAATGCCTATTGTTCATGCTAGTAACTATGCATATTTAATATGTCCTAGCATTGGGCATTGCACAAAATGTGAAAAAACTAATAATGGAAAAAGAAAAAATAAATACAACTGTAATGATTGTTATTTTGCAAAAGAGCTAGCTTTTTCACATTTTAATTTAATTTGCAAAATAGCCGAAAATCATGGGATAAGCACAACATTTTTCTGGTAATTAGAAAAAATGCAATTCCCTAAACAAATTGGGAAGTCTTAAAACTTATAATATTTTAACTTTTCTATTTGGATTTCCATAATTTTGTGTGTCATAATAGTAATAAGTCCCTTTCTAGGGACTTATTACTATTATGACACAAATTAGAAGAATCACATAGAACAAATCGGAAAGCCTTAAAATTTATATTAATTTTAAAATTTGTTCCTAAGCCAATTTTACAAAGTCAAAATTGTGTACAACTGTTATATCGTAGCTACTTTTATACAATAGGAAAGGATAACTTTCCTATTGTATAAAAGTAAGGTTATTTCACTTTTTTAGTTTTTTCATTTTCTCTTGTATACATGCACTTATTAATCCTTTAAATAATGGATGTGGTTTATCTGGTCTTGACTTAAATTCTGGATGAAACTGACCTGCTATAAAAAATGGATGATTTTTTATTTCAATTATTTCCACTAATTCTCCATTAGGAGATAATCCAGAACATATTAATCCTGCTTTTTCAAATTTTTCTTTATATTCGTTATTATATTCAAATCTATGTCTATGTCTTTCATTTATCTCTTTATTCCCGTATATTCTATATGCCAAAGTATCTTTTTTTAATACACATGGATAGCTTCCTAATCTCATTGTTCCACCTTTTTTATATATTCCTATTTGATTTTCCATGATATGTATAACAGGGTTCTCTGTATATTTATTAAATTCCTCTGAATCTGCATCTTTAATCTTCAAGACATCTCTTGCATATTCTACAACTGCCATTTGCATACCCAAACAAATGCCTAAAAAAGGAATGTTATTTTCTCTTACATATTTTATTGTTTGTATTTTTCCTTCTATACCTCTATCTCCAAATCCACCTGGCACTACAACTCCATCAATATTTCTTAATAGTTCACTTATATTATTACTATCTACTTTTTCTGAATCTATAAAATTAATATTTACTTTTACACTGTTAGCAAACCCACCATGACTTAAACTTTCTACTACAGATAAGTATGAATCTTCCAATTTTACATATTTTCCTACTATTGCAATATTTACTTCATTTTTAATTTTCTTTATATTTTCAATCATTTTTTTCCAATCTTCATTTTTTGGTTTGTTTTTATCTAATCCTAAATATTTACAAACTTGTATTGCAAGTCCCTGTTCTTCTAGCATTAATGGTACTTCATATAAATTTGAAACAGTAGTATTTTGTATTACATCTTCTTTTTTTACATTACAAAATAAAGCTATCTTTTCTTTCATGCTTGTTGGTATTTCCTTTTCAGACCTACATACTAATATATTAGGTTTTATTCCCAATGATTGTAATTCTTTTACTGAATGTTGTGTTGGTTTTGACTTTAGTTCATTTGACCCTTGTATATATGGTAATAATGTTACATGTATATACAACACATCATTTTGCTCTTTATCTATTCCAATTTGCCTAATAGCCTCTAAAAATGGTAAACTCTCAATATCTCCTACTGTTCCTCCTATTTCTGTAATTACAATATCAACTCCTTCATTTGCAAATTGATAAATATGTGCTTTTATTTCATTTGTAATATGAGGTATTACCTGAACAGTTTTTCCTAAATAATCTCCTTTTCTTTCTTTTTCTATTACATCTTGATATATTCTACCTGTTGTTACACTTGAATGTTTATTTAAATTTACATCTGTAAATCTTTCATAATGTCCTAAATCTAAATCCGTTTCTGCACCATCTTCAGTTACAAAAACTTCTCCATGTTCATATGGACTCATTGTACCTGGATCTACATTTATATATGGATCCAGTTTTTGATTTACAACTTTATAACCTCTATTTTTTAACAATCTTCCTAAGGAAGCTGCTGTAATTCCTTTTCCCAATCCTGATACAACTCCGCCTGTTATGAAAATATATTTTGTATTCATGTATTTTTCATTCCTCTCTCTATTTATTGTTCGTTCGCTTAATTTTACTATATATCATATAAAAAAGCAAGAAATATTGTATATTTCTTGCTTTTACAATTCTTTTTGCTTCATATTTTTAATTACCTAATATATATGGGTCATAAGATTTCCCACTTCCATCTATTATTTTAATTCCATCTTTTAATCGAAATATTGGTCTCAAACCTGCTGTCTGAGTATATCCTTTTGAACTACCTTCTCCATTTTCTTCTACCAAACATATAAGGTAATAGTCTTCACTACCATCATCAATAATTCTTACTCCAGCAGAAATATCTGGTTTTCCTCCTGCTGGTCCTCTCTTTTGCAAATATCTTGATGCTAACCAATATGGACTATTTATATTATTTAACCCTAGTTCTTCTATCTTATTATAATCAGTCAAATAATTGTTATCACTTGTTTTAAGTCCTGTTTGGTCATCATATGATGCCCCATCATAATCTGGATTATCTGGCTCACTACCTATACATCTCGCATCTGTTGCATACATTGTATTTAAATAATTTCTTGCCTTATTATTTAATATACTTATTGCTGTATTATATTCTGTTTTACTTGTAGCAAAATTATTCTCTTTCCCTAAATCTACATCTTCAACTAAATCTTGAGTTATAATTTGAATTCCATAACTATAATAATTTGTATTTTCTGGTCCATATAATACAATACAATTATGACTATATCCAGATTTATCTTCGTATAAAACATAATCTCCTTCTTTTAATTTTTCTTCTACTGTTGGTAATGGTTCTTTAGTTGTTCCTGACGTTGTTCTTTCTGCTGTCTTTCCTGCTTGATCTTTTACTATTACTTTTAATTCATATTCTATTCCTCCTGTTAATCCTGTATATATGCAAGTATTACTTTCACTTGTTTCTACTAAACTTCCATTTTTGTAATATGCATATGTTCCACTTTGTGCTAATCCACTTTGGTTATCCACTGCCTCTACACTTACTGTTATACTATTTTCTGTTACATTTTCTACTGTAAAACTATTTATTGTTGGTGCTATACTATCTATTACATTATATGATGTATAGTCTCCTTTATTTATTCCATCTGATAATCTTGCATTTACTATATCTCCATGATGTAACCCATTTACTGTTGTCGCTACTGTATTTCCTTCTGTCCAATTATTTGCATTTGTTCCATTTACTTGATATTCTATTTTATAACTTGTATTTGTTCTTATTACTACACTTGCTTGTCTATTACTCCAACTTAAACTATCAAATGTTATTGCTCCTTGCTCTGTTCCTCCTGTTACTTTACCTGTTGTTATGTTTTCTTCTCCTTTTCCTGTATTTCCTGCTATATCTTCTACTTCTACTTTTACTGTATAGCCTGTCTCTTGCTCTAATCCTGTTATTGTACAACTATTTCCTGTTCCTGTTTTCTCTTTATAACTTGTGTCTCCTTCTCCTTGCTTTTTTATATAATATCTATACTTTGCACTTTCTTCCATTCCACTTTCTTCATCTTCTCCTTTTACTGTTATTGTTATACTATTACTTGTAACTGCTCCTTTTGTTATTGTTATTATTGGTGCTATACTATCTATTACATTATATGTTGTATAATCTCCTGCATTTATTCCATCTGTTAATCTTGCATTTACTATATCTCCATGGTGTAATCCATTTGCTATTGTACTTATTTTACTTCCTCTTATCCATTCTCCACTTGTACTATTTATTTGGTATTCTATTATATAATCTGTATTTGTTTTTATTGTTATACTTGCTTGTTTATTATTCCAT
>CALXJJ010000022.1 GCA_944388605.1 uncultured Clostridia bacterium
GTATCTTTTAATATTAAAAGCTGTTTTCAAGTTCTTTCGAATTCTCTTGAAAACAGCTATAAATATGGTCGAGGTGACAGGGATCGAACCTGCGACCTCATGGTCCCAAACCACGCGCTCTACCAACTGAGCCACACCTCGATTGTTATTTATAACACAATATATGATAACATAGAAAATAAAAAAAATCAAGTATTTTTTTATTTTTTATTGAAATTATAAAAATTATATTATATAATAAACTTATATTATATGGCTATAGTTCAATTGGATAAAATATAAATCTACGAACAGTCATTTTATGATAGCAAAAGCTATTGTTATATAGGCAATTTGGGAGTTATTTTTTGGTTTGCCCCCAATAATACTCCCATAAATGCTTAATTTTAATTATAATATTAACTGAATTTTTATTAAATTTGTTTTATAAAATTACATATGCGGCTATAGTTCAACTGGATAGAATGCAGGCCTACGAAGTCTGAGCTTGGGGGTTCAAGTCCCTCTAGCCGCACCAAAGTACCATATTTAATGGTATTTTTTATTTCCATTTTATCATTTATATTAACTCATATTTATTTTCTTTAAGTAGTTTTACTTTGTTTTTTGAAATTCTTTCGTGAGTTTGGATTTTTTAGGATGTTAACAAACTCCTATTAATTCTTCAAAATATAGTTAGTACTATACTCTACATTATATAATCAATAATTATGTTATTTCTACTATATTAGAATATTACTATGTTATAGCGATTGGGATAGAACTATATTAATAAAAATTTTATGCAGAACTTATAATTTCGATTCAAACTATCTAGATTATATAAATTTATATTATTTTGATAAAGGAGGAACATATATTAACCTTTTAACATTAGAAACAATAGAATATATTGTAGATAATTTTTTTGATATAATCTCATTTAATTAGAGGATTTGTTAATAAATATATAGCAGAAAAAGTTCTGTTTTTGTTAAGTAAAAAATACATTTATAAAGCAAAATTGTACATTAATAATCTTTCTGTGTGTACAATACTGTAAAATCTCTGTATTTGCTCTTTTCAAATTATTGTACCTTTTATGTACATTGTATATTTTTAACTGCCAATTTTATTATATAATTATTATTTTATATTAATTTTTATAAAATTCTTTTATTATTTTTTCGGCTTCCTCCTGTGTATAGTTTTCGTTTATACAAATATTAAACATTTCTTTTATTACTTCTTTTTTTACACCTAATTTTCTACTTAATTCTATTATTATTTCCTCGTTTATTTTTTTCATTTGTTACCTCCATAATTTTGACATTAATCTATTTAAATTATATATTAAATAAACTTTGGCTAATTTCGACTTATTTCGTACTATATACTTTTTATGCTCTAATTCTATTACAGACTTCGACAAAAATCAAGAAAAATCGTTCGTCAAAAGTCGACAAATATAAAATTATTGTATATTGTAATAAAAGACACTTATCCTTTAGTCTATTTTTTAATGTGTATAATTTCTACTAGTTTCTATTTAGATTAAAACATATTATATATATATCATTCAATATCATTTCATATCATCAAATTTGTCTAATGCTATTCCATGTTCTCTGCAAATATGTACATAACTATAATTCATCTCATTTGCAACTGTAACTAAACTTTTACCTTGTATATATACTTTGTATAATATATTTCTATATGGAAATTCCATTTCTCTTATTCTATCAACCAACTTTTCTTGCTTTTCTTTTTCTTGTATGATTATTTCCATTAATTCATAAAACTTATCTATTAATTTTGTTAAATTTTCAGATTCTTCATCTTGTTTTTTTATACTTCCGCTTTGGCATACCTATCATTATATTGTTTAGTTTATTCACTCTTTCCCTTTGTATTTCTATATATTCTATCTGATCTTCTATCCACATTTGATTATATTTATAATTCTTTAAATCCTCTCTATTCATATTGTCCCCCTATTTTTATTAGTTCTATCATTAAACTACCATATTGTATTTATTAGAATTTTTTATGTTATAAATATTTTTTCTATTAATTCTATTATTTTATTTGCTATATAGCAACCAAAAATCGGTAACCAAATTATATTTATTCCTAATAGAAACTTCTTTATTTTTTTCATTTTTTATCAACCTCTTTTGTTTTATTAATATTTTCAGTATTTCTGAATTTAACTATATGTTAATTCATTATTTCTGAATTGTCAATACTTTTTTTATTTTTTTTCAGTCCTTCTGAATTTCCATTGTTTACATCTATGAAAATATATGGTAAAATATATTTGTTATATATTGCACCCAAATTTATTATATAAATTTGGGCAGAACAAATTTACAGGAAGTTAAAAAATAAAGTATTTACAAATTTTAAGGCTTTCTGATTTGTTCAACAAGTGAGGTGATATTATGTTTTTATATAAAAAAATTAAAGAAGCCAGAATTCAAAAAAATATGACACAAAAAAAGTTAGCAGAGGAACTTACTAAAAAAGGGAAAAAGACTTCTAATACTGCAATTGCCAACTGGGAAGCAGGTCTCAACAGTCCTGATGTTGATACTGTTCAACTTATGTGCCAAATTCTTGAAAAAGACGGAAATTATTTTTTTGATACGAATGTAAATTTTAAAAATACATCTCATAATGAAATTAATACGGAAGGTTTAGATGAAAATGACATTAAAGAAATAAATAGATTTGTTGAATTTTTAAAGCAGAAAAAAAACAGTAAATAATAAATTTACTATTTCTTAAAACCTAGAACAAAAGCGACATGATTTTAACATTTTAGTTTATTAATATATCGCGTTCTTGATTGTGTGCTAATTTTACGTAAGTAAAATTGTGTACAATCATTAGAGCGGAGCTTTTGTTCTATCATTATAAAATGCAAAATAATTTCTGTATACTATATTTTTATTTTAATGTTATATTTTTTATATATTTCTGTCCGTTTCTATATCCTTCTATTATAACTTCGTCATTTTTATACTTTGAATATATATAACATCTTAAATCACACATTTTATATAATTCTATATTATCTATTTTTGTAATTATGTCTCCTTCTTGTATACCTGCAATATTAGCTATTGAATTTTTTAATACTTTCACAACATATATACCCTTATTTAAATTTACATTAATATTTGGATTTATATATGGTATTATATTCTTATCGTAAGCATAAATACCTAAATTGATTTCTTCAAATTTACCATCTTTTTTAAATTTTTCTACTACAGGTTTAACTTCATTTATTGGAATGGCAAATCCTATTCCTTCTGCATTTGTTATTTTTACAGAATTAATACCTATAACCTCACCATTCTCATTAATTAACGGTCCTCCGCTATTCCCTGGATTTATTACTGCATCTGTTTGTATTAAATCATCCATATATACAGTATTATTATTTTCTTCTATTTTTATGGTTCTATTTAAAGCACTTATTATGCCTGATGTTACAGTTCGCTGAAATTCAAATCCTATTGGATTACCTATTGCATATACTCCTTGACCTATTCTAGTTTTATCTGAATCACCTAATTCTATATAATCCAAACTATTAGCTTTAATTTTTATAATTGATAAGTCCAATTCTTCATTTGCCCATACAACATTTGCTGTATAACTCATTCCATTTTCCAGTGTAACATAACAATTTGAATATTTATCTCCTGACACATGCATATTTGTTACAATATACCCATTTTCTGATACTATAAATCCTGTTCCTAATCCTAACTGACTACTCCCATCTTTAAGAAATATTGTATCTCCAGCATTTTTTACTTTAGAAATTCCAACTACACTTTTATTTACTTTTTCTAATATTGAATATATATCTTTTTCTTTATTTATAGTATTAGATGTTCTAACTACATTTGATTGATTAGATGCATAATTTGGTGTTACTTCTATTTCTCTATATATATTATAAAACCATAAGCCAATTATTATGATTATTGATGTCACTAATATAAAAATTATTATATTTTTAATCCTAGATTTACTTCTTTTATATCTTGCCATAATCTTCCTCCTCATATTTTTATTATTCCCTTTATTGAAATTTTTAAACATTATTTTATGTATGATGAATCTTGACTTTGATTATTTTTATATATATAATATGGTCAGATTGACATGGCTTTACAAGAACTTTTCTTCGCAATTTTTATTTTACTATATTAGTTCTTGCACAAGTATAAAAATTTGTTTATGTAATTTTATTTATTCCATTTATATAATTAGGAGGATGTTAAAAGTGAAAACATATGAACTAACAAATCCACAAAAATCAATTTGGCTATCTGAGCAATATTATAAAGGTACAAATATTAATAATATATGTGGTGTACTTTCAATTCATGAAAATGTTAATTTTGACATTTTAGAAAAAGCTTTAAATTTATTTGTAGAAAAAAATGATGGTCTTAGAATGAAATTTCTTATGGAAAATAATACTGTAAAACAAACAATCATGCCTTATACTCATATTTCTATTAATATAATTGATATTGAAAGTGAAGAGGAATTAAATAAAATTTCTCATGATATTTCTTATCGCGTTTTTAATGTGTTTAAATATCCTTTATTTACATTTACTATGTTTCGTCTAAAAGATAATTCAGGCGGATTTATTACTTGTCTTCATCATCTTATTTCTGATGCTTGGACTCTTAGTCTTTGTCTTAATGAAGTTTTATCATATTATTATTCCCTTATAAACAATATAGAAATTTCTAGCATTAATAATCCATCTTATTTGGAATACATAGAGTCTGAAAAAAAGTATTTAGAATCAGACAAATTTTTAAAAGATAAAGAATATTGGCAAACACATTTTAATCAACTTCCAGAAATACAATCTTTTAAAACCGGTATATCAAGTTCTAGCTCTTCTAGAAAATCATGTAATATAAATGCAGATATATTGAATAAAATAAATAATTTTTGTAAAGAAAATAAAATCTCGCAATACATATTTTTCTTAGGTATATTTTCTATATATTTTAAAAATCTATTTAATAGTAATCAATTTATCATAGGAAATCCTATATTAAATAGATCTAACTTTACAGAAAAAAATATAACTGGTCTATTTGTTACAACACATCCTTTTTTATTTGACATTAATGATAATTATACCTTTATTGAACATTGTGAAAAAATATCACTTGACCAGAAAAATATGTATAGACATTTAAAATATCCATATCAACTAACAATAGAATATATACGTAAGAAACATCATATTACATCTAATTTATATGATATTATAATTTCTTACCAAAATGCAAAAGCTAATAATAATGCAAAAAATATTAATTTCTCTTCTAAGTGGATACCAGCTAATAATCAAAATGAATCATTAATGATTCATCTGCGAGATACTGATAATACAGGTAATATTTCTATTGATTATGACTATTTAAAAGATATATTTTCAGATAATGATATTGATCGTTTACATCAAAGAATATTGTATATTGCTAATCAAATATTAGAAAATAAGAATATAAAAATATGTAATATAGAAATAGTTCCTAAAAATGAATTCAATTATTTATTTTGCCATCTAAATGACAATAAACTTGCAATACCAAATACTTCTATTATAAATATGTTTGAAAAACAAGTAAATCAAACACCAAACAACATCGCTGTTTCTTCTCATGATGGTTCATTAACATACCATGATTTAAATAATTATTCAAATTTTATTGCAAATAATTTATTGGAATTAGGAGTAAAAAAAGGTGATATAGTAGCTGTTATGTTACACAGAAGTACGAAAATAATTCCTTCTATTTTAGGTGTTTTAAAAACAGGTGCATGTTATGTACCTATAGATCCAGAATATCCAGTTGAAAGAATAGAATATATGCTTAAACATAGTAGTGCAAAAGCAATTGTAGGAACAAGTGATTGCCTAAATATTCTTGATTCTTCTGCTTCAACTATTTGCTTAGATAATTTAAGTTTTAATAATAATAAAATATATGAAAATCCAAATATAGAAATTACTTCAGACTCACTTGCATATATTATTTATACATCTGGTTCTACAGGTAACCCTAAAGCTGTATCAATAAGGCATGAAAATGTGATAAATTTCTGTATGAGTATGAGAGAAAAATTAGATTATTCTGCTAAAAATAATGTTGTGCTTTCAGTTACAACAATGTGTTTTGATATATTTGTTTTTGAAATTTTTCCAACACTTCTATTTGGGTTAAAACTGGTTATTGCTAATGAACTAGAAGCTAGAACACCAGAATTATTAAGTTCAGTTATTGAAAATGAACATATTACTAAAATACTTACAACCCCGTCACGTATAGAACTTTTATTTTTAGATACTAAATATTCAGATTGTTTATCTAATCTAAAAGAAATTATACTAGGTGGTGAACCTTTTCCTATTGAGTTATTGCATAAACTTCAATATGTAACATCTGCTAGAATATATAATTTATACGGTCCTACAGAAACTACAGTATATTCTGCATTTAAAGAATTAACTAATGAAACTGAAATTACTATAGGGAAACCAATTCATAATACATCTATATATATTTTAAATGATAATAATAAAATATTGCCAATAAATTCAATTGGTGAAATTTGTATTGGAGGATATGGTGTTGGAAATGGTTATTATGGAAATTCTGAACTAACTAATAAAGTTTTTATAAAAAATCCATATATTTCAAATGAGATTATATATAAAACTGGTGATTTAGGAAAATGGACCAAAAATAATGAATTAGTTTGCTTTGGTAGAAAAGATTTTCAAATAAAGATTAGGGGTTATAGAATAGAATTAGGAGATATAAATTCTAATATACTTAAATATCCTCATATAAAACATTCTTTTGTAACAAATAAAAAAGATGCAAATGGTAATGATATTTTATGTGCATATATTGTATCTGATGAAAAAATACATATAGGTTCTTTACATGAATATTTATCTGGAATTTTGCCAACATATATGGTTCCTAATTATATTATGCAAATATCATCTTTGCCACTTACTCTTAACCATAAAGTAGATAGGAAAGCTTTGCCTGATCCGATCTTTGAATATGCAGAATCTTCTACTTATATAAAACCTACTACAGAAACTGAAAAAATATTATGTAATATAATAGCAAGTGAACTAAATGTAAAAAAAATAGGTATTGATACAGATATTTTCGATTATCCTATAGATTCTTTAATGATTATAAAATTTCAAACAAAATTGATACCATATAATTTTAATTTAATTACACAAGATTTTTATAAATATCGTACAATAAGAAAACTAGCAAATTACTTAGATGATAATATTAATAATACTAAATCTCAGAAAGCAGATGACCTTTATAATATTAGAAATAAAATGAGGAAAACAGATAATAATATATCACTATTAAATAGTCCTCGAAAATATGAAACTATTTTATTAACAGGTGCTACTGGATATCTAGGTATGCATGTTTTAAAAGAATTGTTAGAAAACACTAATAGTAAAATTTTATGCTTAGTACGTAAAAAAGATGGAATAAAAGTTTTAAATAGAATATACGAATTATATGAATTTTATTTTAATAAAACTCCATGTGCGGAAAGACTTACTGTTTTGGAGGCTGATGTAACCCATAACTTATTTGAATTACCTTTGCTTGAATATAACAATATACTTAATAATACTGATTTAGTAATTAATACAGTTGCTAATGTTAGATATTATGGTGATTATGATATATTTAAAAGTACTAATGTTGATTCTGTAAAAGAACTAATTAAATTTTGTCTTAAAGGAAATATTCCTCTTATTCATATTTCTACTTTAGGAGTAAGCGGTAATTATTTAGTTAAACAAGATAACGATTTATCTACTTTTACAGAAAACGATTTTTATATTGGTCAGCATTATACTGAAAATGTTTATATTCGTACGAAATTCGAAGCAGAATATGAAATATATAAAAATATTGAAAATGGCTTAAAAGCTTCTATCATGAGAGTTGGAAATTTAACTGGACGCTACTCTGATGGACATTTTCAGAAAAATATAGAAAATAATTCTTTTTATAATATATTAAGAACTGTTCTTACATTTAAAATTGTTCCTAAACAAATGAGTGATCAATCTTTAGAATTTACACCTGTTGATTTATGTGCAAAATCACTTGTTTCTTTAATTCTTAATGCAGATATAGAAAATAAAGTATTTCACTTGTTTAATCATAATTTAATATCATTTTTTGATTTAATAACATATTTTATAGATTTAGGATATGATATAAAATTAATTAATGGTGATAAATATATTAAACAAATAATTGATTTATCAAGTGATAATAAAAATAGTAATATTTTAAAGGGCATTGTAAATGATTTAGATACTAAAAAAGGTCTTTCTTTTAGAGCAAATGTTATACAAAAGAATCATATTACTAATGAATATTTAAAGCAATTAAATCTTAAATGGCCAATTATTGATAAAAATTATATAGAAAAAATTATTAGATATATAGAAAATAAAAAATATATTTCAAAGGAGACAAACTAATGAAAAAAATATTAAACAAATATTATGTACAACTAAATTTGCTAAAAATAATGACTATTGGTTCTATCATTCTTGCTGCATTGTTTTACTTTTTAATACCAGAAGTACTTAACTATCCAGCTAATACTTGGAATAATAATTTTCAATATGAATTAGAAGGAACAAATTACAATATACAAGTAATTAGTATTAGTTTTGCTATTTGGCTTGTATTTCTAATAATTATATTTATTAAAACTAAATTTTTAATAAATATAAAATATGTGCTAAGTCATTTAAATGAATATGATACTGAATATCTAGAAAATATTAAAACAAAGATATATTATATACCATATAAAATATATTTACTTAATATGATTTTACCACCAATTTTAATAACAATTCTTCATGCTTTTACTATTCATCAATTTGGTGTAATAACTTTAAAAATATTTATGCTATTATGTTCATTTATTACTATATTTGCAACAATTGTATTAATACATTCTACTAAATTATTTACAAATATACTTGTGCAATTACCTGTAACAGAAACAACATTAAAAACTCATTCAAAATTAAAAGGAAAAATATTTTATCATATTTTTCCTCTGCTTATAGTAGCTGCTATTTCAACTGCACTTCTTGGTTATGTAAGAGTTATAGATGAAAAGGGAAATGCACTATATCAAACTTATTCAGACAGACTTTTATATTATATTGATATGAATAAAGTTAATATAGATTCTGAAGAAGATTTATTCAAACTTGTAAGTTCTTTTGAAACTGTAAATGATAATGATTATTATTTTATTAAAAAACCTGATGGAAAATATTATGATATAAACAAAGAAGAAATTCAAATGTCACCTTTCTTCAAAAAATATAGCAATGAAATGTCTGAATTAAATAACAACAGAGTATATGAATATTATGGTATGGATTCTCAAGGTGTTATTAAAAGTATTAATATTAATAATGAAAAATATATAGTAGGAATATATTTCTATGTATCATCTACTGATATTCTTGTATATTTCCTAATTATATTTGCTGTTTTATTAATTGCTGGATTTTTAGTATTATCACTATACTCTAATTCTCTTACTAATGATATTAGGAGAATTGCTAAAGCATTATTTGATATTGTAAAAACTAAGAATGTAATTGAAAATAAACCTTTACCAGTTACATCAAATGATGAAATAGGAGATTTGATCATTTCATTTAATCAAATTCAATCATTAACTAAAACAAATATTGAAAAAATACATGATAGTCAAGAAATGTTAATTGAAAAAGAACGTTTAGCATCTTTAGGTCAATTAGTTGGTGGTATAGCTCACAATTTAAAAACTCCTATTATGTCTATATCTGGTGCAACAGAAGGATTAAATGACTTAATCAAAGAATATGAACTTTCTATAGGAGATCCTGAAGTCACTAATGCTGATCACCATGAAATAGCTAAAGATATGAGTGAATGGTTAAATAAAATTCGTTCATATACAGAATATATGTCTGATGTTATTACAGCTGTAAAAGGTCAAGCTGTTAATATGTCTAATGAAATAGATTCTAATTTTACAATAGAAGAACTTATCAAACGTGTTGATATATTAATGAAACATGAATTAAAAAATTCTCTAATCACTTTAAATACTTCTATTGAAATTGATAAAAATACAATTATTAATGGGAATATTAATAATTTAGTTCAAGTAATAAATAATATCGTTTCAAATTCTATTCAAGCATATGAAGGTAAAGCAGATCAAATAATAGATTTAAATGTATATAAAAAAAATAACAATATTGTAATTTCTGTAAAAGATTATGGAATTGGAATAGAAAAGGATGTTCAAGAGAAACTATTCAAAGAAATGGTAACAACTAAAGGTAAAAATGGTACTGGATTAGGATTATTTATGTCATATTCTACTATTAGAGGAAACTTTAATGGAAATATTACTTTTGAATCAGAAGTAGGTCATGGTACAACATTCTATATCACTCTACCAAAATAATTAATATTTCGACAATAATATTGATTTTTTTATTATTTACATCTATAATATTCGTAGAAAATCGTATTTTAATAGGAGGTTATATGAAATGAGAAAAAATATTACTCAAAATAATTCTTCTGAATATAAAATAATTGTTGTAGACGATGAAATTGGAATAATTGATTCCTTATCTATCTTTTTAAAAAGATCTGGATATTCTTATACAGGAGTAACAAACCCTGTTGAAGCTATAGAACTAATAAAAAAAGAACATTTTGATATGTTAATTTTAGATTTCCTTATGACACCTATCCATGGAGATAAAGTTGTGGAAGAAATAAGAAAATTTAACAAAGATTTATATATTTTATTACTTACAGGACACAAAGATCTTGCTCCTCCATTAGAAACAATTAAAAAATTAGAAATACAAGGTTATTGCGAAAAAAGCGATAAATTTGATCAATTGCTTTTGTTAATTGAATCAGGGATTAAATCCATTGAACAAATGAATTTAATAAAAAAAATAAATAGAGAGCTTTCTGATACTTATGAAAAATTAGAAAGAGCTTATTTGGAAAGTATTGAAACTTTAAGGTATACTGTAGAAGCAAAAGATCCTTATACTAGAGGTCATTCTGATAGAGTTGCTGAATACTCTGTTTTAATTGGTAAAGCTTTAAATTTATCAGATGATGATCTTAATACTCTTCATATTGGTGGATTATTTCACGACATTGGAAAAATAGGAGTACCAGACAGTATTCTATTAAAAGAAGGAAAACTTGATGAAAACGAATATTCACAAATTAAAAATCATCCAGCTATTGGAGCACACATATTACATAATGCAAGTATTTTTGCTAATATTCTTCCAATAGTAGAGCATCATCATGAAAGATATGATGGTAAAGGATATCCTAGTAGATTAGCAGGCAAAGATATTCCATATTTTGCAAGGATTACAGCTATTGCAGATAGTTTTGATGCAATGACTTCTAAAAGAACATATAGAAATGCTTTGCCTATAGAAGATGTTAAAGAAGAAATATCAAAAAATTTAGGTACACAATTTGATCCAACTATCGGAAAAGTTTTTTTGAATATTTTAGATACCAATTATAATAAAATAATAGAAATAGAAAAAAAATATTAATCTATATAAAGGAGGTGTTTTTATGAAAATATCTGAGATTAAAAAAGAAGCTAAACAAAATCTTAAAGGAAAATGGGGGAAAACAATTCTAATCACTTTTATCTTTGAATTAATAACTATAGCTTTAGGCTTTGTATTAGGACTAACTTCTAATACTTTCATGTATTTACCAATATATTTAGCTTATCTTGTATTAATTGTACCTATTTCTTATGGATTAATGAATAGTTTCGTTAATTTATATGATGGCAAAGAAGTAAAAGCTTTTGATTTTTTAGACTTTGGTTTTAAAAATTTTAAAAGATCTTGGAGTATTTCTCTTAACATATTATTAAAACTTTTACCATTAATAGCTGTAATGATTGTTTTAATCATTGCAACAATTGCAATTAATTATTTTAGTCCTTCACATGAATTCAATATATTAGTATACATTGTTTTAATAGCATTAAATATTGCATTGTTAATACAATCTTTTTCATATGTTGCATCAATTTTTATTAGTTTCAAATATCCTAATTTAACTGGAAAACAATGTGTAGAATTAAGTAGTAAAAGCATGAATGGTAAAAGAGGAAAATATTTTGGGTTAATACTATCTTTCATAGGCTGGATATTATTAGGATTTTTAATAACTCTAATCTTTATATTTATCTTAGCTTTCATAATTACAATGCTATTTAGTATTGGTAATTCTTTAACAACAAACTCTTTAATAGTAATTACAGCTTTAATATCATTAATTACTATTATAATAACATATATTTTCTGTTTTATTCTCTATATGTTTTTAACACCATATATTCAATTCTCACAAATTGTGTTTTTTGATAAAGAATTACATGATACTATAAAAGAAAGGATTGATTAATTCAATCCTTTTTTTATAGTATATGTTGGGAAAGTCATACTGACTTTTCCTAATATATAAAATCCATTACACACAATTTTGACTTCGCAAAATTGACTTAGGAACAAATTCACTAAAAATCCAAAGAAAAAGTTAAAGTTTTATTAAATTAGGACTTTCCAATTTGTTCTTAATCAAACTTTTTTATTATAACAGGCTTTTTCTCTTTTAAGCTTTGTTTTACATCTAATACTCTTTGATTTGATGAACCTCTAAATTTTAATTTTAAATCTTTTTTATCTTCTTCAAATTTTCCATCTACAATTACATCTATATATTTTAATAACTCTTTTGTTGTGTCATTATTCTTAGACATATTTTCTACAACATCTTTTTCAAAATCAAAACCTGTATAACACCAAATGTCTTTATTAGGAAATTTCTCTTTTACTTTTTTTACAAGTGGTAATAATCCAATTTGATTTTGTTTTTCTAAAGGTTCTCCTCCCAGCAAACTAAGTCCATTTATATAATCATGATCTAAATACTCTATTACTTTATCTATTTCTTTTTCTGTAAATTTATTTCCGTAATTAAAATCCCAGGCACATTGATTAAAACATCCTTTACAATGATGATTGCATCCACTTACAAATACAGAAACTCTAACTCCTTCACCATTTGCAACATCAACTCTTTTTATGTCTGCATAGTTCATTTTCATCATTCCTCCTACCTTAGAATTTAATTACAAATGCATTACCCTTTGTTTTATTTCTTTAGTTTTACCTGCATTCCAGAAGTTTTCACCTAAATATCCACAAGTACGTCTTACTACAGTTAATTTACTACGATTTTTGTTACCACAGTTTGGACATTCCCATTCATTATTATCATTTATAATAATTTCACCATCAAATCCACATTCATGGCAATAATCTGATTTAGTATTAAACTCCGCATATTGTATATTATCATATATAAATTTGACTAAGTTTTCTAAAGCATCTAAATTTTTTTGCATATTTGGTATTTCTACATATGATATAGCTCCACCTGAAGATATATTTTGAAACTCACTTTCAAATGATAATTTTTCAAAAGCATCTATCTTTTCTCTTACATCAACATGATATGAATTTGTATAATATCCTTTATCAGTAATATCTTTAATTGTTCCAAACTTTTCTTTATCTATTCTCGCAAATTTATAACATAAACTTTCTGCTGGTGTTCCATATAAAGCAAAACCTATATTGGTTTTTTCTTTCCACTTATCAACTGTTTCTCTTAAATGTCTCATAACTCTTACAGCGAATTCATGTCCTTCTTTAGTAGTATGAGATACACCTTTCATAGCTTTTGTAACTTCATATAAACCTATATATCCAAGAGATATTGATGAATATCCACCATATAATAGTTTATCTATTTTTTCACCTTGATTTAAACGTGCAATTGCACCATATCTCCAATGTATTGGACTAATATCAGATGTTGTTCCAAGTAGTGCATAATGTCTGCACATTAGAGCTTCAAAACATAATTCCAATCTCTCATCTAACAATTTCCAGAATTTATCTTCATCACCATCTGCTATAATTCCTATTTGAGGTAAGTTTATACTAACAACTCCTTGGTTAAATCTTCCTTCAAATTTATAATTTCCATTCTCATCTTTCCATGGAGATAAGAAACTTCTACATCCCATTGGACTAAATACATTTCCTTCGTAATTTTCTCTCATTTTTTTTGCAGAAATATAATCTGGATACATTCTTTTTGCAGAACATTTTACAGCCAATCTTGTTAAATAATCATATTCTCCACCTTTTAAGCAATTATGATCATCTAATACATATACTAATTTTGGGAATGCTGGTGTTATATAAACTCCTGCTTCATTTTTTATTCCCTCGTATCTTTGTCTTAAAACTTCTTCTATAATCATTGCATTCTCTTTTATATATGGGTCTTCTTTTTCCAAATGTAAAAACAACGTTACAAATGGAGACTGTCCATTTGTGGTCATTAGAGTATTTATTTGATATTGTATCGTTTGTACTCCTGCTTTTAATTCTGCTTTTAATCTTGCTTGTACTAAATCTTCTACAATATCATCTGATATTTCACCTTTTGTCTTTTCTAATATCTCCCTTTTAAATTTTTCATAGCTTTTTCTTAAATATTTTCCTAAATGCTTCATATCAACAGATTGTCCACCATATTGATTACTAGCCACAGCAGCAATAATTTGTGTTGTAACAGTACAAGCAACTTGAAAACTTTTTGGGCTTTCTATCATTTTTCCGTTCATAACAGTTCCGTTATCTAACATATCCCCTATGTTGATTAAGCAACAGTTAAATATTGGTTGTATAAAATAGTCTGCATCATGGAAATGTAAAATTCCTTCTGCATCTGCTTTTACTATTTTTTCCGGTAATAATAATCTTTTTGTTAAATCTCTTGATACCTCTCCTGCTATATAATCTCTTTGTGTAGAAGCTAAAACTGTATTTTTATTAGAATTTTCTTCTGCTAATTCTTTATTTTCATTTCTAATAAGCCCCAATATTGATTCATCTGTGGTATTTTGTTTTCTCACTAAAGCTCTTGTATATCTATATACTATATATTTTTTAGATAATTCATATTTTCCTATTTCCATCAATTTTTCTTCTATAATATCTTGTATGTCTTCTACTAACATTCTTTTTTTATCTAATTCTTCTATATAATTTATAATACCTTTTATTTCCTCTTTATTAGCTCTTTCTTTAGGTTTTACTTCCTTATTAGCTTTTTCTATTGCTGTTACTATTTTTGATCTATCATAATCTACAGCTCTTCCATCTCTTTTTATTATTTTCATTTAACTGCTCCTCCTTTATTTATTTTCTTTATATATTATATCTCTATATTTTATATTTTCCGTTGCAAAAACAACTATTTTTATAATAGTTTTTTTCTTTTTTTTAATCCATTGCAGTAACTAAGTTTTAAGAATTATTACAAATATGTTACAAATATATTACAAATATAATCTTATCAATATAGCATGTTTGATGTTCTTTTAGTTACTTTTTTATCAAAATATGTTAACTATTTGTTGCTTTTGCAACTAAAATAGTGTATAATATTTTTGGTGATAATGATGACAGCAAATTTCGATTTAAATTTTTTCCTAAAAGAATGTGAAAAAAACTGTTCAAAAATATATAAAAAAACTTTCAAAAAAGAAGAGATAATCACTACATATATTGCTAAAAGGCATCAAATATGTATTATGTTATCAGGAGAAGCAGATTTAATTAGGTATGATGCAAAAGGTAACCGTACAATTGTCGAACACTTTATAAATAATGATATTTTTGGAGAAGCTTTTTATACTATTACTACAAATAATGAACTATTTGTAAAAGCCAGAAAAAACTGTGAAATATACTTTCTTACATATGATAATGTAATAAATAAATGTAAAAGCAATTGCAAATTTCATCAAATATTAAAAGAAAATATTTCTAATCTTATCTCAAATAAACTAATTCAGTTAAATACAAGAGTAGAATTATTAACTAAACGTTCTACAAGAGATAAATTAATTTTTTATTTTAATATTCTTTCTACTCGTTCACTAAATAAAACTTTTTCACTACCAATGTCATTAACAGACTTAGCAGATTACTTAAGTATAGATAGAAGTGCTATGATGAGAGAATTAAAATTATTAAAAGAAGATGGTATAATAATAAAAGATAAAAATAAAATTACTTTAATAACAAAATGAAAAATTAAGAGTAATATTACTCTTAATTCTTCCTATACAATAATGTCGCTTTTGTTTTTATAACATATTATCGTTTTAATTGTTTATATAATTACATAATTTTTTAGTATCATTTATATGTTTTCTCGTTATTACATCCTTCAATTACTCAATTTATAATTTCATAGATAATGCTACTTTTTTTCTTTCACTATCTAATTTTATCACCTTAACTCTTACAACTTCCCCAACTTTTACTATGTCTGAAGGATTTTTTATATAATTTTCACTCATTTCAGAAATATGTACCAAACCATCATGCTTTACACCAATATCAACAAATGCTCCAAAATCTATTACATTTCTTACTGTACCTGTTAAAATCATACCTTCTTTTAAATCTTCAAATTTTAACACATCGCTTCTTAAAATAGGTTTTGGCATTTCTTCTCTTGGATCTCTTCCAGGCTTAGATAATTCGTCAATTATATCTTTTAATGTCATTTTACCAACATTTAATTCTACCGACATTTCATCTATATTTATATTAGATAATTTTTCTTTTATATCATTCAATGAATTCTTGTTTAATAAATCATCTTTGGAACATTCTATTTTATTTAATAACTTTTCTGCAATATCATAGCTCTCTGGATGAACTGCTGTTGTTTCTAATGGATTTATTCCATCCATAATACGAATAAAACCTGCACATTGTTCATAAGCTACTTTTCCTAATTTAGGAACTTTCAATAATTGCTTTCTTTCTTTTAGCTTTCCATTTTCATCTCTATACTTAACTATGTTATTTGCAATAGTTTTATTAATTCCAGAAACATATGAAAGCAATGATGGTGTTGCAGTATTAACATCAACTCCTACTTTGTTAACAGCATCCTCCACTACACCTGTTAAACTTTCAGATAATCTCTTTTGATCAACATCATGTTGATATTGTCCAACACCTATAGCTTTCGGATCTATTTTTACAAGTTCAGCTAAAGGATCTTGTAGTCTTCTTGCAATAGATATAGCTCCTCTTAAAGATACATTAATATCTGGATATTCTTCTGTTGCAAGTTTTGATGCTGAATATACACTTGCACCAGCTTCAGATACTATTGCATAATGTACATCTTTTTTATATTTATCCTTAACTTCTTTAATAACATCTGCAACAAACATTTCTGATTCTCTTGAAGCCGTACCATTTCCTATTGCAAACATATTAACATTATATTTGTTAATCAAATTAATAAGAATTTTTTTTGCCCCTTCTACATCATTCTGAGGCTCTGTTGGATAGATTGTAGTTGTATCCAATAACTTGCCTGTATCATCTATTACTGCAATTTTACACCCTGTTCTATATGCAGGATCAAACCCTATTACAGTTAAATTTTTTATTGGTGCACTTAAAAGTAATTGTTTTGCATTATTTCCAAAAACTTTTATAGCTTTTTCCTCAGCTTTTTGTGTTAAGTCTGAACGTATTTCTCTTTCTACAGATGGTTCAATTAATCTTTTCCAACTATCTAATATTGCTTGTTTCAAATATTGTTCAAATTGATTTTTACCTTTTATTATATCTTTTTCTATGTAATAAATAATTTTGTCTTCTGGCTTAAGAATTTTTACTTTTATAAATTCTTCTTTTTCCCCTCTATTAATTGCTAAAATTCTGTGACTTGGTAAACTATTTACATTCTCTGCAAAATCATAATACATCTCATAACTAGATTTTTCATCACTATTTGTAGCTTTTGTCTCTAATCTAGCTTCTCTATAACATACTTTTTTTATATATTTTCTATATTTAGGTGAATCTGAAATAATCTCTGCAATTATATCAAGAGCTCCCGATATCGCTTCTTCTATATTATTTACAATATTTTCTTTTGGAAAATCATCTCTAATTTCATTAATATCAGTAACAAACTCTTTTGCAATTTCCTCTATATCTCTTTTATCATTTTGTTCATATATTATATTAGCAAAAGGTTCTAATCCTTTAGCCTTTGCAATTGTTGACCTTGTTTTCTTTTTTTGTTTAAATGGTCTATATATATCCTCTACTTCACTCAATATACTTGCTTGTTCTAATGCATTAATAATCTCATCTGTTAATTTTCCTTGATTTTCTATTGCTTTTCTTACTTCTTCTTTTCTATCCTCTAAATTTCTTAAATAATTTAATCTCTCTCCTAACTCTCTTAATATTTCATCTGAAAGTCCTCCTGTAACTTCTTTTCTATAACGAGCAATAAACGGAATTGTATTCCCTTCATCAATTAATTTTATAGTTGCTTGAACCTGCTTTTTATTAATATTTAACTCACTTGCTATAATATCAATTATTTCCATTTAATTTACCTCTTTTCTTATTTTCTACATTATATCAAATTTTTATTATTTGTATATGACTAAACTAATTGAGCTTAATTATAGTAAATATAGCAAATGTTTTAACAAAGCTAAAATTTTTCTTCACATACTTTTATCTTTAATTTGTTCATTATTACTGGGTTTGTAATTACATTATATATATCTTTTACGCCATCTTCTATTTCCTTTATTGGTAATTTTTTACCAAATGTTAATATTATATAATATTCAAAAAAGTAATATTCTTTTATTCTTTTTTCATGAACAAATCCTAATTTTTCATAGAAACTTTTTCTTCTATCTCTTTTCTGATACTCTTTTTTATCTTCTGTCTTACTAGGATCTTCTATTTCTAATACGATTGTTTTACCGTTTTTTACCATGCTAATATATTCTTTTAAGAATTTACTACCTATTCCTTTGCTCCTATACTCAGCAAATACAGCAAAATAGAAAATAAATATTATATTTTCATTCTCTCCTGTTACTAAATATGCTTTCTCTATTCCATTTTCTTCATATATATACACATTCTTTTTTCTTTTTCCTTTAAAAAAGCATTCAAAGAATATAGTTCATTTTGTGGAAAATCTATTTGCATATGTTTCTTATATAATTCTTCCCATCTGTTTTCTTCTAATTTCTTTATCATAAATGACATCCTTTCACATATTCAATTACTCAATGCCCAAATATTCATTATATGTTACTTCTCTATCAATAATTTCACCGTTATTCTTTATATCAATTATTCTATTTGATACTGTTTGAGTTAATTGGTGGTCATGTGAAGTAAATAAAATATTTCCTATAAATTTATTCATACCTTCATTTAGTGCAGTTATACTCTCCATGTCTAAATGATTTGTAGGTTCATCAAAAATCAAAAAATTAGCTCCAGACAACATCATTTTTGAAAGTACACATCTTACTTTTTCTCCTCCTGATAAAACATTAACTTTTTTAAGTGCCTCTTCTCCTGAAAATAACATTCTACCTAAAAAACTTCTAATATATGTTTCATCTGGATCTTTTGAATACATCCTTAACCAATCAGTAATACTAATATCATCTTGGAACAAATAATTATTATCTTTTGGAAAATAATTACTTGTAATTGTTGTGCCCCATATGATTTCGCCTTCATCTGGTTCTAATTCACCTGCTAAAATTTGAAATAATACAGTTTTAGCATTCTCATTATCTGCTAAAAAAGCAATTTTATCCTTTTGCTTTACTGTAAAGGATATGTTACTTAATATTTTTTCTCCATTGATAGATTTAGATAAATTCTTTACTTGTAAAATTTCTTTTCCTGGCTCTCTATCTGGTTTAAAATCTATATATGGATATTTCCTATTTGATGGTTTTATTTCATCTAATTGAATCTTTTCAAGTGATTTTTTTCTTGAAGTTGCTTGTTTTGATTTTGAAGCATTAGCACTAAATCTTGCAATAAAAGCTTGTAATTCTTTAATTTTTTCTTCCTTCTTCTTATTTTGTTCTCTCATTTGCTTTTGTAATAATTGACTTGATTCATACCAAAAGTCATAATTCCCTGGAAATACTTTTATTTGTCCAAAATCTACATCTGCAATATGAGTACAAACTTTATTTAAAAAATATCTGTCATGTGAAACCACTATAACTGTATTTTCAAAATTAATCAAAAACTCTTCTAACCATGATATACTTTTCATATCTAAATCATTTGTTGGCTCATCTAAAAGTAATATATCTGGATTTCCAAACAAACTTTGTGCTAATAATACTTTTACCTTTTCTTTTGCTTCTAATTCACTCATTAGCCTATAATGTTTATCAGAGGAGATGCCTAAATCATTTAAAAGTATTGCTCCATCTGCCTCAGCATTCCAGCCGTCTAATTCAGCAAATCTTTCTTCCAGTTTTGCAACTTTCATACCATCTTCTTCTGAAAAATCTGGTTTTGCATATATTGCGTCTTTCTCTTTCATAATTTTATATAATTCTTCATTTCCCATAATAACAGTATCCATAACTGTATATTCTTCATAGGCAAAATGGTTTTGTTGCAAAACTGATATTCTCTCTGTTTTTTCTTTTGATACTTCACCTTTACTAGGTTCTATTTCTCCGGAAAGCACTTTAAGAAAAGTTGATTTTCCAGCACCATTAGCCCCTATAATTCCATAACAGCACCCTTTATTAAATTTTATATTAACATCTTCAAATAGAGTTCTCTTTCCAAATCTAACTGTTACACCTACTGCATTAAGCATTTTAACCTCCATCCGAGCTAATATAGCTCACATTAAAATTTTTTAATCTAACATATTCTTACGTTTTAGCCAATACATGGCTATTATACCTAATATTATCGAACCACCTACAACAATAAAAAATCCAAATGGATTATCTTGAAGTGGCATTTTTACATTCATTCCCCAATAACTTGCTATCATTGTTGGAATAGCTAATATAATTGTAATAGATGTTAAAAACTTCATAACACCATTTAAATTATTTGAAATTATCGAAGCATATGCATCCATTGTTCCAGTCAATATGTCACTATATACTTTACTCATTTCTATTGCTTGTTTATTTTCAATAATAGCATCTTCTAAAATATCTTCATCTTCATCATATAATTTAATATTTTTAATTTTTAAAGTTCTTTCCATTACTGCTTCATTTGATCTAAGTGAAGTTGTAAAATATACTAAACCTTTTTCCAAACTTAATAATTGCAACAATTCTTTATTTTTCATTGATGTCTTTAATACACTTTCAGCGATTTCTGTTTCCTTATTTATTCTATTCAAGTATTTTAAAAAATCAGATGAATTATTATACATCATTTGTAAAATAAATCTACTTTTTTTATATGTTGCAAAATTTTTCACTTGTCCCATTTCAAAAGACTGTATTAAAGAAGTTCTTTTTAATGATACTGTTATAAAAAAGTCATCTCTTACAATAATCATTCCTAATGGAATAGTAGTATACATATTGTTTCCATGTTCTTTTTCTATAATTGGAATATCTATTATAAAAAGAATTGTATTGTCATCTTCTTCAATATCTATTCTAGCTTTTTCCTCTATATCTAAAGCATATCTAATAAAATTATCTTTGATTTTCAGGTTATAACATATACTTTCTATCTCTTTTTCTGTTGGATTTATCATATTAATCCATGTTCCTCTTTCAAAATCTTTTACTTCATTGCAAATATTCGTTTCTATATCTGTTCTATACATTTTAACCATAAAAATCCCCCCTTATTTTATTACACATATTATTTATATTACTACGTATGGAGCTTTTTGTCAATGCAATTTACATAATTTAAAAGTAAGAAGTAGTAGTTAAATAAAAAGTTATTTTTCTATTGACAATATTAGTAAAAAATACTATAATAATATAGTATTTTAAATATGCACCACTAGCTCAGTTGGTAGAGCAGCTGACTCTTAATCAGAAGGTCCGGGGTTCGACCCCCCGGTGGTGCACCATATCAATAGTTTTTCAGTTTTTGTTTTGTGTTATAGTGCAAAACAATTTTACAAAGTCAAAATTGTGTGCAACCGTTAGAGCGTAGCGATTTTAATACAATAGGAAAGGATAAATTTCCTATTGTATTAAATAAATGCTTCAACATTTTTTTATAAAAAATGTTGAAGCATTTACCATCCCAACTAATATCGGTCATATAACTACAACTTATACTCACAGTATTTGCCAAGTGTTCTTGTTCTAATGCTCTTTTCTTTCTATTACTTTATCCATAGGTTCATAACTGTCTTTTGAAAGAAGAGATTGCGAAATTATTATATCTCCTTGCTTTAATATTCTATATGTTTCACTTACTTTTCCATCTATTCCTTCTGTTTTTACTATTTCTTGACCTTTCTCCAATTCATTATTATTTTCATAAATTGTTTCTCTTGGAATTGTTTCTAATATTTTAGTTTGTAAAACCACTTCATATTCCACATCTTCTTTTATTCCATAAACTGATATATCTACTACACCATTTTTTACTATTGCCTGTATTTTCACAGGATACTTCCTAGTATTTTTAAATTTAAAATCTATTGTCCCCCATGATACAGTAGCATCCAACCCTGCTGATACATATGAAGTTAAGAAATGATGATTACTTCTCTCTACTACTTCTAAATTTGCAAGCAAAACTGCATTATATAATGTAGAAGATATTTGACATATTCCCCCTCCTACATCCTGTACCACTTTACCTCCGAGCATATGTAGATGCTTCTTTGTATCCTGCATCTATTGTCCTTTGTCCTACTATTCTATTATATGAAAATATTTCTCCTGGTAATATTATTGCACCATTAATCTTATTTGCTGCCAACTCTAAATTTGTATTTCTGTCCTTTGTTCCTGGGTCATATCTTGTTGTATATCTTCCCAATAAATCTGGGAATGCATCTTCTCCTAAATTATTTGTTGTTATTTCTGGTTTAGTGATTTTTAAAGGTATAATATATTCTTCTTTATCTTCATTTAATATTTTGTTTGCTTCTTCTATTGATATTGCTAAATCTATACCATTAACCTCTGGATAAACCTTAAATGGCTCTTTTTCTATATATGCATTTTGCGGTTTTTTGTATATTTCATCATAAATTTTTTGCATTGATATTTCTTCAGGCTGTGCTTGTATAACTGGTATCTCTATCTTGGAGTTATTATATGATTCATAAGAATTTCGTATTTTTGATATTAACTCTTCTTTATTTACAACTATTCCGGGTTTTCCTTTACTTATTATTAGTTTATCACTTTCTATATAATAATTGCTCTCTACCATAACTCCTGGTATTCTTTGACTTATACTATCTACTTCATTATTTAGTCTTTCTTCATCTAATTCAAACTTTGAACTTACATCTAACCCAAATATCATTGCACATAATATTTGATAATTATTTTTTAATATATTTCCACTTCTTCCTATTTTATATGCTTCTTCTAAAACCAAATCTATATTATGATTAACATTAATTTGCTTTCCATCTAACTCATTAGAAAAATCTTTATAATATATTTCTATCTTATTTGTTGTATTAGCTTTTTGCTCTAACTTTTCCCTTGCTTCTTCCATTTTTAGTCCAGACAAATCAATTCCATCTACTGTTACACCATTTATGAATCTATCATTATTTATATTTATTAATGCAAAAATTACAGAAAATATAATAATAATTAAAATTAAAATAAATATTATTATCAACTTCTTCACTTTGCACTCCCCCATTCTTTTATTCATCTTATCATATCTATTTTTTTTCTGCAATAATAATTTTGGTTGTAGACAAAAATTATTTTTTTGTATATAATGTTGTCAAAATAATTATAAATTTTAGATAATTTGTTTTATCAAATTATCATATGATAAATATGTTATCAGAATGTGAGGTTTATATGTTAATAGGTTCTTTAATAAAAAAAATAAGAGAAGAAAAAAATATTAAAAAATCTGAAATTGCAGAAAAAGCTAAAATTAATGTAGGTCACATTACACACTTAGAAAAAGGAGAAAGAAATCCTAGTAGTAGATCTTTAAAAAAAATTTGCGAAATATTAAATATTCCATATCAGATAGTAGCATATTCAGTTGATAAAAAACTTACAGAAGAGCATATTGGATATAATTGTGTTGATCATATTTCATACAATAAAATTTTAGCTGTTGAACCAAAAGATTTTATAACATGCCCTATTAATTGTTCAACTGCCCATATAGCAATTAAAGTTTCTGATACTTCTATGGAACCAACTTATCCAAAAGATTCTTATGTATTTTTAGAATTTAGTACTCCATTAGATTATAAAGATGTTGGACTTTTTTCTTATAATGGCAAAATTCTTTTAAGGAGATTTATAATAAGGAAAGATAAAATAGGAATAAGAGCTGATAATAAAGAAATCCCTGATATTTGGTTCAATGAAAATGATGACTTCACAATAATTGGAAAAGTAATTGGTTAATAAATTGTTGAAATTTTTATAAAAAATAATATTTTTTTAAATTTTTGTAAAAAATACTTGAAATATATTTATTTTAATAATATAATTAGTATACTAAAGATAAAGTTAAAGGGAGAGAGTAAAATGGAGTTAGTTAAAAATATATTTTTTAATACTGATAAACTTGTTGAAAATAATAAAGTAAAAATATCATATACTGGGCAACTTTTTCAAGATAATAGTGAAGAAGTATTTATCCATTATGGATTTGGTATTAATTGGGATAATATATCTGAAATAAAAATGGATAAAACAGAATTAGGTTTTCAAGCTGAAATAGATTTAGTCTCTGATCAAACATTAAATTTGTGTTTTAAGAATGAAAATAATATATGGGATAATAATAATGGTCAAAATTATATTTTTCCTATAGAGAAACAAGAATTAGCATTAGTATTACAAGATAGTGAAATAACTTTGGATGCTCCAAGAAAATTACGTAAATCATATATATTATCAAAAAAAATAAGACTTGCAATTTATAAAATCATTACATATATTCCAAGAATCATTTCTGGAAATTATAAAAGAAAAGTTTCTGAGAAACAAATCTAGCTTTACTGGATTTGTTTCTCAACTTTTTTGTATTCATTATATTAGATTCAGAGATAGCAAGATCATACAAGATATATTTATATAAAAAATTACTTCATAATTTTTTATATATTCCATCCTCCATTTATTTGTATCACTTGTCCCGTTGTATAATTATCTTCTATAAGCCATTTAACACATTTAGCAATATCAATTACTTCTCCTATTCTTTCCAAAGGAATATTATTTATAATTTCTTTTACCTCTTCATCTACAAGATTCTTATTCATATCTGTATTAATCATCCCAGGAGCTATTGAATTCACTCTAATATTTGATGGTCCTAGTTCTTTAGCAAGCGACTTAGTTAATCCATCAACTCCTGCTTTTGATACAGAATAATGAACTTCACATGAACCTCCTGTTATTCCCCATATTGATGAGATATTAATAATTAATCCTTTCTTTTTTGATAACATATATTTTAAAACTTCTTGACAAGTATAAAATATAGAATTTAAATTTGTATTAATTATGTTATTCCAATCTCTATCTGTAATATCAATAAATTGCTTTATTTGATCAATTCCAGCATTATTTATTAATACATCAATACTTTTAAATTCTTTTATAGTAAAATCAAATAAATTTTTTATTTGATCTCTACTCGTAATATCTGCTTTATATATTCTAAAATTATTATAATTTTGTTTTAATAGTATTTCTTCAATCTCTTTAGCTTTTTTTTCAGATTTATTGTAATTAATAATTACATTATAACCTTCCTTTATTAATAATTCTGCTATTCCTAACCCTATTCCTTTTGCAGCCCCTGTAATAACTACAGTCTTCATATTTACAACCCTTCCTTTTACAAAATATGTTAAGATATTTAACACTATTAACAAAACTTTTGCACGTTCTTTATAATTTTCTATTCTTAATATTTTAAAATAGTATTAATTATTCTTTCTCAATTTTACACACAATTTCCTATAACAACAAATCATAAAACTTAAAATTTGTAATCTTTTTAGTTTTCCTAATATATATAGAACAAATCGGAAAGCCTTAAAATTTATATTAATTTTATCTTTCCTCGTTAGCTTTTTTAGTAAATTTGTTCCTAAGCCAATTTTACGAAGTCAAAATTGTGTGCAGTCGTTAGAGCGTAGCGACTTTTATACAATAGGAAAGGATAACTTTCCTATTGTATAAAAAAATAAAAGTCAATAATTAAGAGATACCTCAAAACTATTAACCTTTATGGAGCCACTTATCCGATTCGAACGGATGACCCTCGCATTACAAGTGCGATGCTCTGGCCAACTGAGCTAAAGTGGCATTGGTGACCCCGACGGGAATCGAACCCATGTCTCCGCCGTGAAAGGGCGATGTCTTAACCGCTTGACCACGGGGCCATATATTAAATAGGATTAGACATAATCCTATTTTGGTGAGCCATCGCGGATTCGAACCGCGGACAACTTGATTAAAAGTCAAGTGCTCTACCACCTGAGCTAATGACCCATATAATGCTTGCATTCATTAGGTGAACGCAAGTATTATTTTAAACTATTTTTTTCATTTTGTCAATACATTTTGTGAATTTTTTGTGAATTATTTAATTGCAAAATTAAATTCTAGATTTAGTCTAAAACTAGAATTTAGTCTTGCAACAAAATTCTACCTATCTA
>CALXJJ010000023.1 GCA_944388605.1 uncultured Clostridia bacterium
TCTTAGGAACGAGATTTATTTTACTATACTTTTTGGAGATTGTCAACACTTTTTCTGAAAGTTTTTTAACTTTTTTTGTTTCCTAAAAAAGTGCAAAATAATAAACTAGTAATTTAATGTTTTCCTTCAAAAAGTTTTTGCTTTTTTACTAATTTATCTCTTTTTTTATTTGTTTCTCTTCTGTCTCCTCAGTACTCTTTTATCTTACCATATCCTCTTTTTATTGTCAATACATTTTTCTACTTTTTTTACATTTTTTTATGACCAATTTTTTCCTTAACTACTTTTTCAATATTTTTTTATTTTTTATTCCTTTTTTTCCTTTTTTGTGTTAAAATATTGTCGAAATAGAAAGGTGTGATTTCTTATGAATTTTAATAAATGTGTTAGATGCGGTGCTTTTTTTATTAATAACAGCAATGTTTGCCCTAATTGTGAAACAAAAGATAAAAATGATATATCAAATTTACAAAATTTTTTAATTGAAAATAACATGCCAAATTCAATAGATGAATTATCTATTAGTACAGGCATTGCTACAAAAAACTTAAATCGTTTTTTATCTGAAAAAAGAATTGAACAAATTGAAAAGCTTTAAGAACAAATCGGCAAGCATTAAAATTTATATTAATTTTATCTTTCCTCGTTAGCTTTTTAGTAAATTTGTTCCTAAGCCTATTTTACGAAGTCAAAATTGTGTGCAGTCGTTAGAGCGTAGCGACTTTTATACAATAGGAAAGGATAACTTTCCTATTGTATAAGAAAAAATAGAATTATTGTTTATAACAATTCTATTTTTATGGTATAAAAAATCAACTTTTCACATGCCATAAAAACATCTCTGTACATAAAATTTGTATAATAATTTTCTGCTTTTTCAAATCTTTGCACTTCTTTGAGAACTTAAAATATATAGTTAAAGCCTTAAAAATAAATTACTTTACTTTTTAAGGCTTTCTTGTTTGCTCTTTAATTAAATAATAAAGTTTATTTTGTTCTTATTTACCAAAATATCTTTTTAGTAATCCATCAAATCCTCTTCCATGTCTTGCTTCATCTTTACACATTTCGTGTACTGTATCATGTATTGCGTCATATCCTAACTCTTTTGCTCTTGTAGCAAGTTCTTTTTTACCCATACATGCTCCATGCTCTGCTTCTGCTCTTAACATTAAATTCTTTTTTGTGTCTGAATGAACTAATTCTCCTAATAATTCTGCAAATTTTGCTGCATGTTCTGCTTCTTCAAAAGCATATCTCTTAAATGCTTCTGCTATTTCTGGATATCCATCTCTATCTGCTTGCCTACTCATAGCAAGATACATTCCTACTTCTGTAGATTCTCCCATAAAGTTGTCTCTTAATCCTTTTACAACTTCTTCATCTAAACCTTGTGCTACACCTATTTTATGTTCATCTGCATAACTCTTATCTGCATTATCCTCTTTTAATTCAAATTTTTCTTTTGGTGCTCCACATTGTGGACATTTTTCTGGTGCTTGTTCACCTATGTGTATATAACCACACACTTTACATACATATGCTTTCATAAATTTCATTCCTTTCTTTTATATCTATTTATTATATTATTTATTAATAATATTTTCTATTATATATAACAAATTTTTGATATAGTCAAGTAATATTTTATTCTATTACTTCTAATATTATTTCATTTTTTTTACTTTTTTCATCTTTTATCTCATATTCTTGTTTTAGTTCAGATACTGCTATTTTTCCTTTTTCTTCATCATTTGCATGTATATATCCAAGTATATCTCCGCTTCTTCACATAATCTCCAACTTTTCTTTCTAATACTATTCCTACTGCATGGTCGATTTTATCTGTTTTCTTAAATCTACCTGCTCCTAACTCACGTGATATTTCTCCTACATTTTGAGCATTTATTCTATTTACATATCCATTTATATCTGATACAACTTCTAAAATATATTTAGCTCTAGGGAATTTATTTATGTTCTCAATATATGAAAAATCTCCATTTTGCCTTTTTACCAGTTCTTTAAATTTTTCTAATGCTTTTCCTGTTTTTATTGTTTCTAATATTTCTTTCCTGTTTTTTTCTAAGTCATTACTTTTTCCTGCCAATTTCATCATATATGAACCAATTGTTAAAACTATTTCTTTTACATCTTCTTGCATATTACCGTTTAAAAATTCTATTGCTTCTATTACTTCCAATGTATTTCCTACTGTTTTACCTAATGGTTCATCCATATTAGTTATTATACATATTGTTTCTTTTTCTGACAATTTACCTATATTTTTCATACAATTAGAAAGTTTTACTGCATCTTCTTTATTTTTCATAAAAGCTCCGACTACCACATGTTACATCTAATACTATTTTTGTTGCTCCTGAAGCAATTTTTTTACTCATTATACTAGAAGCAATTAATGGTATACTTTCTACACAATTTGTACTATCTCTTAGTGCATATATTTTTTTATCTGCTGGTGATAAATTACCTGTTTGAGTAATTAAGCTAATTCCTATATCTTTTACATTTTGTATAAAATCTTTTTCACTTAATTCTACATTATAACCTGGAATAGATTCTAGTTTGTCTGCTGTTCCTCCTGTAAACCCTAATCCTCTTCCTGACATTTTTGCAATATTTATCCCTAAGCTTGCAAGTATAGGAGATATAATTATTGTTATCTTATCTCCTACTCCTCCTGTACTATGTTTGTCTATTACCTCTCCTAATTCTGATAAATCTAATATATCTCCAGAATTAGCCATTGATAAAGTTAAATTAGTTGTCTCTTCATCTGTCATTCCATTTATGTATATTGCCATTATTAATGCTGAAGCTTGATAATCTGGAATATTACCATTTGTATATTCTCTGACAAAAAAATCTATATCTTCTTTTGTTAATTCTTTTTTATCTCTTTTTTTAGCAATTACATCCAATATATTCATTCTTTTGTTACATTTCCTCCTAATATTATCTATTCATTATATTTTTTAAGAAACTTTTTCTATGTAATGGACATGGTCCATATTCTCGTATTGCTTGTATATGTTGTGCAGTTCCATAACCCTTATGCTTTGCAAAACCATATTGTGGATAAACTTCATCCCATTCCCTTATTATTCTATCTCTCGTAACTTTTGCAATTATTGATGCTGCTGATATATTATAACATGTTGCATCACCTTTTATAATCGACTTATATGGAATATTACATGTATCTATCCCTGTTAAAGCATCTACTAATATTAATTGTGGTTTAATTTTCAAACTCTCTACTGATAAATGAAGTGCCTTTTTCGTTGCATTTAATATATTTATTTTATCTATTTCTTTCTGATCTACTATTCCCACTCCATAATCTATTGCTTCTTCTAAAATAATATCATACAACTTTTCTCTTTTCTTTTCAGATACTTTTTTTGAATCGTTTACTCCTTCAATCATAGAATCTTTTGGCATAATAACACATGCCACAACAACTGGTCCTGCAAGTGGACCGTCTTCCTGCTTCATCTATTCCTGCTATTAAGTTAATATTTTCTTTTTCATATATTTCTTTTTCTATTTTTTTTAATTCTTTTAATCTTATTTCTTCTTTTTCCTTCACAGTATCCTCCTATTTTATTTTTTCTCCATTTGTACTAATAACTTCTAAAGTTTCATAATTTACTATATACTTTTCATTATCTTCTAATTTGATTTTTTCTAATCCCATTTCTTCTAAATTGCTTTTTTCTAAAATATAATATTTATCGTAATTTGCATCACTTTCATCAACCAAACCATTACCCACTTGTTTATCTTCTGATAGTTTTTTTCCTTTATATAATCCTTCATCCTTTTTTAAAATATATTCATCTTTTATTACTTGACATTTAGCTTGTATAAGTAACATATCAGTTTTTTTAGTTTTTTCTATTTCTTCTCCTATTTTATCTTTTGCAAATATTACACCAAATATAACAAGTAAAATAATTATAGCTATAGCAATTATCATTCCTATGTGACTAAGTCCTTTTTGATTCAATTCACTCATTCCTTTCACAAATTACATCTTAATTACAAATTTATCAAATTTACTTCTTATGTATTTTTCTAGTTTTTCCATAAATTCATCTGATTTTATTTCTTTTTTTGCCACCATTTCTAATCCTTTTTCCCAGCTTGCAGTCAATTTAGGATTTAACATATCTGGAATAGAATTTGCTACAACATCAAATATAACTTCACCCTTTGGTGTTGGTGTAATTATTTGTGTCTTAGCATTTATTGATATATACTGTATCTTTTCCAACTTTTTTATTATTTCCGCTCTTGTTGCACTTGTACCGATTCCTGCACCTTTTATTTGCTCTCTTAGTTCTTCATCTTCTATTAACTTTCCTGCATTCTCCATTGCTAATATTATTGAACCTGAATTATACCTTGATGGTGGAGTTGTTTCAGATTCTTTTATCTCGTAATTATTAGTGTCTATATTTTGCCCCTTTTTTAAATTATTTAATACATTAATATTTTTATCTTCTTGTGTAAGTGATTTATCGTTTTTTGTGATTTCTAAATAACCTTGTTTTATACAAATTTTCCCGCTTGCATTAAATTCTTCATTTTCTACTTGCACAGTAACATTTATTTTATTAAATTCTGCAGGTGGATAAAAAATGCTTATGAACCTTTTAACAATAACTTTATATACATCTTTATGTAATTTAGATAATCTTTCGAAATTTTCATATCCTTGTCCTGTTGGAATTATAGCATAATGGTCTGTTATTTTACTATCATTTACATATTTTGTTTTTACCAAATTAGTACTATATTTTTCTTCTGCCATTTTTTTTAAGTATTTTTGACATTCTTCATCTTTATATCCTTTTGCTAATCCATTTAGATTTTTAGATATTACTTTTGCAACTGCTGTTGATAATACTCTTGCATCTGTTCTTGGATATGTCACTAATTTTTTTTCATATAATTCTTGAATAATTTCCAAAGCTTCATCTGGCTTTATTTTAAATTTTTTTGTACATTCATTTTGAATTTCTGCTAAATTAAATAACAAAGGAGGATTCTCTTTTGTTTTTGATTTTTTCATGTCTTTTATTATCGCTTGTTTTCCATTTAATGATTTTATTAACTCTTTTGCAGTTTCTATTTTTTTAAATCCAGACTCGTTATATAATTTTATAGAATCTTTAAACTTTGAATTATCATTTACCTTCCATTCTGCTTTAAATCTATATTCATTTGATCCAAATTCCCCTATTATCTTATAATATGGTGTTTTAACAAAATTCCTAATTTCTCGTTCCCTTATTACAATCATTCCTAAAACACAAGTCATAACTCTTCCGACAGATATTGATATTCTATCTTCATTTATTTTACTAGCTACTCTTCTACCATATATTAATGTTAATAATCTTGAAAAATTAATTCCTATTAAATAATCCTCTTTTGCTCTTAAATATGCTGAGTCTGATAAACTATCATATTCAGATAAGTCTTTTGCCTCTTTTATTCCTCGTTTTATTTCTTCTTCTGTTTGTGAATCTATCCATACCCTTTTTCTATTTTTTAATTTCACTCCTATTTGTGCTTCTACTAATCTATATATATATTCTCCTTCGCGTCCAGAGTCTGTAGATACATAAACAGTATCTACATCTTCTCTTTTAATAAGATTACTTATTGTGTTAAATTGTTTCTGAACTGCTGGTATTACTTCGTATTTATATTCTTTTGGCATAAATGGTAAAGTATCTAACCTCCACATTTTCATCTTTTCATCATATTTTTCTGGATATGACATTGTAACCAAGTGTCCAACACACCAAGTTATAATCCATTCATTTGATTCTAGATATCCATCTTTTCTTGTTCCATTAATTCCTAATACTTTTGCAAATTCCATTGCAACTGACGGTTTCTCTGTTATTAATATTTTTTTCTGCATTTATATTGCCTCCAATTTATCTGCCAATCAAAATACTATTATATCCATTTCAGATGTAAAGTCTTCATTTCCATATGGATAAATAATATATAAATTTTCATTACTATCCAGCATAAAACTTGTTACATTATCTACTTTGTACCTTAAGTCTGTTAAATCTCTTATATATACACTATATCCCATACTACTTAATGACTCTGCTTGTTTATTTACATCATTTACTACTTTTTCTATTTGTTCATTTGCCTGTTGAGGGGTAATATTTTTTAATTGCAACATTTCTTGTATTGTAGCTTCTTTATTTGTTTTTAGATTGTAATTATATGTTTGTAAAATTATCCTCTGTGCATTTCCACCTTCTTTTAAAGTTGACTGAATTGCAATAGACAATATATCATTTACAACTGTAGCTGTGTATTTTACATTATATATTGTATTTATACTTGTTCCACTTAATATTGCATTAGCTTTTTCTACAAAATATTTAGTTGTAGTCTCATTAAATTTTGCTGGTATTTCTCCATCAATATTTATAAGCGGTATTTTTATATCTATATTATATAATCCCTCTTTTTCCTCCTTTAATTCTATGGTTGTGCAAACTATTTCTTTATCAGGAATTATTTTCTTTACTTGTGTTGTATCATATTCATTTAAATTTATAACATTTGTAAACAATGCATTAAACCCGAGTTTTTATTTCTTCTTGACTACGTACTAGTTCCTCTGGCTCTTCCTCTTCATTGTCATTGTTATTATCTAATATATTTGTATATGTTATAACATTTTGTGCATCTTCTTTAAATACTACACTATATACCCCCACACCTATAGCAAAAATACAAAATATAATTATTGCAATATACATTATTTTTCTAAATTCCATATTTTAACTCATTCCCTCATTTATTTTATTACATCTAGTATATCATTGTATTTTTATTTTTTCAAGTTATAGAAAATCGCATTTTTACATAAGTGACAAAAATTTTGCTAATGACTTTATCTACTAAAGATAATGCCATTAGCAAAACTTTAAATTTTCTCTTCTATTATTATATCATTTGCATTTATAATGTTTGCTGATACTGCTACATTTAGTTTTATTGTTCCACCTGGTTCTATTTCTCCTATTACTCCTCCAAGTTTTGTTATTTCTTTTCCTTCTTTGTCTAATATAGAAATATTAACTTCTTCAACTTCTTGCTTTGTATCTCCTTTATTTGTAATATCTGCTAATATTACACTGCTTCCATTTTTTTCTGTTAATTGCACATTACTTATTTCTAAATTTTTGTACTTTTTAGTTTCTTTCATTTTTTCACTTGAATTTAATCTTGTTCCGTCATCTAATTCAGATACATATTCCTCAAATGTCTCTACATTTTCCATTTCATTTATAACTCCTGTAGTATTAGTATCTTCTGGTTCATCCTTTTGAGTTAATTTAACAATTCCTACTGCTATTATCACTAATATAATAATTCCTACTACTATTAATATAATTTTTTTTCTGTCCATTTAACCAATCTCCTTTTTTTTTCATATTTTATATCAGTTATTTTAATTTGTCAATATAATATTAATTTTTCCTTAAATGATTGACTATATTCGTTTTTTAATGTATTATATAAAGAGTTTAATTATAAAGGAGAATTATGATTTATGTTATGTTCTGTATGTAATAAAAATACAGCTGTTATATTTATAAATAAATTGGATTCAAATGGCAAAAATAAATTAGAAGGACTATGTTACGATTGTGCTAAGAAAAAAGGAATAAATCCTTTAGAAGCTCTAACTAAACAGGCTAATTTATCAGAAAAAGATTTAAATGATATGACAAATCAGTTTGAAGAAATGTTTAAAGATTTAAGCACTTCTATGCCTGTTGATGATTTTTCTGAGGATAATCCTAATTCTATTCCTCTTGCTTCAATTTTTTCTGGTATGTTAGGTGTTAATGAAAATATTGGTCAGAACACAGAAAATACATCAAAGAAAAAAGTAAAACCAGAGAAAAAGAAAGAAAAAAATAGAAAAGCATTAAATACATTTGGAACTAATTTGACTAATAAAGCTAAAAATGGAGAGCTTGATGCAGTTGTTGGAAGAGATAGAGAAATTCAAAGAATTGTACAAATATTAAATAGGCGTTCTAAAAATAATCCTTGTTTAATTGGTGAACCTGGTGTTGGTAAAACAGCTATTGCACAAGGACTTGCTATAAAAATTGCCAATGGTAAGGTTCCAGCTAAATTATTAAATAAAGAAGTATATTTATTAGATATGACTTCTATTATCGCTGGGACACAATTTAGAGGTCAATTTGAATCAAGAATGAAGGGTATTATAGATGAATGTAAACAAGCTGGAAATATCATTTTAGTTATAGATGAAATTCACAATATCATAGGTGCTGGAGATGGTGAACACTCTATGAATGCTGCAAATATTTTAAAGCCTTCTCTTTCTAATGGTGAAATTCAACTAATTGGTACAACAACTTTAAAAGAGTACCGTAAATATATTGAAAAAGATTCTGCTTTAGAAAGAAGATTTCAGCCAGTTATAGTTGAAGAACCTTCTACAGAAGATGCAATTAAAATTTTATTGGGAATAAAAAAATATTATGAAGATTATCACAAAGTAAAAATTTCTAATGATGTTATTGAAAAAGCTGTAAAAATGTCTGAAAAATATATTCATGATAGATTTTTACCAGACAAAGCCATTGATGTTCTAGATGAAGCCTGTTCACGAATTAATTTAAATAATAAAGATCTATATAGATTAGCTGTTTTAAAATCAGAGTTAGAAAAAATTGAAGAAGAAAAAAATGACGCTATTTCAACAGATTCAACAGAAGATTACAAAAAGGCTGCTGATTTAAAAACAAAAGAATGTCAACTACGTGAAGCTATTGAGCAACTACAATCTAAAATGAAAATTAAAAGTTTAACTGTACAAGATATTGCTGAAGTAATAGAAAGTTGGACTAAAATTCCTGTTACTAAAATAACTCAAGAAGAAACAGATAAACTTTTACATTTAGAAGAAAATTTGCATAAAAGAATTATAGGACAAAATAGTGCAGTTGAAGCAGTAGCTAGATGTATAAGAAGAAACAGGGCTGGACTAAAAAGCACAAAACGTCCACCATCTTTCATTTTTGTTGGTCCTACTGGTGTAGGAAAAACAGAACTTGCTAAAAGTCTAGCTTATGAAATGTTTGGAAATGAAAATTCTATTATAAGAATAGATATGTCTGAATACATGGAAAGTCATTCAACTTCAAAGCTAATTGGTTCACCTCCTGGATATGTTGGTTATGATGATGGTGGTGGATTAACTGAAAAAGTAAAAAGACATCCTTATTCTATTATCCTATTAGATGAAATAGAAAAAGCTCATCCAGACGTATTTAACATATTATTACAAGTTTTAGATGATGGTAGATTAACTGATTCTCAAGGAAATACTATAAATTTTGAAAATACTATTATAATTATGACTTCTAATGCTGGTTCTAATACTAATACAAATTCTATCGGTTTTGCTAATTATGATGCAAATAAAAATAAAATAATGGATTCACTAAAAGAAACATTTAGACCAGAATTTCTAAACAGAGTTGATGAAGTTGTTGTATTTGATTCCTTAAACACAGATGAATTACTTCAAATTGTAGATTTAATGTTAGAGGATACTAAAAAGGCTTTATTAAATAAAAATATATCTTTACAAGTTAGTTTAAAAGCTAAAAAATTTATTTTAGAAAAAGGAACAGATTTAAAATATGGTGCTAGACCTTTAAGAAGAGCTATCCAAAGATATGTAGAAGATGAATTATCTGATAAAATATTAAAATTAGAATTGAAAGATGGTCAAAATGTAACAATTGATATAAAAAATGGCGAATTAAATTTCATTATAAAATAATTGGATTATGGAGGAAATATTATGTTGAAGCAAATACCAAATATATTAACTATTGTAAGATTTATTCTGATACCTTTTATTATATGTGCACTTTTTGATAAACAATATATATCTGCTGGAATCATATTAACTATTTCTGGATTGACAGATGTTTTGGATGGATTTATAGCTAGGAAGTTTAACTTTATAACTAATTTTGGAAAATTAGTAGATCCATTAGCAGATAAAGTAACTCAGTTATCAGTACTTGCAACACTTGCAATTCAACATATTATTCCTCTTTGGATATTAATTATAGTACTACTAAAAGAAATTTTTATGATAGTAGGTGCTGCATTTTTATATGGAAAAGAACTTGTAGTGTCAAGTAAATGGTATGGTAAAATGGCTACAGTATTATTTTATTTAGCCATTATATGCTCTTTATTAATAGAATATTTTTCATTGTCTTTCCATTTTGATCAATACATATATTATTTTGCTTTGATTGCAACTATTTTTTCATTATTTATGTACTTTGACGCATTTTATAAACAAGGATATCTAAAAAAAGAAAACTTAAAAATACCAAATGACAAATAATAAATTACCAAGAAATAAGAAAAATCTTTGATTTCTTATTTCTTGGTAATTTATTATTTTCACTCAAAATCTTCTATTATCTTATTTAAGTTTTCTTTTCCAACTACCTCTAGTCCATTTGAAATTGTTATTTTATCTGTATCAGTTAAATACTGATATGAAATTTCTGTTTCTTCATATATATCTTCTTTCTTATTTTCATCCTGTTTATATACTATTAAAACTCCGTTTTTTTCTCTAATTACATAATGTTCATCACATATACCTTCATCTTCTTTATATAATTCAATATAATGCTGTGAAAAATCTTTTATCTCATAATCTTTATAATATTTTCTTACCTCATTTTCATTCATATTTACTATCTCTTTTGGTACATCTTCTATTGTTTTTTTATCATGATTACATGCTCTATAATGTGTATATATTACTATTTGTGCATTTGGAGAAACTAATATATTATTACTATTTGTTTGCAAAGTTTGTTCTAATTCTTCATATTCTTCTGTACATTCATCTTCATAATCTTCTACAGCTAATTCTTGCTCACTTTGTATTTTTGTTTTCGCAGTATTATCTTTATTTAAATACCATATGGTACCAACTATGGTAACTGAAAAAATTAATATTCCTATTATAATAAAAATTATACTTTTTTTCATATATTTACATCATACCTTTCTTATGCTAAAATCCTATCTTTTAGTATTATTATGAATTGCTTTTTTATATTTTATACATTTATTTTACATTTTGTTTTAATTTTTCCATCTTCTGATATATACAAACTTATCTCACCGTTTTTATCAGTTCTAAATATTTTAATTTTTTTTTCTTTTAATCTATTAATAATAACTTCTGATGGATGCCCAAAAATATTATTCTCTGATGAACTGATAGTTGCAATTTGAGGTTTTACTTTTTCTATAAATTTTTCCGTGCTAGAACCTTTTGAACCATGATGAGGAACTTTTATTACATCACATTTTAAAATATCAGTATTTTTATATATCTCTAAAATTTCTTCCTCAGCAATTGCTTCTATATCTCCTGTAAATAGCATACTAAATCTTTTATATGTTAATTTTGCTACAAGTGAATTGTTATTTATTGCATTTTCACCTATTAACTCTGTTTTTGGCCATAATATATATAAATTTATATTTTTCTCTATATTGATTATATCTCCTTTTTTTACCACATTTATTTTTATATTTTTTTCTTTTATTATTTCTTTTAATAACTTTAAATTAGCATATTCTTCCTTTTGCTTTCCGATTATTATTCTATCAACATCAATGGATTTTGCAACTTCTATTAGTCCCATTACATGGTCTGTGTCAAAGTGAGAAATAATCATTATATCTATTTTATATATCCCCATACTTAGTAAATAAGGTATAAGAGTATTATTTCCTACATCATAATCTTCACTTCCTCCTCCATCTATTAATATATTTTTTTCATTTGGTGTAATTATTAGTGTACTATCCCCTTGTCCAACATCTATGCAATGTATTTCTAAATCTTTCTTCATTGGAATATAATCAATTAATATTATTAAAATTGTTAAAATTAATAATATTTTACAAAATTGTTTTTGATGACATAACATTTTCTTTTGTATCGTATAAATGTGTATTCTATTTTTAATATCAAATAAATATAATTTTTGACAAATATATACATAATAGATAAAAAAAATTATTATATTGGGCATTGGAACTAATATCTGCGAAAAAGGCAAATATTGTAATATACTTGATAAATTTATTATTATACTTAAAATCGGATCTAATATGAGATATAAAAATGGTAGAAAAATTGCTATAAAACCTATTATAATAGCAATTCCTATTATTGAACCTAAAATTAAATTTGTTAATACAAATGTAAGTGAAAATGTATGAAAATAAATTATAGTTATTGGAATTATTAATATGTTTGCAGATATACACATAATAATTAATTCTCTACATTTATTTAAAAATATACTTCTTGATTCTGGAATTATTGAACTAACATATTTATTTCCTATAATTATCCCAATTGTACCTGCATATGATAATATAAACCCTATATCAATTAAATTTAAAGGATTAATTATTAATATAATAATTGCAGACAATGAAATTTGATTAATCATATCACTTTGTCTTAATAATAATTTTGATATTATAATTAATCCTGTCATTATACATGCTCTTGTGACAGAAGCTGTTCCTCCAACTAATTGAACGAAAAATAATAAAAATAATAGTGTTACTATTTTACTTTTTTTATATCCTATCAATTTTTTCGTTATATTAAAAAGAACTAATATATAAGTTACATGACTGCCGGACACAGCTAAAATATGTGATAAACTATTTATTCTAAAAGACTCCTCTATATCTTCTGACAAATTTTCTTTATCTCCAATTAGCAATCCTATTAATAAGTCTGCATTGTTTTTTTCTAAATTATTATATACACTGTTTTTTATAAATTCTTTTATTTTCCATATTATTTCATTAATATTTATATTTTCTTTATTTTTTATTATTTCTGATTCTTTTTCTTTTATAGTACCTATAATTTTTTTTGTTTTAAGATACATAGAATAATCAAAACCTCTATAATTTCTCTGTACTTGTGGTTTTATAAATTCTCCTTTTATTTTTAGTTTTGTGCCATATTCATATAAAATTTTAGACTTAAATTTCATATAAATTTCATTTTGTTTTTCTCCATTTATATTTTTTACTTCTATTGTATATTCATTACTGTAATTTTCTATTTTTACATCACTCCTAATTACTCCTATTATTTCTATATTTTCTGATAATTTTACAGTATATTTTTGTATAAAAGCTAATGTATATATATTAAAAATTACTATAGATAAAATAAAAATTATAAAATAAATTTTATCCAATAATATTTTATATTTACTTTTATAAAATATTAAATATAATAAAGAAATTATTATAACAAAAAGAGCCATACTCTTTTCGTATAGCCCCAATATAATTCCTATTAAACTTCCTATTAATATTATAAGAAGTGGTCTTTTCATTTTATTCCTTTCCTCTTAAAGCCAAAACAAATCGGGAAGCCAATTTAATGCAAACTTTAACTCTCTCTTTGGCTTTCCTCATATATTAACGAAATAGATATTAATAATTCTATTTTTGTTTAAAATAATCTTCTTGCTGTTTCATATCTATTCAAATAACTTCCTGAAAGTAATGTAGATATTTTTACACAATATCCACTTCCTGAAGAAGCATGTATAAAGTTCCCATCACCAATATAAATTCCACAATGTCCTATTCCTTGCATTGAAGGATAATCTTTAAAAAACACTAAATCTCCTGGTTGTAATTCGCTTTTTGATACATATGTTCCCATTTTTGATTGTGCTCTTGCTGAGTGAGATAGTAATTTTCCAAATTTTTCATATACATACATTGTAAATCCTGAGCAGTCAAAAGTGCTTGGTCCTGAACCACCATAAACATATTTACAGCCTAAATATTTTTTTGCTTCATCCACAATTTGTTCTCCTATTGTGGAAACTTGCACTGTACTTTCTTCAATATCTTCATTTCTATTTACATTTCCCCTTGATGTGGTTTCTTTTTTAGTATCTGATACAAAACTTTTAGATACATATACTGTATCTCCATCTATTTTTACTTTATACCAGTCTCCTTCTTCACCAATAATTGTAATTTCGTCATTTAAATTTAAACTTGTATAAACTGGTGAATCTGTGCTTGATCCTGTTCTTAAATATACTGATGATCCACTAATATATGCTTTTCTTTCTTGATAATTTTCTTCTGGATTAGGATTTTCTTGAGTAACAGTATTTTCGTCTACTACTTCTTCATTTAATTCATTTTCATTATTATTTACTTCTATAGGTTGATTAATATTTTCTTCTATATTTTCTTTTATAACCCATCCTGATATTGTATCTGCTTGTATATAATACCATTTATTTGTTTCACCAATTATTATCACTTTTGATGAAGCATTTAAATCTGATATTTGACTACTACTAATTAATGGTAAAATATATAGTTTTGAGTCTGTTTTAACATATCCCGTTCTTTCTTGATTTATAACAGCTGTTTGATCTTCGTCTACAATTTCATTATCTGAATTTGTATTTGTTACTGTAACATTTGATTCCACATTATTTATAGTATTCGTTTCTGTTATATTTTGAATGACATTATTTTCTACAATATTACCAGATTGAGTATTATTTGATGATACTATTATATTATTATTTTCACTTACTGTACCTTCAACTTTTACATAATCCATGTGAACATATCCTGTTGAATTTTCAAATTCTATCTTATACCAATCTCCTTCTTTTTCAATAACTTCTATTTCATCACCAACAGAAAGCAAACCTAATACTGCACAATTTGTATTTGGCTCTTTTCTTACTTTTAGAGTTTCTGTTATAACTTCTGCTGTTTCAGCATATGACACGTTCACTATTATTAATATAAAAATTATTATCATTAGTAGAGTATAAAATACACATCTTATTTTACTCATTATTTATCACATTCCTTAATAGTAAAACCCTATCCTATAACACAATCTCAGATTGTGAATAGGTCGGGTTTTATTTCTTATGCTAATATTTCAGAAACTACTCCTGAACCAACTGTTCTACCACCTTCACGGATAGCAAATCTTAGTCCTTTTTCAATAGCTATAGGAGTAATTAATTCAATAGTCATATCAATATTATCTCCTGGCATAACCATTTCTGTTCCTGCTGGTAATTCAATAACACCTGTAACGTCTGTTGTTCTGAAATAAAATTGTGGTCTATATCCATTGAAGAATGGTGTATGACGTCCACCTTCTTCTTTTGTTAGAACGTATACTTGTGATTTGAATTTTGTATGTGGATTAATTGTTCCTGGTTTTGCTAAGACTTGTCCTCTTTCAATTTCTGATCTTTGGATACCTCTTAATAGTACACCAATATTATCTCCAGCTTCAGCTTGGTCTAATAATTTTCTAAACATTTCTACACCAGTTACAACTGTTTTCTTTCTTTCTGTTGTTAATCCTATAATTTCAACTTCATCTTGTAATTTAACTGTTCCTCTTTCTACTCTACCTGTAGCAACTGTTCCTCTACCTGTAATTGTAAATACATCTTCAACAGGCATTAAGAATGGTTCATCTACTGGTCTTGATGGTGTTGGAATATAGCTATCTACTGCATCCATTAATTCTTTCATTGGAGCATATACAGGATCGTTTGGATCTTTAGAATCACTTTCTAATACTTTTAATGAAGATCCTTTTATAATTGGAATTTCATCTCCTGGGAAACCATATTCTGTTAATAAGTCTCTTACTTCCATTTCAACTAATTCTAATAATTCTGGATCATCTACCATATCACATTTGTTTAAATATACAACAATATATTTAACACCAACTTGTCTAGCAAGTAAAATATGCTCTCTTGTTTGAGGCATTGGTCCATCAGCTGCTGAAACAACTAATATAGCACCATCCATTTGAGCAGCACCTGTAATCATGTTTTTAACATAGTCTGCGTGTCCTGGGCAATCAACGTGTGCATAGTGTCTATTATCTGTTTCATATTCTACGTGAGCTGTATTGATTGTAATTCCTCTTTCTCTCTCCTCTGGAGCTTTATCAATTTCACCATAATCTTCAAATTTTGCTTGTCCTTTTAAGTTTAAATACTTTGTAATAGCTGCTGTTGTTGTTGTTTTACCATGGTCAACATGTCCGATTGTACCAATGTTAACGTGTGGTTTTGTTCTCTCAAATTTTTCCTTAGCCATTATAAATTCCTCCTTTAAATTTGTTAGTTTTCTAACATTTATATTTTATAAAATTAAAAACATTATTGTACTTGCATTCTATAACATTTTTTCAAAAAAAGCAAGTATTTTATATAAATTAGTTTTCTTTCTTTGTTCTTGATGCGACAATTTGTTCTAATACTGACTTTGGAACTTCTTCATAGTGACTTGGTTCCATAGCATATGTTCCTCTTCCTTGTGTTTTAGAACGTAAATCTGTTGCATATCCAAACATTTCAGATAATGGTATAAATCCTCTTATTATTTGGCTACCATTTCTTGATTCCATACCTTCCATTCTTCCTCTTCTTGAATTTATATCACCAATAACATCTCCCATATACTCTTCTGGTACTGTTACTTCTACTCTCATAATTGGCTCTAATAATACTGATTTTCCTTGTTTACATCCTTCTTTAAATGCCATTGAACCAGCTATTTTAAATGCCATTTCTGATGAGTCAACTTCATGGTATGAACCATCTACTAGAGTTGCTTTAAAGTCTATAACTGGATATCCTGCTAATACACCACTTTCTGCAGCTTCTCTTATTCCTTCCTCTATTGGTTTAATATATTCTTTTGGAACTACACCACCAACTATTTTGCTTTCAAATTCGATTCCTTTTCCTGGTTCCAATGGTTCCATTTCTAACCATACATGTCCATATTGACCACGTCCACCAGATTGACGAATGAATTTTCCTTCTACTTTTACTTTATTTCTTATTGTTTCTTTATAAGAAACTTGTGGTTTTCCTACAGAACATTCTACTTTAAATTCTCTTTTTAGTCTATCTACTATAATATCTAAGTGCAATTCACCCATACCTGCAATAATAGTTTGACCTGTTTCATGATCAGTATATGTTTTGAATGTTGGATCTTCTTCAGCAAGTTTTGCTAAAGCAATACCCATTTTTTCACTATTTGCCTTATCTTTTGGCTCAATAGCGATATCAATAACAGGCTCTGGGAATTCCATTGATTCTAATATAACTGGATGAGCTGGATCACATAATGTATCACCTGTTGATACTTCTTTTAATCCAACTGCTGCAGCAATATCTCCAGCATATACTTTTTCTATATCTTGTCTATGATTTGCATGCATTAATAGAATTCTACCTATTCTATCTTTTTTAGCTTTATTAGCATTATAAACTGTTGAACCTGCATCTAAAGTGCCTGAATATACTCTAAAAAAGCATAATTTTCCAACAAATGGATCTGTTGCAATTTTAAATGCCAAAGCTGAAAAAGGTTCTTCGTCAGAAGTCTTTCTTTCTGTTTCTTCTCCATCTGGAGTTACACCTTTTATATGAGGTATATCTAATGGAGAAGGCATATAATCAACTATTGCATTTAATAATTCTTGTACACCTTTATTTTTATATGAAGATCCACAGCATACTGGAACTACTTTATTTGCTATTGTTCCAATTCTTAATCCTTTTTTAATTTCTTGTTCAGTTAATTCACCTTCATCAAGATATTTCATCATTAATTCATCATCTTGCTCAGCAGCAGCTTCTATCATTTTTCCTCTATATTCTTCTGCCAATTCTTTTAAATCTTCTGGAATATCTTGTTCTTCTATTTCTTTTCCTAAATCATCTTTATGAACAAATGCTCTCATTTTTATTAAATCTACAATTCCTTGAAAATGATCTTCTGCACCTATAGGTAATTGTATTGGAACTGCATTTGCATTTAATCTATTTTTCATTTGCTCTACAGCTCCCAAAAAGTTAGCACCTGTTATGTCCATTTTATTTACATAAGCCATTCTTGGCACTTGATATTTATCTGCTTGTCTCCAAACAGTTTCAGATTGTGGTTGAACACCATCTTTTGCTGAAAATACGCAAACTGAACCATCAAGAACTCTTAGTGATCTTTCTACCTCAACAGTAAAATCAACATGTCCTGGAGTATCAATAATATTTATTCTATGTCCTAACCATTGACATGTAGTAGCTGCAGAAGTAATAGTTATACCTCTTTCTTGCTCTTGAACCATCCAATCCATAGTTGCTTCACCCTCGTGAACTTCTCCTATTTTATGAGTTCTTCCTGTATAAAAAAGAATTCTTTCTGTTGTTGTTGTTTTTCCAGCATCTATGTGAGCCATAATTCCTATATTTCTAGTTTTCTCTAAAGGAAATTCTCTTGCCACTTTGTTTTTCCTCCTTTTATTTAAAGTTTTTTTATCTTACCATCTATAATGTGCAAATGCTTTATTAGCTTCTGCCATTCTATGTGTATCTTCTTTCTTTTTAAATGCTCCACCATTTCCAGCTACTGCATCTATTAATTCACCTGCTAATTTTTCAGACATAGTTTTTTCATGTCTTTTTCTAGCATATAATACAATCCATCTCAACCCTAAAGTTTGTCTTCTTTCTGGTCTAATTTCTAATGGCACTTGGTAAGTTGCACCACCTACACGTCTTGCCTTTACTTCAAGAACAGGCATTACATTTTCAAGTGCAGCTTCAAATACTTCTAATGGATCCTTTTGCTCTCTTTCTTTTATGATATCAAATGCATCATAAACAATTTTTTGAGCAACTGTTTTCTTACCATCTAACATTATATTATTTATTAATTTAGTTACAACTTTACTATTATATATTGGATCTGGTAATACTTCTCTTTTCGCTATAAATCCTTTTCTTGGCACTATTCTTCCCTCCTTAATTTGAATTGATATTTATTAACCAAAATATCAAAGGTACTCTGAGAAACAAAACATTTCTCCGCACAGTGCTATATAATCTATTATAAATTTAAGTACCTTAAATTAGTAATTCATTATAAGCACTCTTTTTAATTTTGAAAAACCTAATTATTTTTTATTTTTCTTTTAACTGTTATTTTAATCAAAAGCTAGTATTGCTAGGAAAGCAAACTAAAATTTTTGAGACTATACGTTTGTATGT
>CALXJJ010000024.1 GCA_944388605.1 uncultured Clostridia bacterium
TATTTATTATTTTTTATTTAATTATTTTATTTAATTATTTTAATTTATTATTTATTTTTACAATTAATTATTTCAATGTTTTATTTTATTAATTATTTATTTATTATTTTTTATTTATTATTTTTATTTATATTTTTTCTATTTAATTTTATTATTTTTGTTTTTTATTATATTAATTAATTATTTATTTTTATTATTAATTTATTTATTATTTAATTATTTTAATTTATTATTTATTTTTACAATTAATTATTTCAATATTTAATTTTATTAATTAATTATTTATTATTTTTTATTTATTATTTTTATTTATATTTTTTTATTATTTATTTTAATTTAATCCCTTTATTTATTTAATTAAATTATTTTTTGATTCCTTTTTTTCTTGCCATGTATTTAACAATTTTATATTTCTAGTAAAGCGTTTTAATTGCTTTTTTAGCTTTTATTTTCTTATGATATATATACTTTTATGTCTTTATTATTTTAATTGCTTATTTTTCATTTTAGCGCTAAATTTGTATTTTTTATATATTTTTATGAAAAATAGTAGAACTTTCTTAATCAAGAACAAATCGGAAAGCCTTAAAATTTGTACTAATTTAATATTTTCTCGTTGGCTTTCCGTAAATTTGTTCTGCGCCAATTTTACGCAAGTAAAATTGTGTGCATTCGTTGGAGCGTAGCGATTTTTATACAATAGGAAAGGATAACTTTCCTATTGTATAAAAACAGAGTAAACTTATTATGTATTGTTTTCATAATAAGTTTACTCTAGTTTTTTAGATATATAAAATGCAATTTTCTCTAACATAAAAAAGAATATTAACATGATTGGCGGAAGGTGAGGGATTTGAACCCTCGCGGTCCTTACGAACCCTAACTGTTTAGCAAACAGTCCCCTTCAACCACTTGGGTAACCCTCCAAGTAATCATATCAATATTCTTTTTTGTGCTTTTCGCCCTGGCGGAGAGGGTGGGATTCGAACCCACGGTAGGCTATTAACCTACGCCAATTTTCAAGACTGGTGCCATAAACCAACTCGACCACCTCTCCATATGAGCGTTAGCAATTTCGCTAACGTATATATATTACCATATTTAAATTGTATTTGTCAAGTTATACTTGAAGATTTTTTTACTAGTTCTAATATTCTTTCTAATTCTTCATTATTTGCATATGATATTACTATTTTTCCTGCTCTTTTCCCTACTGCTAATTTTACTCTTGTACCAAAAAACCCCTGAAATGAATTTTCTATATCCTTATATATTGCTTCATACTTAGCTTTTTCTTGTTTTGGTACTCTTCTTTTATTGTTTACTATTCTTTCTATATCCCTTACAGAGCCACCTTTTTCTATTATTTTTAAGGCATATTTATATTGTAAATCTGGATCTTCAATTGGTATTAAACTTCTACAATGTCCTTCTGTTAGTTTTCCCTGAAGTGCTAAGTCTATTACTCTTGGATCTAAATTTAATATTCTTATAGTATTTGCCATTGTTGAGCGATTTATACCTAATGCATCTGCCAAATCTTGTTGTTTTAATCCATATTCTTCTATTAAATGTTTGTAACTCCTTGCTTTTTCTATTGGATTTAAGTCTTCTCTTTGTATATTTTCTATTAGAGCTATTTCTTTACTTGACCTTGCATCTGTATTTTTTATAATGCATGGCATTTCTGTTAATCCTGCTTTTTTTGCAGCTCTCCAACGTCTTTCACCTGCAACAATTTCATAATAATCTGTTTTTTTATTTACTATTATTGGTTGTATTACACCATAAGTTTTTATAGATTTTGCAAGATCTTCTAAAGCATCTTCATCAAATATTCTTCTAGGTTGATCTCTATTTGGCTCTATGTCTATTAATTTAATACTATAAACTTTTTCTTCTCCACTATTTACTTTTTCTTGTATTTCTTCTTCGTTTATTTCTACTCCTCCAAATAAAGCATCTAGTCCTTTACCTAATCCTGTTTTCTTAACCATATTAACACTTCCTTTATTTTGATTCATTTTTCTTTATTAGTTCTTTTGCAAATTTTTCGTAACATTTTGCCCCTTTTGATCTCGGATCATATATACTTATTGGCAAACCATAACTTGGAGCCTCACTTAGTTTCACGTTTCTAGGTATAACTGTTTTATATACTTTTCCTTCAAAGTAATTATTTACTTCTTTAACAACCTGGTTGGATAAATTTGTTCTTGCATCGTACATTGTAAGCAATGCCCCTTCTATCGCTAAATTTTTATTCAAATGTTTACGTACCAGATTAATTGTATTTATAAGTTGACCTAGTCCTTCTAATGCATAGTATTCGCATTGAACTGGAATTAATACACTATCAGAAGCTGTAAATGCATTTAGTGTTATTAATCCTAATGATGGTGGGCAATCTATTATTATGTAATCATAGTTCTCTTTTATTACATCTATTTTTTCCCTTAATCTTTGTTCCCTTGATACCATTGATACTAATTCTACTTCAGCACCTGCTAAGTTTATATTTGATGGGCATACATCTAAATTTTTTACTTGGGTTTGTTGTAATGTATTTATTATTTCTATATCATTTACCATTACATCATATACAGAAAAATTAACTCCTTTATCTATTCCTAATCCGCTTGTTGCATTTCCTTGTGGATCTGCATCTATCAATAATACTTTTCTATTTTTTTTAGCTAGTATAGTACTTAAATTAACTGAAGTTGTAGTCTTTCCTACACCTCCCTTTTGGTTTGCTATTGATATTACTTTTCCCAATTTTATCCCTCCAATCAAAAAAAATTGCTCTTCTAAAATAACTTTTTCTTTACTTGTATTTAAGTTTCTTAAGAAGATTAAAAATCCATTAGTTAGAAAAATTGCTTTGCAGTTTTTCTATGTTTTTTTGTATTTTTTATTTATATTAAAAAATTCTTCTTATAAATAAAAAAAGTGACATATTAATCATATATAAATATTTTTAATATGTCAATAAATTTATTAAATTTTTTATTTTATTTTAGCTATTTTTTCTATAGTGGTAATTTTTTTGGTATTCCTGCTTTTCTTGGATATCTTTTTGGCGTTTGCTTAATTTTTTCTATTATAATAATGTTTCTTTTGTAATCTGTATCTGGTATTGTTATATTTTTTATTTCTTTAATTTTTCCTCCTAATATTTCTAGTGGTCTATCTATATTTGCAATTTCTTCTATGTTTTGTCCTTTCATACAAATACATATTCCTCCTATTTTTACAAATGGTAATAAATATTCTAATAATATATTTATAGGTGCTACTGCTCTTGCTATTGCATTATCATATTTTTCTCTATATTTTATATCTTGACCTATTTCTTCTGCTCTTCCATGTATTGTTTTTATATTTTTTAAGCCTATTTCTTTTATAGCTTCATTTAAAAAATTAATTCTTTTATTTAATGAATCTAATAACGTTATCTCTATATTATTATTTATTATTTTTAACGGAATTCCTGGAAATCCAGCACCTGTTCCTATATCAATCAATTTTCCTGTTTTTATATATTTATTTACTATGCAAGAATCTATAAAATGTTTCTCTATTATTTCTTTAGTATCGACAATTGCTGTTAAATTTATTTTTGTATTCCACTCTAATAATAGTTCCATATATTTATAAAATTTTTCTGTATCTATTTTATTTATATTTATTTTTTTAGCTTTTTCTTCTAAAATTTCACTAAATTCTTTGTATTCCATTTATGCTTTCCTTTCTCTTTTTATTTGTTCTAAATATATTAATAATACTGATATATCTGCAGGTGATACTCCTGATATTCTTGATGCTTGTCCTATTGAATATGGATTGATTTTTTCTAGTTTTTGTCTTGCTTCTATTCTTAATCCTTTTATTTTCTGATAATTTATATCTTCTGGTATTAATTTTCCTTCTAATTTTTTAAATTTTTCTACTTGAGCTTCTTGAAGTTTTATATATCCTTCATATTTTATTTGTATTTCCACTTCTTCTATTACTTCTTTGCTTAATTCAGGTCTATTTTTATCTATTTCTTTTAATGCATTATATGATAGTTCTGTTCTTCTCAGCAAATCTGCTAATTTTACACCTATTTTTATATTAGATGATCCATTTGATGAAAGTATTTTATTTACTTCTTCAGTAGGTTTTATAGTAGTAGCTTTTACTCGCATTATTTCTTTTTCTATTTTTTCTTTTTTTTCTAAAAATTTTTTATATCTTTCATCATTTATAAGCCCTACTTTATGCCCTATTTCTGTTAGTCTTAAATCTGCATTGTCTTGTCTTAATAAAAGCCTATATTCCGCTCTTGATGTCATCATCCTATATGGTTCGTTTGTACCTTTTGTTACTATATCATCTATTAAAACTCCAATATATGCATCTGACCTTTTAAGTATTACTGGTTCTTTCCCTTTTATTTTTAAACTTGCATTTATTCCTGCAATTAATCCTTGACATGCTGCTTCTTCATATCCAGAGGTACCATTAATCTGCCCTGCAAAAAACATACCTGAAATCTTTTTGTGTTCCAATGATAATTTAAGTTCAGATGGTTCTATACAATCATATTCTATTGCATATGCCGGTCTTGTAAATTCTGCTTTTTCTAACCCTGGTATTGTTCTATACATTGCTATCTGTACATCTTCTGGCAAGGATGAACTCATTCCTTGTATATACATTTCTTCAGTATCTTCACCTATTGGCTCCACAAATACTTGATGCCTTTCTTTATCACTGAATCTAACAACTTTATCTTCTATTGAAGGGCAATATCTAGGTCCTGTTCCAATAATTTCTCCTCCATACAAAGGTGATCTATGCAAATTTTTTCTTATAATTTCATGTGTCTTTTCATTTGTATATGTTAAATAGCAAGGCATTTGCTTTTTATTACTATCTAGTTTATCTTCAAAGGAGAATGGAATAATGTCTTTATCTCCTTCTTGTATCTCCATTTTTGAAAAATCTATAGTCCTTCTATTTATTCTTGCTGGTGTCCCTGTTTTGAACCTTACTATATTTATACCCAATGATTTTAATACTTCTGTTAATTTATTTGCCGGAAATACTCCATCTGGTCCACTTTCATATGATACATCTCCAATAAAAATCTTCCCTCCAAGATAAGTTCCTGTAGCTAATATAACAGCTTTTACATTGTACACTGCTCCTATATTTGTTTCTATTTGTTTTACTTTATTATTTTCTACCACTATATTAGTTATTTCTGCTTGCTTTACATGTAAGTTTTCTTGTTTCTCTAATGTATGTTTCATTTCTATTTGGTATTTTTTCCTGTCTGCTTGGGCTCTTAACGAATAAACTGCTGGTCCTTTAGAAGTATTTAACATCCTTAACTGAATATAGCTCTTGTCTATATTTTTTCCCATTTCTCCTCCTAAGGCGTCTATTTCTCTTACTAGATGCCCTTTTGAGCTACCACCGATATGAGGATTGCATGGCATGTTCGCTATAGCTTCAAGGCTTATAGAGAAAATTAAAGTCTTCAAACCTAATCTGCTACATGCCAATCCTGCTTCACAACCTGCATGCCCTGCACCTATTACTGCCACATCAAAATTTCCTGCATTATATTTCATAATTTTCATATCTCCTTCTATTAATATTTCTACATTTTGAGCATTTGCAAAATTCCTGTTTCACGGCAAATGTTTCACGCCATTTTTTTCGGAAATTTTTACTTTTTGGTTATATTCCTATTTCTATTTTTTTCCATCTTAAACTCATTGTATCTATTGATATTACTGGATTTTTTTATTTCATCTTGCAATGCTATTTTTTGTCTTTTTTACTTTTTAATTAATTTTTATTAAAATGTTTCACGCTTTAATTTATGAAATTTTACTACCATTTTTTTCCATTTTTATAATATATTAAGATAGTTATGTTGACTTTTCCTAATATATAACATCTATTACACATAAATTTACTAAAAAGCCAAAGGTTAAAGTTAAAAATAGAACATTTTTTAAGGCTTTATAATTTGTTCTTATCTTTATTTTGATTTTTAAGGCGTTTTATTTTGTTCGATATATAATTTTATGTTTTTATTATAAAAACGTCTTATTTTTTATCTTCGTGTGTTATTTCCCTAAACAAAACTTTGAAAAGATCTTATTTATAATGTCTTCAGAAACATTGTCTCCTGTTATCTCTCCTAATTCATTAAGGCATTGTATTATGTTGATTGATATTATATCTACTGGCAATTTTTCTTCTATTCCACTTATTGCCTTTTTTAAAGCTTCTATAGAATTAGTTATTTTATTCTTATGCCTTATATTTGTTATTATTATTGATTGATCTGATTCTATTTCTCCAATATTAAATAATTCTATTATGTTTTTATATAATTCATCTATTCCCTGTTTTGTTTTAATAGAAATCTCTACTATATTATTTATTTTTATTGGTAATTTTATTTTTTTACCTAAGTCTATTTTATTTAATACTATTATTGATTTTTTATTCTTTATTATTTCTAAAATATATTTATCTTCTTTACTAATTTCTTTACTTGCATCAAAGATAGCTATAATAAGATCTGCTTCATTTGCTATTTTTTTAGCTTTATCTACTCCTATGCTTTCTATTTCATCTGCTGTATCTCTTATACCTGCTGTATCGATTATTTTTAATGGTATTCCTTCTATTTGTATCATTTCTTCTATTGTATCTCTTGTTGTTCCTTCTATGTCACTTACTATGGCTCTTTCTTCTTTTAACATTAAATTTAATAAAGATGATTTTCCTACATTTGGTCTACCTATTATTGCAGTTTTTATTCCTTCTTTTAATATTCTTCCAGTTTCAAAACTTTTTTCTAATTTTTCTAATTCCCCTTTTATATTTTCTAATACTGTTTTTTCTTTACTGTATGATATCTCTGGAACATCATATTCTGGATAATCTATATTAACTTCAATGTCTGCCATTAAATCTAGTATTTTTTCTCGCACTTGATTTATTTTTATTGATAATTCTCCTTCTAAACCTTTTATTGAAGCTTTTGCTTCTTTTTCAGTTTTAGAATTTATTAAATCTATTATTGATTCTGCTTGTGATAAATCAATTCTTCCATTTAGGAAAGCAAGTTTTGTAAATTCTCCTGCTTCTGCCATCCTTGCACCTGCTTCTATACATTGTTCTAATATTTTTTTCAATACTACTGTTCCACCGTGACAATTTATTTCACACATATTTTCTGTTGTATAGCTTTTTGGTTCTTTAAAATATGAAACTAAAACTTCATCTATTATTTCTTTATTATTTAAATCATGTACATATCCATATTTAATTGTATATCCTTTTATTTCTCCTGTTTTATTTTTTGTTTTTGGCATAAATATTTTATCTAATATTTCAAAACATTCTTTTCCACTCATTCTTACTATGCCAATTCCACTATTCCCTGGCGCTGTAGAAATTGCAACTATAACACTCATATATTCCTCCTTCTTACTATTAAAGCTTTTATTTAATTTTAAAAGTCAAAGTTTGAAATCAGCATATGCTAAAATCCGAACTTTGACTTCTGATTTTTATTTAATATTAGGAAAGCCATGCTGACTTTCTAACACTAAAACATATTATACATAAATTTATCTTCACATTAAATAATTTCCATTTTGTTCTTTATTTTTGAAATTACTACTCTTCTATAAGGTTCTTCACCTACACTATTGGTTTTTATATTTTTATAATCTTGCATTCTACTATGTATAATTTTTCTTTCATATGCTGTCATTGGCTCTAACTTTATTGTTTTTCCTGTTCTTGAAACTGTTTTTGCCAATTTATCTGCAAGTATTTCTAAATCTTTTTTTCTTTTTTCCCTATAATTCTGAATATTTAAGATAATTCTTACTCTTTCTTCTTCTTTGTTATTTACAACAGAAGAAATAATTGTTTGCAACGCATTTAATGCTTCTCCTCTATATCCTATTAAAAATTCACTATCTGAACCTGTTATGTCAATAAAAACAGTGTCATTTTCTTTTTTTATTGAATAATCAATATCTACAACATTTAATTGCCTTATAAATTGTTTTAAAAAATCTTCTGCTTTATTTGCTTTTTGTTCCAATACTTCTGGCTGGATATTCCTTACTTGTTCTTTTTTCTTATTTTCTTTTTCTTCTTTAACTGTTATTTTTACTTTAACAACTCTAGGTGCCAATATACTAAAAAAACTTCTTTTTTCATGTTCTTCTAATATTACTATGTCTACATTCTCTCTTGTTGTTTTTAATTCTTGTAATCCATTTTCTATTGCTTCTGCTGTTGTTTTTCCTTCAGCTACAATACTTATTCCGCATTTTTTTGGGTCTCCTCCTTTACTTGTAATACTTTATTTATTACTAGTCTTTCTATAATCATTAAAATATTGCTTATTAGCCAATATAGAGCTAATCCTAAAGGTGCAACTATTGCTATTGATATTGAGACTATTGGTAAAAAATATGCCATTGATTTGTTCATCTGTTGCATTGCTTCTAACTGATCATTTTGATCTTCTTTGTTCTCCCCATTATCTAATATTATAACATCTTCATTATTCTTTTTTGACTGTTTAGTTTGTAAATTCATTGTTAACTTTGTAGATATAAAAGTAGTTAAAACATATAATACAGGTATTATATATACTCGTGGATCATTTAAACTTTGCGTAGGTACTTTTCCTAAGTCTATTCCTAAAAAATCCATATTTATACTTACTCTTTCATCTTCACTACCTTTTACATCTATTATTTTTATTTCCGGATATGCAGTTTTGTTTCCACTATCTGCTTCTATAATTTCATTTGTATATTGTTCAATCAATTGTGGATCTACTTTTTTCATAAAAGTAAGTGGACTTCTTACTAAGTAAAAAACTGATATAAAAATAATCAATTGTAATATTGCTGGTAAACATCCTGCAAATGGACTCATTTTCTCTGTTTTATATAAATTTATAGTTTCCTGATTCATTTTTTCAGGATTGTTTTTATATTTTTTCTGTATCTCAGCCATTTTTTTCTGTATTTCTGCTGATTTTTTCATTGTCTTTTGTTGTTTTACAGTAAAAGGAATCATTATTAATTTAAATAATACAGAAAATATGATTATTGCTAAACCATAATTATTTACAAATGAATATATATAGTTTAATATATATCCAAATAAATTTGCTAAAAAACTCATTATTTATTTCCTTTCTTCTATTTCAGTGGATCATATCCTCCCTTTGAAAAAGGATTGCACTTCAATATTCTTTTTAATCCCAGAAAAATCCCCTTAATTACTCCATATTTTTCTATTGCTTGAATCATGTATTCTGAGCAAGTTGGGTAATATTTGCACCTTATTCCAATGAAAAAAAATATTGGAGATATATATTTTTTATATTTTTTTAATATTTTTAACATAACTTTTTTCATTTTATCATTTTCAACTTCTTAAAAATATAATACATTTCATTTTTTATACTATAGAAAAACATTATTTTATCTATTTCTATTTCTTTGTTAGCTAAAAAAACTATATTGTAACCTTTTTTTAAATTGCCATTTATTAATCTATAATTTTCTCTAATAATTCTTTTTATTTTATTTCTTTTAACTGCTTTTCCTATCTTTTTACTTACGGCTATGCCTATTACATTTATGTTTTTATTATTTTTTTCTATGTATATAGTGATATTTTTTCCTCTAAAAAAATTTCCATTTGTTATTACATTTTTAAATTCGTAATTCTTTTTTAAAGTTACAACTTTGTTCATTTTTATTCACTCTTTTTATTATATTAAGAACAAATCATAAAGCCTTAAAATTTGTACTAATTTTACCTTTGGCTTTTTAGTAAATTTGTTCTGTGTAAATTTATGTAATAAATTTGTGTGCAATAGATGTAATATATTAAAAAATTTCAGTATGACTTTCATAATATATTATAAAAAAGGCCACAGGAAAGTGACCTAAAATTATGCACTTAGTTTTTTTCTTCCTTTTGCTCTTCTTGCCTTTAATACATTTCTACCAGCTCTTGTACTCATTCTCTTCATAAAGCCATGTTCTTTTTGTTCTTGTCTCTTTTTTGGTTGAAAAGTTCTCTTCATATTGCACCTCCTAAATTTTATTTAACCGTAATCGGATTCTTTCTATTTTTAGCTTTTTTATTATACCTTTTTTTACCCTTTATGTCAATAGTTTTGGAAAATTTTGTTACGGATACAATGATGAAAGTAATTTATTATAATTCATTGTTACTTTTTTTTATTAAATTATAATTTTATATTGACTTATTATACAGAATTTTGATATTATATTAGAATAATAGGGGAAAAAGGTCGATTTATATTTTATTCTCTTATTTTCCCTAGTTTTTAGCGGTTTTTATATATATCCACAAGTTATCCACACATGTTGATAAGTATGTGGATAACTAAAAAAACATAGTTTTAATTTTTTTGAAGGGACTGAAAAAATAAAGATGCAAAATGAACTAAATGAACTTCTAACTAAAGCAAAAGATCTTTTAAAAGACGAAGTAACAGGAATATCATATGAAACTTGGATTAAATGTTTAGAAATTGTTAGTTCTAATAATGGTAATATCGTTTTAAGAACAGCTTCTAATTTTCAGAGAGATACTGTGGATTCAAGATATCACGATTTACTTGTAAACACATTTAGATTTATTACTAAAAAAGATTGCACTGTTACAATTATTTCAAAAGAAGAGGAAGATAGTTCAGCTTCTCAAGATTTAAAAGGTATTTTAGATAATCAAGGTTATTCTAATCCAACTTTAAATCCTAAATATACATTCGATTCTTTTGTCGTAGGTAATAATAATCGATTTGCTCATGCAGCTGCATTAGCAGTTGCAGAAGCTCCAGCAACTTCATATAACCCTCTTTTTATATATGGTGGTGTAGGTCTTGGCAAAACTCATTTGATGCATGCTATAGGTAATCAAATATTAAGAAATAACAAAGATACCAATGTATTATATGTAACTTCAGAAAAATTTACAAATCAATTAATTAATGCAATCAAAGATAATACAAATGATCAATTTAGAACTAAATATAGAAATATTGATGTTCTTTTAATTGATGATATACAATTTATTGCTGGAAAGGAAAGAATTCAAGAAGAGTTTTTTCATACGTTTAATACATTACATGATAGTAGAAAACAAATTATTCTTTCAAGTGATAAACCTCCAAAGGATATACCTTTATTAGAGGACAGATTAAAATCAAGATTTGAATGGGGTCTTATAGCTGATATTTCAAATCCTGATTATGAGACACGTCTTGCAATTTTAAGAAAAAAGGCACAATTGGATAATATAATTATTGATGATGACATTCTTTCTACAATTGCAACAAGAATTGATTCAAACATAAGAGAATTAGAAGGAACTTTAAACAAACTTATAGCAAAAGCTTCTTTAACAAACAGCTCCATAACAATGGAAATGACTGAAAGAGCAATAAATGATATCGTTTCTCACAAAGATAAAGTTATTTCGGCAGAATTCGTTCAAGAAACAGTTGCTAAATATTTTAATATTAATGCCAAAGATTTAAAAGGTTCAAAACGTTCTAATGATATTGCTTTTCCAAGACAAATTGCAATGTATTTATGTAGAAGCGTTGCTAATATGTCTTTACCTCAAATAGGTAAAGATTTTGGAAAAAGAGATCATACAACAGTAATGCACGCATGTAATAAAATTGAAAAAGAAATAAAAGATAATTCTAATACAAAATTAATTGTGGAAAGTGTGAAAAACATATTGCTTTCTGACAAATAGTATTGATATTAAGGAAAACTAATATTTTTAAAAAAATTTGTTTGTAGAATAGTTGTTTGCTTGTGAACCTTCTTTTTCTTCCTACGGAAGAGCCACAAGAGATATCCACATAGTATGTGTGGAAAAGTTGTTGATAAACTGTGGATAACTAAAAATACACAATTTAAATTTAATAATGTGGATAACTAGGTCAACTTTTCCACAAAGATATCAACATCGATTTCCATAGGGAAATAAACTATACACATAGTTATCCACATTATCCACATAGCATACTACTACTACTACTAAATATATTTATATATTATAAAAAGGAGTTTTGATGCAAAATGAAAATAAATGTAGAAAAAGAAAAAATCTTGAAAGCTATTAATTCCGTAACAAAAGCTGTAGCTTCTAAAACACCAATGCCTATATTAGAAGGTATACTTATTCAAACAAATGATAATGAAGTAAAACTAACTACTTATGATTTAGAAATAGGAATAGAATATATATTAGAATGTGAAGTAAAAGAGCAAGGTGCTACAGTTGTAAATGCAATAATGTTTAGTGAAATTATAAGAAAATTACCAGATACAGATATTTCGATATCTATTAATGAACAAAATCTTTTAGAAATAGAATGTGAGGGTTCTTTATATAAATTAGCTACGATGAATCCAGATGAATTTCCAGAATTGCCTCAAATTAATATAGAAAATTCTGTAGAAATTGAACAAAATACATTAAAAGACATGATAAGAAAAACTATTTTTGCAGTTAGTACAGAGGAAAACAGACCAATATTTACAGGTTGTCTTTTTGAAATTACTAATAATAAGTTAAATGTAGTTGCTGTTGATGGTTTTAGATTGGCATGGAAAAGTAAATTTCTTCAGTCTAAAATAAATGATTTTACAGCAGTTATTCCAGGAAGAACTTTGAATGAAATAAATAAAATATTAGTAGATTCTTTTGATACTATAAAAATAGGAATTGCAAAAAACCAAGCTTTATTTGAAATGGAAAATTGTAAGATTGTAACAAGATTATTAGATGGAGAGTTTTTGAATTATTCAAGTGTAATTCCAGATACTTGGGAAACTAGAATAAGAGTTAATAAGAATGTTCTTTTAAATTGTTTTGAAAGAATAAGTTTAATTTCAGCTTCAAGTATAGAGAAAGAAAAGAAATATCCAGTTAAAATGTCTATAGATATTGGAAAAGTTACAATATGTTGCACAAATCAAACAGGAGATGCAAAAGAGGAAATTTATGTTTCTACAGAAGGAAAAAATTTAGAGGCTGGATTTAATCCTAAGTATTTCTTGGAAGCATTAAGAGCTATTGATGATGAGGAAATATACGTTGATTTTGGAAGTAGTATATCACCATGTATTATAAGACCAGTAGAAGAAGGAGATTATATTTATATGATACTTCCAATTAGAATGAAAGAATAGTTTTCCACATATATAGCACAAAATGTGGAAAACTTAAATAAAAAATTACAAAAAAGGACAAAACGGGTTATGAAAAATGTTTATAAATAAAGTTAGATTGTTAAATTTTAGAAACTATGAAGAACAAGAAATAGATTTTAATAAAAATATTAATATTTTTTATGGCGACAATGCACAAGGAAAAACAAATATTATAGAATCTATTTTCATTAGTAGCATAGGAAAATCTTTTAGAGCTAAAAAAGACAAAGAATTAATATTATTAAATAAGGAATATTCAAGTATAGAAGTTTTCTATGAGAAAAAAGACAGAAATGGAAAAATAAAGATAGACATTTCTGATAAAAAAGAAATATTTGTAAACGGAATAAAGATAAAAAAATTAAGCGATCTTTTAGGGAATATTAATATAGTATTATTTACACCAGATGATATAAATATTTTAAAAAATGGACCTAGTACCAGAAGAAAATTTTTAGATATTATGATAGGACAATTAAGACCAACATATGTATATATTCTAAATTTATATAATAAAACTATATCTCAAAGGAATATGTTTTTAAAGCAAAGTCATGATAAAAACATAAATATAGATATGTTAGATGTGTGGGATGAGAATTTAAAGCAATATGCATATAAAATATACAAGTATAGAAAAGAGTTTATAGAGAAAATAAAAATAAAGATTAATCAAATACATAGAGACATTACAGAAGGAAAAGAAGAAATAAAAATACATTATATTTCGGATTGTGAAAATATGGATATATTTTCTAAGAAATTAAAAAGCTGTAGAAATTCTGATATTGAAAGAGGGTATACTTTACATGGGGTTCATAAAGATGATTTTACAGTATATATAAATGGGAAACAGGTAAATATATATGGTTCACAAGGTCAACATAGAACTGCTATATTATCTTTAAAAATGGCAGAATTACAAGTAGCGAAAGATGAAATAGGGGAAGATCCAATTTTTCTTCTTGATGATTTTATGTCAGAACTTGATGAAAAAAGGAGAAAGAACTTTTTAAAAAGTATAGGGAATATGCAAGTTATCCTAACAGGAACTGATAAAATAGAAATTGATAATGTAGATTATAATTTGTATTATGTGGAAAAAGGAAAAATTTTAAAAAGTGATATGACAAAATAACGAAAAAGTGATAAGATATTTATTGAGAAATATAGTATAGGGAAACCTAATGAAACTAAGGAAAGGAATGGAAGTTATAATGGAAAAATATGAGCATGAGTATGGTGCAGAACAAATACAAGTATTAGAAGGGCTAGAAGCAGTTAGAAAAAGACCAGGAATGTATATTGGAAGTGTTTCTATTAGGGGATTACACCATTTAGTTTATGAAATTGTTGATAACTGTGTTGATGAAGCTCTTGCTGGTTATTGTACACATATACATATAACAATAGAAAAAGGAAATATAATTTGTGTTGAAGATGATGGTAGAGGAATACCTGTTGATATACATCCAAAAACAAAAATTTCTGCAGCAGAAACGGTTTATACAGTTCTTCATGCTGGTGGAAAATTCGGAGGAGATAGTGGATACAAAGTATCAGGTGGTCTTCACGGTGTAGGTGCCTCTGTTGTAAATGCTTTATCAGAATGGACAGAAGTTACTATTCAAAGAGATGGCGGAATTTTTTATATGAAGTTTGAAAGAGGTAAAACTGTTCAATCTTTAAAGAAAATAGGAGAATCCACTAAAACAGGTACAAAAGTAAGATTCTTGGCAGATAGTACTATTTTTGAAACTTTAGATTATGACTATACTACTTTGGAAGATAGATTCAGAGAAATGGCGTTTTTAACAAAAGGATTAAAAATATCAATAGAAGATTTAAGGGAAGAAGCACCTAAAAAAGCTGAATTTCACTTTGAAGGAGGTTTAATTTCTTTTGTAGATTACTTGAACAAAAATAAGGAAAAATTACATAAATCGCCAATATATATTGAAAAAAATGATGGAGAAGTTCCAACAGAGATAGCAATTCAATATACTACTGCATATTCAGAAAATATATATACTTTTGTAAATAATATTAATACAATAGAAGGTGGTACACATTTAGAGGGATTTAAAAGGGCATTGACCAAAACTTTTAATGATTATGCGAAATCACACAATTTATTAAAAGAGAAAGATGGAAATTTACAAGGTGAAGATATAAGAGAGGGAATAACAGCTGTTATTTCTGTAAAAGTAAAAGAGCCACAATTTGAGGGACAAACTAAGACCAAATTGGGTAATAGTAATGTAACTGGAGTTGTACAAAGTTTAGTAAGTGAAGCTTTGTCAAACTTCCTAGAAGAAAATCCATCTGTTGCAAAAGCTATATTAGAAAAGTGTATTAGCGCTTCGAGGGCAAGAGAAGCTGCTAGAAAAGCAAGAGAATTAGTAAGAAGAAAAAATGCTTTAGAATCAACGACTCTTCCAGGAAAATTAGCAGATTGTAGTGAAAAAGATGCTTCTCAATGTGAAGTATATATTGTCGAGGGAGATTCAGCAGGAGGAAGCGCAAAACAGGGGAGAGATAGAAGATTTCAAGCTATATTACCTCTTTGGGGAAAGATGTTGAATGTGGAAAAATCAAGAGCAGACAAAATATATAATAATGAAAAATTACAACCGGTTATTTTAGCAGTTGGAGCAGGAATAGGAGCAGATTTTGATATAAGCAAAATTAGGTACGGAAAAGTTATAATCATGGCTGATGCCGATGTTGATGGTGCACATATTAGAACTTTACTTTTAACTTTCTTTTTTAGATATATGAGACCTCTTATAGAAAATGGAAACGTTTATTTGGCTCAGCCACCATTATATAAAATTTCTAAAAGAGGAATGAAAGATATATATTGTTATACAGATGAAGAGATGGATAATGCATTAAAAGAAGTTGGAAATGAAAATGTTAATATTCAAAGATATAAAGGTTTAGGAGAAATGAACCCAGAACAACTATGGGAAACAACAATGGATCCAAAAAATAGAATATTAATACAGGTAAAATTGGAAGATGCAATAAAAGCAGATGAAATATTTACAATTTTAATGGGTGATGAAATTGCTCCAAGAAGAGAATTTATAGAACAAAATGCAAGAAAAGTAAAAAATTTAGATATATAATATGAATATGATATTTAATTAATAGTCTATGTGATATTTCACATAGACTATTATCATAAAGCTATGATTAATCTACAGTTTAAACTAATAAAACTAAAGGTATTACCTAATATATATTACTATATAAATAAGCAAATCTCCAATCTTATTAATCAGTCACTCGAATACAAAAACACTCATAATAACCATATTCATCCCATAGGGACTATTAACAACCACTAAAAAAGTATAAATGTACTCTTAACTTCAAATATATTACCTATAATTTAACCATATATTTTATAAATAGTTAACACCAAAAATTAAAGTAAAAACTAAAATATTTGATAGAAAATACAGCTTACATACAAGCAATATACTCTCATCGCCGACATAAAACAACCTAAAATATTAAGCCATTTTAAATCTTTGCTCGAACAATGAAAAACCAAAAATGACCTCGCATTGCTCTTAGTTCAACTAATAATAACCTTATAGTAGTATTATGAACAAAACTAAAAAAAATATACATAAAAAAAATAGTAAAATTTTCCACAATTACAGCATAAAATGTGTATAAGTATGTAAAAAATAAGATATATTTTAGCATGAAGCAATAAGTTTTTTTGATTATGCTATAGTATAGAATAAATTTGAACGATTGGAGGCTAAAATGTCTAATATAGTAAAAGTAAGAAAGTATTCTTATATGGAACTTATGAAAGATACCAAAATTTTGAAAAAAACTTTTAAAGACTTAAAAATATCTAGTATAGGAAGAAGTACAATGGGAAAAGAAATTATTTATTTTAGATTGGGAAATGGAAAAAAATCTGTAATGATAAATGCAACGCATCATGCAAATGAATGGCAAACCAGTTTGGTGATAATGTTATTTGTAGAAAAATATTTATATGAAAAAGAAAAAGGAATATTTTATAAAGGTTTTAATCTAACAGAATTATGGAACGATGTATCATTATATATTGTTCCTATGGTAAATCCAGATGGAGTTGATTTAGTAACCGAAAAAATAAAAAAAGATTCAATATATTATAAAAAGTGTGCTGATATCTCTGCTAAATATAGTTCTATTCCTTTTCCTTCTGGTTGGAAAGCTAATATTAATGGTGTGGATTTTAAAAACTATCAACCAATTTGCAAAGTCTTGTAACTATTAGTATTACACGGCTTTGCATTTTTGTTTGTCTTCATTTATTAATTCTTCAATCTTAACAAATTCATCTAGATTTTCATTAATAGAATTTAGTTTTGAAAAGTTAAAATATATGTAAATATTTTTATCTTTATCAATCTCTATTTTCTTGATTAATCGATATAAATAAATTTTATCAATTTTTTCTAATTTCAAAAAATTTTCTATTAATTGATCTAATTCTTTTTTTTCTTTTGCTTTATTTTTATTATCTATTTTTTCTTCTGTTTGACTTAATTTTTGTTCTAATTCTTTCTTTTTTTCATTTAATTTTGTCCTTTCAAAATCAAATTTTTGTGAAACCCTAACGTAATCTTCTTCTTGCAAAACTCCTCTTAATTTATCCATATACATCTTATCTAAATTACTATTTATTTCATTTATAGCTTTATTAACCTGTGATAGTTTACTTCTATAACCTTCTCTTATATCAAGAGTTTTATTTTGATATTTTTCATAAACTCTCGCAAAAACTTCTTTATCTGCATATATTCTACATATCTTTTTTACAATACCAATAATATGTCTTTCAAATTTTTCATAATTCATGCTAAGTGGATAGCAATCTCTTTCTTTTGCATCACTACAAGTTATATATGGATGTGATTTTGAATTTCTTTTAGAGTTTTTCTTTAAAACTATTTGTAATTTTCTTTTGCAATGATAACAGTAAAGTAACCCTCGTAATAAATAGTCATATTTAAGTTTTGTGTTTGTTCCTCTTTTTTCTAGAATGCATTGTACTTTTTCAAATGTATCTTTATCTATAATAGGTTCATGTGTATTATTTACTCTTATTTGATTTTCTTTTTCTACGGTTCTTATTTTTTTTACCTTATATGATATAACAGACTTTTTGTTTTGCACTGTATTTCCAATATATACTTCATTTCTAAGCATATTACATAAAGTTACTTCATTCCAGTTATACCCTGTTTTGTTTTCATCTTGAACTATTCCTGTTTTTCTGTAACCTGATGGAGATAAATATTGGTGGCTATTTAAATAATTTACAATTTCTGAGCCCCCATGTCCATTTGAATACATATCAAAGATTTTTTCTACAACACTTTTTACTTTTCTATCTACAACTAATTTATTTTTTATACTAGGATGTTTTTTATAGCCATAAGCAGTTGTACTACAAAGATATTCGCCTTGTTTTTGCTTTTCTTTATAAACACTTCTAATTTTCTTTGAAATATCCTTAGCATACATATCATTCATAATTGCTTTAAAAGGTGTTATATCATTATTTGTGCTATCTAAATATGTATCTATACCATC
>CALXJJ010000025.1 GCA_944388605.1 uncultured Clostridia bacterium
TGTGTATAATTCTGAAAAAAATAAAAATAATCAAGGACTAAAAAAGTAAATAATCATCCCTACAAATTACAAGTTATCGAAATAAAATTTATTATTTTTATAAAACATATTAAAAATACAGTTGTTAATTTTAATATAAACAACTGTATTTTATATTTTCCTTTTTACTACATTACCAACTTCTTCAATAAATAGTTTAGGTTCAAAATTCTTTTCGTAATACTCATAACCAAAAACTTTTTCAAAATTTTTTATAGATAGATTCTTATTCCTATTAGTTAAAGCATAATTAATATTGTTTCGTATAGAATGGATATTAAAACCATATTCACAATGTAAATATGAATAAATCTTTTCAAGAGTAATGAACTCAATATCATTTTTTATAGTATATTGAATGGATTTGTTAATTAATTTTGTTCCGATATATGAAGTGTTTAAACCTAAAGAACGAAGTATATTTGTAATTTGTAAAATTTCACTTGGAGTGATTCTATGTTCTTTAATTACCATTACTCTTTCCTACCTTTCCTTAAAACTAATTTAATTATATGTAATTTATGTAAACAATTCAAAAAGGCAGAATGTGCAAAGTATGTGCAAAAATGTGCAGAAATTGAACAGTTATAAAGGTTGAAAAATAAAAATGATTAAATTTTATAAGGTTTTTTTATAAAATTATCTAAAAAGTAAAAAATGTGCAAATTTTGCACATGATTACAATATATTAAACAAAAAGAAAAAGCATGGGGATCTAGCAAATGACCATGCTTTTCTGCTTTAAGATTTCTCTTAAAACTATATAATTATTTAAGCTTTCGTAGCAAGCTTAAAATAATTATCAAATATATTATACCACAAAAGGAAAAATTTTTAAATAGGTGGGGAACAATTAAGTTCCCCCAGTTGCCTTATCTAGCAACCTGGGCTTCCGTCCACCGTATTCAAAATCTTTCATACTGCTAGATCCTTTCTATTAATCTCTATTTGTAATGTATCAATATTTTTAGGAATCCAGCTATGGTGGAGGATTCTATACAAAAATCCAAGCGGCTACGATGCTTGGAGTATTTACTAAAAATATTGAATAACATCAAGCATTTAGCTTGGGTTTGGATTCTTATATAAAAAGATAAGACCATGTAACCTACAAATAGGTATATATATATATTATACTACTTTTATAAGCATAAATCAAATAAAATACTGATATATCAAGCAATACAGCTTTTAAAATATTGAAAAAATTGGAAATAAATGTTATAATAATTATATATTCTAAATATTAAAATTTATATTGGAGGAAAATATGTCCGATTTTAATAGTAAAGAATTTGGTAACAAATTAAGAGAATTAAGAAAAAGTAAAGGTTTAAGTCAAGACAATCTTGCAAATAAATTAAATATTAGTAGAACAACAATAGGTAGATTTGAAAGTGGAGAAATGATACCAAATGCTCAAATAATAAAAGAATTATGCGAAATTTTAGGTGTTTATTCTACTGAATTGTTTGAAATGGATTATAAAGTTAAAAATAAAGATGATATAAAAAATCCATTTAAAACTGATTGTTTATATATGTATTTCAATGCGTATAATTATAGAACAGGAAAATTTGGTAAAGGTAAATATAAATTAGAAATAAGAGAATTTCCTAATTATATACAAGTAAATATGATTGATTTAATAGATAATAAAGTATACACATCTGGATATATGCTATCTGATAACAATGCTTGTTTTATAATACTTGAAAATTATAAACCTAATAATGCTAGATTAGAAGTAGCAGAAATTATAATTAATGTATGCAATGGTGTAGATGATTTAATGATGGGTTCATATTTAGGAACAGATAGACAATACAGACCTTCAATTAGAAAATGTTATTTTTCTAAAAAAGACATAGAATTTACTGATGAAATGTTTGAAAACTTAAAAATAACAGAAAAAGAAAATCATACATTAAAAGAAGAAAATGCTTTATACTTAGAAATTTTTAATAATTAAAATAATATCAAATAAACTATTTTATAATCAAATTTATTGAATGTGAAATTTATTTTTCACATTCTTTTTTTGCCTTTATTTCAATACTTTGCTGAATTTATAAAAACTAATTTTTTAGTGATTTTTAGTTTAAATTAAAAAGTATATTAAAAAATTAGAAAATATTAGATAAATGAATTTCTATGCCTCTCCCCCATGCTACCATATAATCAAGCTAGCAAAAATTAATTGATATTGCAATATCAGAGGAAGGATAAAACAAAATTGGATAATAAAAAAGATAACCTTAATTTTAATTACAAGAAAATATCAGATGATGAAATTCTTTTTGATAATGTTCTTAATACTAACGAAAAAGATTTTAATAAAAAAGAAATTATTACTGAAATGATAAAAGGTAATATTGCAGATTTAGTAAAAAATCAATTAAATATAAACAAAAGAGATGACTTACAAGAAAAATCTTATACAGATAGTGAAAATCATACAAATGTAAATAAAAAGACTAATTGGTTTGCAGAGTATAAAAAACAAACAATAACTGTAACAAAAGAGAAAATTAGAGCTTATTTAAGAAACTATAAAGACCTAGAAAAATTAATAAACTATCGTAAGAAAAAAATAATGAGTGGAAAAATCAAACCAGAAAGTAAAGAATTGAATCTTGGAGATTTTGAAGATTATGACTTTTTAGTAGATTCCGTAATAGATGAACAAACATTTTTAACATCAACAGATTATAAGATTCAAGAAATGGAATTTTATCAAAAAGAACTAATGATGATTTTAGAATATTTAAAGAAATATATATTTGTTTCATATCAATTTTTGGTACTTAAATATTATTTAAAACTTTCTAAAGAAGATATAAAAATTGCTACCAATATTGAAAAAACAGAATACACAGATAATGCAATAATTGAATACATCTATCAAAAATTATGTGAGGAGGCTAAAAATGGCAGAGATAAAGACAATATATAATGCCATTAATGAAGATAATACTATGAAAAGATATTTGGATTTGAGAGATATAAAAATCGAATCTCGTAATGATTTATTAAAAACTTGTCAAGTATTTAGAAATCCTAAGTTTGAAACATTTAGAATTATATACATGCGAAATAATAAAATTATAAACTATGAATCCATTACATCTAAACTTCCTAATGCTTGTAATGTATTTAGAATAAAAACTAAAAGACCATATTTAAAAGATACTAGAGGTTTTGCAGACATAAATAGAAGAATGTATCGACTTGGAGCTAACGGATACTATTTACAACATAATCATCCATCCGGAAATGCAAAAGCAAGTATAGACGATATAATAATTACAGAAAGATTATCTAAAAATGTTAACGGATTCAAAGGTCATATTATAGTAGATCATGGAACTTATGCTTGGATTGAAAAGGATAATAGAACAGGAAAATTAAAAGCAGAAAACAATATAAAAATCGATTATTTACCCACATTAAATACACAGGAATTAATCAAAGACAGTCCTTTATTACAAAAAACTATTAATTCAAGAAATGAACTAGCAAGATTAATGTATGATGTAAAACACTCTAATAGTTATTCTTGTCTAGTATTAACATCAGCAACAAATAATATAAGGTTATTTCAAGAAGTACCTAATACATTTATTAATATGAGTTACAAACAAATTGGTGGATATATCAAAAATAGATGTGTAAATACAGGTTCTATAAGAGCATTTTTAGCAACAACAGATAAACCTTTTTTTGAAAGAGCAAAAGAACTTGTTAATTTAGGATATGCTTCAGATTGTATTGCTTATATGATTACAAAAGATAAATCAGAAATAATTGAAGGTGCAGATGAAGAATTTATAGACCAAAATATTTTTAAATCATTAAATATTGGAATGAGTAAAAGAATTGTAGAAAATAAAGAAGGTGAAGATTTAAGTATATGAAAAAAATAAATAAAAATATACAAGAAGAACTAAGTGAATTAAATCAGTTCTTTGAGGATATGGAAAAAAGTTTATTTAAAGAATATTCCGAAAAAGATTTAGAAGATATGGAAAAAGAATATGTTTTATCAGAAAAGAGGAAAGAGAGGTGTAACTATGGGAGATAGAGCTGTAATTAGTAATAATGCTAAAAATTTAGGAGTTTATCTACATTGGAATGGCTATCGTGAGTTTGTAGAGTCAGTATTAGCATATTGTGATTTAAAACAATATAGAAGTCCGGATAGTGATAATGAATATGGCTGGGCAAGGCTATGTCAAGTTATAGGAAACACTCTAGGTGGAACACTTTCATTAGGTGTTGGAAGATATGAAAGAATGGATACGGATAACTATGATAATGGAACTTATATTATTCAAGGTTGGGATATTAAAGACCGATTATATAAACATTATGCAGATAACAAAAGAGAATATTCTATTTTTGAAACATTAAAACAAATTAATGAACGACAACCTAAAGAAGAACAACTAAAAGAGGAAGAAATAGAAATTTACGCAAAAAAATGGGAAGAAAAACATTTAGATAGATTAAAACAAGAAGATAAAATTATCGTGGAAAAGAGAATTAAAGAAATGCAAGATACAAAGACAGATATAATAAAAGAACAAGAAATACCCTATGAAGTTTTAGAAAAAACAGGTACAATCTATAAATTTAATAAAGGAGATGATGAATATAGAAGATAAAGAAAAAATAATTAATGAAAAATTAGAAAATTCCAAAGAGCAACTAATTAGAAATATTGATTTATTAAATGATTCTATCAATAAAAATAACAATGAAATTGATAAAAATAAATTAATTGTATTATTAATTGAAAAATACAATATTAACCCTTTTACAAATTTGAAAGTAAAAGATGTAGCTATTGATTTAGGAATGAATCAAAATAATGCAAATGATTTATTTAGACAAAAGGATTTTCCAGCAATAACTTTCACTAAACCAAAACAAATTTGTTGGCTATCATATTTACTTTGGAAAATGGAAAGGAGAATATAAAGAATGGCAAATAATAAAAACTCTGGAAATGGAAATGGCTCAATATATTTTAGAAATGATCGTAAAAAGTGGGTAGCTCAATATTTAGAATATGATGTAATGAAAGATAGAAATGTAAAGAAAAAGAAAACTTTTGCTTCAAAAGAGGAAGCTGAAGAATTTTTAAAACAATTAAATTATCGTAGAGAAAATCCACTTTATATAAAAAATAATGGTATTCCATTGTTTGATTTAATGCTTACAAATTTAGATAATAAGAAAAATGCTAATTTAATATCTCAAGCACAATATGATAGAGTTATGAGAAGTCTTAATGTAATAAAAAAAGCTCCATTTTGTTTTAGAAATATTGAAGATATAAAACCAGAAGAAATACAAGCATTTCTAAATGAAATGTCCAAAACATACAGTAATTCCTCAATTAAAAAGTTCAGTGAACAATTCGGACAAGCTTTTAAATATGCTTTTAATAAAGGATATATTAGTAAAAATCCTATGATAGAAGTTATAAGACCTAAAAGTGTAAAAAAGGATAAAGATGTAAGAGCCATGACCGTTGATGAGGAATCAAAATTTATTAATTATTTACTAGAACATAGTGTAAATGATATTCCTTATAGAAATGCTTTCTTAATGCAATTACTTATGGGATTTCGTATAGGAGAGGTACTAGCTTTAAATAGTGGAGATATTGATTTAGCTCATCATTTAATTAATGTAAATAAAACCTTAACAAAATTAGCAGATGGAACAATTGTTATGAGTGATTCTCCTAAAACTAAAGCTGGAAATAGAATATTACCAATTCCAAAAGTATTAGAACCTTTTATTATAGAACAGTTGCAAATTTCAAAAGATGTACCAAATAATACGGAACATTTATTATTTAAACCACCTATTGTGAATTATGCAAGAATAAGCACATTAAATTGGTCGTTAAATAAAATATTGAATGAGTTAGATATCCCACATTTTTCTACTCATAGTTTAAGACATACATACGCAACAAGAGCAATAGAAGCAGGAATGAGTCCAGTAGTATTACAAAAACTTATGGGACATACTGATGTTTCCGTAACATTAAATGCTTATACTTCTGTATTTGATAAATATAAAAGAAATGAACTTGAAAAAGTAAATGAATATTATATGGAACAAAATTTAATTGATAATTCAAATGCAAATATATTAACTTTAGATGAGCCGTTAAATCTTATTGAAAATATGAATAAGGAAGATAAAGATTCTTATGAAAGATAATGGCTGTAATACTTGAAAATACTAATGGGAGCAATAATTGCTCCCCAAAATTTTAACATAAGTTTTTTGGGGGCAATGTTGGGAGCAAATCGTAAAAAATAATAAAAAATAAAATAAATTAAGTAAAATTATTTTTAGATAAAATGCTTGATACTAGGGCATTTTATAAAATAATATAAAATATTTTAAAATAAAAAAAAGAGGCTAAAAGCCTCCAAATTGGTTGCGGGAGGTAGACTCGAACTACCGACCTTTGGGTTATGAGCCCAACGAGCTGCCAACTGCTCCACCCCGCGATATATTAAAATTTTTGATACCATTTTTCTATTTATTTTATGCAATATTTATAAAAAATATTACCTCTGGACGTCAAATGGACGGCAAGAATAATTTTTTACTATATTACAATTTTCTTTACAAAATTTATAATGCTTGTAAATACTATGCTTCGTGGTGGCTGGTATCATCTGCTAGTCTAACAGACCTCAGGGTTATGAGCCCTGCGAGCTGCCAACTGCTCCATCCCGCGATATCTGAACTTTTTTTATTATACATCTTTTATCATATATTTGTCAATACATTTTCTAAATTTTGCTCTTACAAACATTATTACATCATCTTTGTTATTTTTTATTTGTACAACAACTTATTTTCTTTTATTAGACACAATTAAAATGAATATTTATATTTTTTTAATTTTTTTGTATTAACTTCCTATACTATATTATATGATTAATATAAAAATATATTACCATTTTTACTTAATTTTAATTATTTATGGATAAGAAACATATAGACTTAATATGTTTCTTATTCATATAAATTAACAATTTTACATAAGTATATATACTTTTATTATTTTTTTATAATTATTCTTATATTTTATCATGTCTCCTTTCTTTATTTATATTAGCAACTTTCGACATCTATATATTATCACTTTTTCTCCAAAATATAAATAGTTTATTAAAAATTTTTATATTTTCACAGTTTTGTTCGCTATAGCGAACAAAACTAAACTGTAATCATTTCTTTTATTTTTTCATATTTTGCTTCTCCTATACCACTTACTTCCTTTAAATCTTCTATTTTAGAAAAATCTCCATTATTTTCTCTATATTCTATTATTCTTTCAGCTGTCACATCACCAATTCCTGGTAACGTATTTAATTCATCTCTTGAGGCTTTATTTATATCCACTTTACCTACTCCTTTCTCATTATTGTTTTTACCATTTTTGGAATCTGAAATCACACCATTTCCACTTTCTGATATTATATAATTTTGATTCTCTGTTAGACTATTTCTTAACTCTGTAGCTTCTTTTACTTCTTCTTTAGTTGGTATATATATTTTTTGTCCATCTTCCAAAATATATGCCAAATTTATTTGACTTACATCTGCTTCTTCTGTCAATCCTCCTGCTTGTTCTATTGCATCTGCTATTCTTGCTCCTTCTTCTAGTCTTACTATTCCTTGATTATTTACTGCTCCTGTTACATGTATTACAATATCTGATTTTACCTCTTTCTCTTCTTCAGAAATTTCATTTATTTCTACTAAATTTAATTCTTCTATATTATTATCTCTTAATCTTTGAAATATATACATTCCTATCACTATTGAGACTACTATTGATATTACTATTATTATTATTTTTTGTTCTTTACTTAATTGATTCATATATTCACCTCCTAACATCATAAAATTATTTAATAGTACTTGAATTTTTATACGATTTAATATATGATAAGTAATATACTTAATTTTTACTTAGCGAAAGGATTTGTTAAAATGAAAAAAATAATATATACAACTTTAATCATAATATTAATATCTATTATCCAATTATCAGTTTTTAATATCACCTCCTTTGCAAGTGAAAGCACTGAACTCGAAACTTATTCACCTGCATGTATTTTAATTGAATCTTCTACTGGGAAAATAATTTACGAAAAAAATGCTTATGAAAAACTTTATCCTGCCAGTACCACAAAAATTATGACTGCTATTCTAACATTAGAAAACTGTGAATTAACTGATGTAGCAACTGCAAGTTATAATTCTGTATACTCTATTCCTGCTGGATATACTAATGCAAATATACAAGTTGGTGAAGAATTAACTATTGATCAATTATTACATGTTCTTCTAATTCCATCTGCAAACGATGCCGCAGTTGTTTTAGCTGAACATATCGCAGGTTCAGTTGACAATTTTGCAAATATGATGAATGAGAAAGCAAAAGAACTTGGCTGTCTGAATACTCATTTTGTTAATCCTAATGGAATACACAATGAAGAACATTTTTCAACTGCATATGATCTTTCACTAATGGCTAGATACGCTATGCAAAATTCTATTTTTAGAAATATTGTATCTTCTACTCATTATACTCTTCCAGCAACCAATAAATATTCTAAAGCTGATAGAGTTTTTAACACTACAAATGAATTATTAAGAGAAGACAATAGAGATCGAGTTGATAATTATTATTATCCATATGCAAATGGTATAAAAACTGGTTATACAGATCCTGCTAAAAATTGTTTAGTTTCCTCTGCTAAAAGAGATGGTCTTGAATTTATTGCAGTAGTCCTTGGAGCTGAGAGAACTCCTAATGGATTAAATGCTCGTGCTATTGATTCTAAAAATATGTTTGAATATGCTTTTAATACTTATACTATAAAGAAAATTAATGATGAAAATGCTATTTTAAAGCAAATTGAAATTCCTAATGCTACTAAAGATACTAAATCACTTAATGTAATTGTAAAAGATTCAATTAGTGTGATTGATAAGAAAGATAATCCAAATGAACTTACACCTAATATAGAATTTACACCTAATTTAAAAGCTCCTATATCAAAAGGTTCTATAATTGGCAAAATATCTTATACTATTGAAGATATTACTTACTCAACTGATTTAATCGCTGGGAATGATGTAATTGAATTAAAATTTTTAGAAAATTTTGTTAAAATTCTTATTGCTTTATTTATATTATTTTTAATTTATAAAATAATTAGACCTAGTAAATCAAAAAGAAAAAATATAACTCTAAACATTCAAAACATAAAAGGAAATCCAAAGGAGACTATTACTTTAATATAGAAAGATATAAATAATTTAACTTTGGGCACATAAATTATAATTTATGTGCCCATTTTTTAATAATCTTTTCCTAAAATTATTGTTATATCTACTTTTGAATTATTTGATCCATTTGAAATATTTCCTGTTCCTAAGATTGTTAATATATCATTTTCTATATTTGTTGATACAGATGTTCTATTTATAATAGTTGTTGTATTTGTAACTGATGTTGTGCCTGTTTTTGTAACATTAAATCCATTGTCTTCCAATTTCTCTTTTAAATTATTTAGTTTGCTTTTGCTTCCTGTTCCATTTAGTATTTCAATTTTCACATTATTTATAGTTGTATCATCATCTACTATTTCGTTTTCTTCTACTATATTTCCTTGTGCATTTTCTTCTGATATAGCACTTTTTTCTATAAACATATCATTAACTAAAGCTTCTGTTTCCTCTTCATTATGTACATATAACCAAACTCCATTGCATTTTTCTGGCTCTCCTGGTAAAGTTCCTGTTTTTATTGATTCTGTATTAAATTCAACAGCATATGGTATGTAATCTCTTAAAGCTTCAAAATTTAAATTTGTAGTTACGTTTTCCTTGGCTATGTCAATAAATTTATTAATCTTAAATATATTCTCTGGTTTTAATACTTGTTTTGCTACTGTCATTATAAATTCCTGTTGTGTTTTCATTCTTCCAAGATCATTATCTCCATATTCTTCTGGATAACTTGTCCCATCATTGTTATGTCTAAATCTTAACAGTTGTTCAGCTTTATCTCCATCTAATACTTGCAATCCTTCTTCTAAATGAATATATAAATCTTGTTCACTATCATCATAGTCCATATCAATTGGAACATAAAATTCTACTCCACCTAATTCATCAACTAATTGTCTTAATGCTTTTGTATCTACTGCTACATAATATTTTATATTTAATCCTGTTATATCATTTATTGCTTCTACTGTATTTTCTGGTCCTTTTTGATATAATGAATTTATTTTATCATATGCCGTAGCTCTATTTTTATTTTTGCCTATAAATGTATCTCTTGGAATAGACATAATAGATGCCTCTTGCGTTTTTGGATCATAAGAACACACCATTATAGTATCTGTTAAATTCAAACTTTCTCCCATAATTACACATTGTAACATTGGAAGATTTTTTGTTTTTTCTGCATCACTTCCTACAATTGTTGATGTAATTCCTTTTATTCCTCCACCATTTTTATTAACTTTATATGCAAACCAGATTCCAAATACAATTATTATTATTATTATTATTATTAATATTGTTTTAAATATATTCTTCTTTTTCTTTCCTTTTTTACTATTATTTGCTTCATTCTTTTCTTTTGCTTCGACTTTTTTCTTCAAATGTTACCACTCCCATAAAAAATCTAGTTATAAGTATAGCAGATTTTTTTTTATTTATCAAGATATACGATAATTTTAAAAGAATATTTTTAAGACCAAGTTATTATTATACATATTTTTTCCTATAAAAGATTTATTTATATCATTTACAAATCCAGAATTTTTTATCATAGATGTGCTCATAGATATAATTGCAAAAGCAATGTATATAATTAATAATCCTTCTAATGCTCCATATATTATTCCACCTAATTTATCAAATTGTTTTATTATTGGTATTTTTGTAAATATATTAGTAAATATTTTTACTATCATTAATATCAATTTAACAACTATAAATAATATTATTAAACTTGCTAATTCTATAATTAAAACTGCTATATTTTTTCCCACTACATGGGCAATATCTTCACTACCGTCTTTTATTGCTTTATTTATATTTTCGCTCATATATTTCGATATTATTTCAGGTGCACTACTCTCACTACTAATTTCCTGATTTTCTTGTTCTTCTGATATCGATATATTTTTAGCTATTCCATTTTCTATTATAGTATCTATTGTAGTATTTTCTATTATAAAATTTGCTACAGGTTTATATAAAACAAATGATATAACAATAGCTAAAACAAATGATATGATTTTAAAAATTACACCTGTTAGTCCTTTTTTATATCCTAAAAATATACATAATGCTATTATAGCAATAATTACTATATCTATAATAAAAGACATAATAAACACACCTTCCTTCTTATAAATTGATTATTTCTATTTTATCTTTATATATCAATCCTGCTATTCCATTTCCTATAATAATATCTTTTGGCTCTTGAGTTGTTATATATCTTTTTATTAGCCATCCATTTGTTCCTATAAATTGAATTTCATTTCCCAGGTTTATTGCAACTGTTTCTCCATTTGTATATATATTTTTTATTGCACCTTCTATAGTACACAAATTTTCTTTATCTGTAGAAACATTTTTAAATTCTACTAAATTTGTTGTTTTAAATATACCAGATTTATTCTCCGTTATTCTAACTATAAAATTTTTTAACTCTATATCAGCAAAAGAAGACTCTTGTATATCATATAATATTTTATTTGTTTCTCCTTGTAATAAATCTATACTATCATCATACATGCATACTAAACTATTTTTATCTTGATATTTTATTCTTAATATTAATTTATTGTTTTCAGCTTTATATGTATATATTATTGAATCTTGTGCATTTTCTTTTGTTTTCTCTACTGATATCGTTTTTATTGATGATTCTATCAAAGTTCCTGAAACATTAATCTCCGCAAAGCTTACATATTTATTATCTTTTGATATTGAAACATCTGTAGCAATAGTACTAGATAAATAGGTTTTAAACAATTCTTTACCAGTATTATCAAAAACTTGTATTATAGACTTATATGTAGTTCCTCTAATTATTATCGCTGTATAGCCATTTTCATTAACATGTATTCTTACAATATTTCCTTCTAATTCTTTATCCCACACTATTTTTTTATCTTCTATTAAATATACCTTTTTCCCATTTTTTTCTGCTAAAACTATATAATTATTATTTGCCTCTGTTATTGGTTCTGTCACTTCAACTTCTAATTCTGTTTCTTTCTTTCCTGAAGAATTATATGTAGTAAATTTTCTTCCTTCTACAATTGCAATATAATTTCCATATGAACAAATATGTTGATTAGATTTCGTGTCAATTTCTATTATTTGAGTATTTTCACTAGTAATATTTTTTCTAAGTACATACTGATCTACAAGGTCTCTAAAAGGTTTATAAGATATATATACTGCAAAGGATACTATTAATGATATAATAAAAATCAGTATAATAATTGTTATAATTATCTTCTTCTTATTAACTTTTTTTGTTCCTTCTATTATTTCCATCTTATCCTCCATTTTTATACTTTTGTATATTACTTTACTTATATCAGTTTTATCGTTTTTTTTCAATAGCTTTATAGTTTTTTTTATAAAATAATATTAATAATATTTGACCAATACCAATTATTCCAAATAAAGGATAAAGAGCTTTTATTAAACCTGAAAAACTGATACTTGAAATAATGCAAGAACTTATGCACATAAATACACTTAATTGTGTATAACTTTTCTTGTTTTTAGTCATATTTTTTAAAAAACTATAGCCCGCAGATATTGCCGAAGTAAAAATTGATATTCCTATTATAGCCCCATATAAATATTGATATTTATTTCCTATTAATGTTACAACATATACCATTGGCATTTCTAGTTCATCTATAAGAATATTTATTTTATTTAGTGAAATTAATACTGAAAATGTTAAACAAATTAATATAATCATACTAAAAATAGATATAATAAAATTATATTTCTTTACTCTTATATAGTGTTTCATAGTTATAAGAACAGGAACTAATAAAACACTATTATAACTTGCATATATAATGCTATCTATAATCCAAAAACCATAATTAGTTTCAGACAATACTGTATTCCATTCATTACATTTATATCCTAATATAATAATTGATATTATTAAAATTGGTACTAATATAATGCTAGTTTTAGTTATCCCATTAATATTATTACTAAACACTATAAAACATATTGAACTAAATATTATACTTGAAATAATGTTATTTATTCCAAATTGTTGATTTACATATGCTGAAAATCCTGATACCATTATATAAAAAGATACAATTAAAAAAACATTTATAAAAGCATCTAATATATTTATGTTTTTATTAATACCTATTATCTTTAAAAATTCATGATAATTTTCTATATTATTTACTCTTAATATTTCAAATACCTTATAAATTATTACTGATATAATTAAAGCAGAAATAATAGCACCTATAAAACCATAAACACCATGCTGTCCAAAAAAAATATATATTTCTTTTCCAGATGCAAAACCAGCTCCTATAATACTACCTATAATTACAAAAATCACTTTAAATATATTTGACACAAACAATGACTCCTTTCAATAGTATAAACTATGAAAAGGAGTCATTATTTATTCTATTTTTTTCTTCTTCTTATTTGCCAAACAACAATTCCAATTATTACAATTATAAATGGTACAGTAAATATAATTACTCTTACAATTGTATCTTCTTGCTCTGTTGGAGTATATGTTACAGTTCCAATATCTTTTCTTATTCTTATTGCATCTTCTCTATTCGTTAAATATGCAACTGTATTTAATATTAAATCTTTGTTATTATAAAAGGTAACTGCTATCTTTTGACTTTGTGTACTAATTGGTATTAGTATGTCTGTCGCAAAAATTCCATTTGCATATAATACTAATTTTGATGTTTTTTCATCATTAATTTTCTTTTGCATTTCAACACCAACTGTTACACTCCCCTCTGTATCACTATCAGATTTTGTTAAACTATTATTATTAAAATCTGTTCTTAAAAAAGATGTTTCACTTGTTTGTAAAAGTACATTTGAAGTTACATTTAGTTCTTCTAATTTTTCACTTTCTGCAATTTGTATTTTTCCTGTATCTATCATCAATATTCCACTTGCATTATATATATCTTTTGTAATTTCATGGTAATTTATATCTGGTTTTACAAACTCTGGATTCTCCAAAATCATTTTACTAGAATCTTGTTCTAATACAATTCCCTTTTCAATCTTTACACCATATAGATCCAATATTTTTTGTACATTTGGAAGATCTGTATCTGTTACTTTTGCATCATTTAACCATAATATATTTCCACCATTATTTATATAATCTGTTATTTTCTGCACTTCTACATCTGAAAAGTCTGTATTTGGGCTTGGAATTACTAAACAGTCTATATCTTCTGGCATCTCTGATGAAAGTAGATCTAAAGTATTTATCTCATTTACTTCATTTGCCAAATAAACACCTAAAGTTGTCATTTCTGTATCTAATTGATATTCTTCATGCCCTGTTAAAAAATATACCTTTGGCTTATCAGCCATTGTAGTATCTAAAATTGCATTTGTCATTTTTTGTTCAGATATATCTATAGTTTCATATGTATTTGAGTCATATGTAACAAAATCACTTTCTGTTAAAACTTTATATCTATCTGGTGACTGAACTACTATTCCATAAGCCTCATCAGAATCTATTCCATATTTTTCTGCCAAATCTGGTCTCTCAGTAATTTTTACTGTCTCTACATTTATGTTTTCATTTATGCTATTATATTGCTTAGCTAGTTGTACATAAACATTATCATCTTCATATCCAAAAAAATACATATCAACTTTCTGAGTTATATTTTTAATTTGATTTTTTGACTCATCTGATAATGTATATAGTTTCTCCTTTGTTACATCTATAGGTGTAAAATTCATACTTTGCACCCATATATTTATTCCTATAAATGCTACTATTAATATAGCAATTAGCAAAATTGTCATAATTGTTTTGCCTATCCACTTTTGTTTAAATATTTCTACTATCTTATTCACTTATTTAATCTCCTTTCTATTTTACACTTTTTCTTCTTTGTAACACTAGTATTGTTAATATTATAAATAATATAGAAAAAGATACTAATAAAGTTACCGCTTCTGGTGAAATTAAACCTGATGGAAATTCAGAAGCAAATACATTTATAGGTGAAAAGCCAAATAAGTCACTATTAAAATTAGGCATAAACCATAAAAATACAAACACTCCTGCTGTTAATATCCCTGCTACAATTTGGTTTTCAGTTATACTTGAAGCAAACATACCAAACGATATGTAAGCCATAGATAATAGCAAAAAACCACCTAATGTTGCTAATGCTGTTTGTATATGTGGCTCTCCAAAATACATTAAAATAGCAAAATAAATAAGTGTAAATAATTCTGCGACTAATAAAACAAGTGTTGCAGCAAAAAACTTACCAAATACTATAGCAGTAATGCTTCTAGGTGATGTAAACAATATTTGTTCGGTTCCTGATTTTCTTTCCTCTGCAAACATTCTCATTGTTAAAACCGGTACTATAAAAGTTAATATTGTCGTTACAGAATAAAACATGTACTCAAAATTTGTATTTCCATATGCAACAACATCCAGATAAAAGAATACACTGCACATTGCTAGAAATATTCCTATAAAGATGTATCCTATTGGTGATGAAAAATAGCTTTTAAATTCCTTCTTTAATACTGCTAACATTATTTTTTACCCCCTTTTCCCTTTTTCTTTTTTTCTTTTTTAATTTTCTCATTATCTTCTTGAATATTCACATCTTTATCTATCAATCTTAAAAACGCATCTTCTAATGTTGTTTCAGATTTTTTTAATTCAAATATAGTTATGTTATTTTTAGGAAGTTCTTCAAATAATTTTCTTCTAATATCAATATCACTTTCAGCAACAACTCTATATTGTTTAGTTCCGTCCTCATTATCGACAATATGCTCTATTTCTTTTACTTCTTTAATATTTTCTTTTATTTTCTTCATATTATTATCTTTGTCCTCTACAGTTACAATCACACTATTATCATCTTTAGTAGCATTTTCTAATTTTTGTGGTGTATCTATAGCAACTATTTTCCCTTTATTTATAATCACTACTTTTTCACATATTTGACTAACTTCAGATAAAATATGTGAACTTAATATTACTGTATGATTTTTCCCTAGAGATTTTATTAAATTCCTTATTTCTGTAATTTGTTTGGGATCTAATCCTACTGTTGGCTCATCTAATATTAAAACATCTGGATTTCCTACAATAGCTCCTGCCATGCTTACTCTTTGCTTATACCCCCTTGAAAGGTTTCTTATTAGTTTATTTTGTACTTCTAATAAGCCTATTTCCTCTAAAACTCTTTCTACTTCTTTTTTTCTTTCTTTTCTTGGTACATATTTCAGTTCTGCCATATATCTAACAAACTCTCTTGGAGTCAAGTCTAAATATAATGGGACATTTTCAGGCATATAGCCAATTTCTCTTTTTGCTTTTTTAGGCTTTTTAGATATATCATTTCCGTTTATGATAATTTCTCCTTTTGTAGGTTCTATAAAACCAGTTATCATATTCATTGTTGTTGTTTTTCCTGCTCCATTTGGTCCTAAGAAGCCTACTATTTCTCTGTCTTTTACCTGAAAACTTATGTTGTTTACTGCTACAAAATCTCCATATTTTTTCGTAACATTTTTTATTTCTATCAACTCTAATTCCTCCCTCTATTTTATATATTGACAAACCCACACATATTATTTCCGTATGTTTTGCCCACTTTACTTTACAAAAATATTACCACTAAGTTTTTTAACATGCAAGTTTTTTTATAAAAATTCACATACATTTCACAAAACCTTGTGCTATTATTATAAATATGTTAATATATATATAATTTATTTCATGGAAGGAGATAATATTTGTATGAATAGTAAACAACGTGCCTATCTAAGAAGTTTAGCAAATAATATTGATCCAATTTTTCAGATTGGTAAATCTGGATTAAGTGAAAACCTATTAAAACAAATTGATGATGCATTAGAAGCAAGAGAATTAATAAAAATCACAGTATTAGATAGTGTAAATGATGACATTTTAGAAATTGGAAACATTATAGCAGAAAAAACAAGCTCTGTTTTTGTTCAAGCACTAGGAAAAAAATTAACTTTTTATAGACATAGGAACAAAGGTGGCATGATTTAGATATTTAATCATTTTAGATTACTTACATGTTGCGTATTTGTTTGTGTGCATCTGCTGGAGCGAAGCGACACTCTTGCATATGAAAACTCAATTTTTCTGTGCAATGTTGTTTTTTTGTTGAATAGGAAAACTCGGTTTTTCCTATTCAACAAGAAAAGTAAAATTATTATTCCTTAAGTAATTTTACTTTTCATTAATTAGATCTCTTATATATATTTCATTTCCATTTTTATCAATAAATCTTAAATTTGGAAATACCTTTTTCATTATTTCATTCGGGAAAATTTTATCTTCTATTTTATTAATAAATTTATTACTAATATCATTTGTTTTATTTATTATTCTATTTTTATAAGTTGTTATTCCCCAACATGTAATAAGACTATTTACAATAAAAAAAATTAACAATATAGTAGATATTTTATTTTTAGTTTTTTTCTTTAACCTATTTAAGTATTTATCTATAATTGGCTTTATATATATTATAACAAGTACCGATAATACTCCCCACATCAAAGAATATTCTGCACTAATTCTACCATTTGTATTATATTTTAAATAATTATAATCCCAAAATCTATTTCCATAAATCGCTTCTAAGGCATAACTTAGTAAATATTCAATAATGCTACCAAAAATCACCCCTAAAACAAAAAGTCTTATCTTTTTATCTCTAAATTTATCTAATACTAATATTATTATAGAAGCTCCTATACCATATATTGGGCAAAATGGTCCTATTAGAAGTCCTTTTCTGCTTTCTAACACTCCTGTAGTAGCATAACAATACAAAGTTTCCAACATCAAGCCAAATACACTAAAAATAGTAAAATACAATATTATATTCTCGAAATTAGATTTATTATTTTCCAATATTAATTTCATTCCTTTCACTATAATAATTATATTTAAATTAATAAAAATACAATTCTCTATTACTTTAAAATGAGATCTACAGAAAAATTGTGTAAACAATCCTATACGTTTCTTACTAGAACTTAATTTAATATAGTAAACATACACAAATCGAAGAAATTTAAACTTGTTTTATTCTACCTTATTTTTACTTTTTTATCTACTCTTTTATACAATTTTTGATATTAAAAAATTTAAATTATGTATTGACTTTTTCTACAAATCATGCTATCATATTAATTGCATTAATTATTGGGTCAGTAGCTCAGTTGGATAGAGCACAGGCCTTCTAAGATTTGTGCCACATTCTCAGAACTATTGGCATTGTAGAATTTTAGAGTTTATAG
>CALXJJ010000026.1 GCA_944388605.1 uncultured Clostridia bacterium
AAATTTTTGAGACTATACGTTTGTATGTCGAAAAAATTTTATGTGTAGCTTGACAACGCAAGACGACGCTTTTCATTTCCTTTAACTGTTATTTTAATCAAAAGCTAGTATTGCTAGGAAAGCAAACTAAAATTTTTGAGACTATACGTTTGTATGTCGAAAAAATTTTATGTGTAGCTTGACAACGCAAGACGACGCTTTTCATTAAAATAACTATTTTTTAGGTTTCTTAGCTCCATACTTAGATCTACCTTGCATTCTATCTTTTACACCTGCAGTATCTAAAGTTCCTCTAATAATGTGATAACGAACACCTGGAAGATCTTTTACTCTTCCACCTCTTATTAATACAACACTATGTTCTTGAAGATTATGTCCTATTCCTGGAATATATGATGTTACTTCATATCCATTAGAAAGTCTAACCCTAGCAACTTTTCTTAGTGCTGAATTTGGTTTTTTAGGCGTTACTGTTTTTACTACTGTACATACACCTCTTTTTTGTGGAGATCTTTTATCTGTTAATCTCTTTTTCATTGAATTATAACCATGTTGTAATGCTGGTGATGTAGATTTAGCTTTTGCACTTTTTCTTCCTTTTCTTACTAATTGATTAATTGTTGGCACTTAAATTTCACCTCCTAAAGTTTCAATAATTTTGCCGTTAGAATTCATAAATTCTAACGGCTTATATTGTATCATGTATTAAGTATTTTGTCAATGAATAACTTATAGTTTTATAAGTTTATAATACATGTTCTTCGTCTATTCTTTTATCTTGTTCTTTGTTTTGTTTCTTTTAAATTTGAATCAATTTGTAATGGTCTTGTTTGATCTATATTATCTCTTTCATCTAATTCATGTATTAAATCCTTTCTTCTTTCTTTGTATGTTTTTAGTTTTGTTTGATTATATGTATCATCTGAATCCTCTCTACCAAATCTTTCTGTATCACCTTTATGCCATGGTAATTTTTCTACTTTTCCTAACCATTTTCCAAATCTTTTTAAAATTCTATCTAATAATCCTTCTGTTTTATAATAATCGCCAACTCCTTGTCTTTTAGCTATCTTTGCTTTTGATTTTATATCTTTTACTATATCTTTATCTATATTTGATTTTTCTATTCCTTCACAATCATATATTAAGTGAAAAACATCCTCTCCATATATTTTTACATCATTATTTGATTCTCTTAAGCTATGTATATATGTTTCCAATCCATTCGTTCCATTTTCTGCATCTACTTGTTCCAATAAAATCCTTAGATCATTATCTCCTATTTTTTCTTGATGTAATATCCTTTCTTTTACATTATATTTTGGATTAAATTTATATTCATCTTCCTTTATAGTATATGGAATAGATTCACCATCATCAAATGTAACTATATATGTAAGATCTTTTGCAACAAATCTTATTCTTGTAATTTTTTTAGAATGTTTTTGTATTGGTTCTATGTTTTTTGGTTCTTTTTCTTCACTTACTTTTTGTATTGACTCTGCACTTTTTGGTTCTTTTTCTTCACTTACTTCTTGTATTGACTCTGCACTTTCTGGTTCTCTCTCTTCACTTACTCTTTGTATTGGTTCTGCACTTTCTGATTCCTTTCCTCCATCTATTTTTTGTATCTGTTCTGTTTTTTCTAAATTTTGATTTAATTCTTCTTTCTTTTTCATTTTTATTTGTTCTAATTTAGCATTTATTCTTGCTTTAGCTTGTTCTTGTCTTTTCCTTTCATTTTCTAAATCTAGTTTTTGCTGATTCTGTTCTTCTATTTCTTTTTTATCTCCTAACTCTATTAAAAATTCTTTTCTATCTAATATAATTTTTTTAAGTCTCTTTCTTTCTTTTATTAGTTTATCTATTTTTCCTATTTTATAACCTATACTTCTTTCTTCACTTTCTGTTTCTTTTTCTACAGTTCTATATGCTTTAGCTTTTTTATCTTTCTTTAATTTTAAAAATTGATTATTTATTTCTATATTTTCTCTTTGTTCTTCTATTTCTTTTCTAATTTTTAAGACTATTTCATCTATCTCTTTCATTCTTTCCGTATCTTTTTTAATTCCATCCCTTATTTCTACAATACCATTTTCTTTTACACTAATTATTTCCTTTTCATAATTACCTATTCTTAGTTCTAATTCTTTTCTTTTTTGTGATAATTCCATTTCTTTAATATTTTTGATTTTTTCAAGTATTTGTCTCTTTTTACTTATATCTCTCGTTTCATCATATTGTTGTTGCAATTCTCCTATAAAACTATTTTCATATACCTTAGGTTCTATTTCTAATCTAGTATCTACAATTTCATATGGGTTTGGCATATCAAGTTCTATACTATTCTTGTAATTTTCTTCATATAATGCAAATTCATCTTTTTCTGTTTTAATTTTGCTCTCTAAGTCTGATATTTTATTAAATATACTCTCTTTGATTTTATCTTTCATTTTGTTTCCTCCTTTTCCCTTTTACTATTTTACCATATTATTACTTATTTTTCAACTTCATGTAAAGTTTTAATTGCTCTATCTCCTAATTTTTCATTTTTCATTTTTTTATCTCGTATTTTTTTATCTAATTCTGGTAATATTCCAAAATTTGCATTCATTGGTTGAAAATTATCATTTTCGCTGGATATATAATTTGCTAATGCTCCTATTATTGTTTCCCTGGGAAATTCTATCTTTTCTTTTCTTTTTATTTTAGCTATAATATTTTTTGCTACAACCATACCTGACGCTATAGATTCTACATAACCTTCTACTCCTGTAATCTGACCTGCAAAATATATATTGTTATTTTTTTTCAAATTATATGTGTTATCTAATAATTTAGGAGAATTTATAAAAGTATTTCTATGCATAACTCCATATTTCATAAATTCTGCATTTTCTAATCCTGGAATCAACTTAAATACTCTTTTTTGCTCTCCATATTTTAAATTAGTCTGAAAACCTACCATATTAAATAATGTTCCTTCTTTATTATCTTGTCTTAATTGAACAACAGCATATGGTCTTTTTCCAGTCCTTAAATCTGTAAAACCTACTGGCTTTAAAGGTCCAAATCTCAAAGTATCTATTCCTCTTTTTGCCATTAGTTCTATTGGCATACACCCTTCGAAAATTTCTCTTTTCTCGAATTCATGTAGATTTACCACTTCTGCATTTATCAATTCTTTATAAAAGCATTCATACTCATCACTATTCATAGGAAGATTAATATAGCTCTCTTCTTGATTTTTTATCCTTTTCATCCAATTTTCTATATTTTCATCCTTCTTTCTTTCTTGTTCATATCTATTACCTTTAAAAGCAATATTAGTATTGATACTATCTTTTAATATTATTGGAGCTGCGGCATCATAAAAATGTAATTTATCTTCTTCTATAATTTCTTCTATTTCTTTAGATAATTCATCTGAGGTAAGTGGTCCTGTTGCAATAACTACTATTCCATTTTTTATTAGTTGTTTAAGTTTGATTTTACAATTATATCCTACCTCTTTTCTTACAATTTCTATATTATTCATTTTTTCTAATTCACCTGTCACTGTTTTAGAAAATCTATCTCTGTCTACTGCAAGAGCTTGTCCTGCTGGAACTGCTACATTATCTGCAACATTAATTAATAATGAACCTAATATTCTTAATTCTTCTTTTAATAGTCCACAAGCATTTGTATGTAAGTTTGATTTAAAGGAATTACTGCATACAATTTCTGCTAATTCTGATTTATTATGAGCTGGGGAAAAATTATTTGGTTTTTGTTCATATAATTTTACCTTTATACCATTTTTAGCTAATTGATAACAAACTTCACTTCCAGCTAATCCTCCACCTACAACTGTAACATAATCTATCATAATTATTATCATTCCTTTCATTATATTACATATAAACAAATATAGCTTTTCTAGACCTTTTATCTTTAAAATTGCAATTTAAGGTTTAGTAAAAGCATATAAGTACTACACTAAAAATTGCAAAAACATTTTATGTAAACAAACTCATTACTTCTTCTTTTGTTAATTTATTAATAAATGTCTGTTTTGTAGATAACATATCATCCATTAATTTTGCTTTTCTTTGTTGAAGTTCATATATTTTCTCTTCGATTGAATTTTTAGTTATAAGCTTATAAACTTGAACATTTTTCTTTTGACCTATACGATATGTTCTATCTGTTGCTTGATTTTCTGCTGACAAATTCCACCATGGGTCATAATGTATAACCATATCTGCACCTATTAAATTTAATCCTGTTCCTCCTGCTTTTAGTGAAATTAAAAATATCTTCACATTTGGACTTTCATTAAATTCATCAACTAATTGTATTCTTTCTCCAACTTTAGTCTGTCCTGTTAGTTTAAAATATTTTATATCATTCTTTTTTAATTCTTTTTCTATTATCTCAAACATTGATGTATATCCTGAAAACAGAAGTATTTTATGTCCTGCTTGTATAGCATCTTTTACTATTTCTATACATTGATTTAGTTTGCTACTTTCTCCTTTATAATTTTCAAGAAATAATGAAGGGTGACAACATATTTGCCTTAATCTTGTTAATAATGCTAATATACGGATTTGACTTTTCTCAAAACCATTCTCTTCTATCTCTTGCATTGCTTCTTTTCTGGCTATTTGCATATATGATATATATATTTTTTCTTGTTCACCTTTCATCTCATTGTTTAAAATAGATATAGTTTTATCTGGTAATTCTGTCAATACATCTGTTTTTATTCTTCTTAAAACAAATGGCTCTATCAACATTTTTAGTTTTTGCATTGCTCTTTCATCTTTATCTTTTATTATCGGTGTTTCATAAACTTCTTTAAACTTTTTATATCCAAATAAATATCCAGGCATTATAAAATCAAATATAGACCATAATTCTGAAAGTGAATTTTCTATTGGAGTACCTGTTAATGCAAATTTTACTTGTGATTTTATTTCTTTTATTGCCTTTGAATTTTGTGTATTATTATTTTTGATATATTGTGCCTCATCTGCAATAATATATTTAAATTCATATTTTTCTTTTTTATATACTTCAACATCTCTTTTCAATAGGTCATATGATGTAATAGTTACATTATATTTATCTATTTGCTTTATTTCTTGTTCTCTTTCTTTTGCATTACCTGATATTACTTGACAAGTAAGACTTGGTGCAAATTTATTTATTTCATTATACCAATTTAATGTAAGAGAACTTGGGCATACAACAATATTTGGTTTTGGGTTTGTTTCATTTTGAATATATGATAATATAATTGCTATTAACTGAAGTGTTTTTCCGAAGTCCCATATCATCTGCTAATATTCCTCCAAAAGAATATTCATCAAGTACTTTTAACCACTTATATCCTATTTTCTGGTAATCTCTTAATTCTGCATTTAAATTTTTAGGTAACTTAATATCTTCAATATCTTTACTATGGAGTTTTTCTACTATATTTTTATATTCACTATCTTTTGTAATTTTTACACTATTTAAATTACTTAAAATTCTATCTAAATATAAAGAACGATACATTGGAACTTTAATTTTCCCCTCTTGTAATCCTTTATAATCTAATCCCATTCCATCTAAAGTATTTTCTATAAAATCCATAGTTTCATTTTGTTCTAGTTTTATAAATTCGCCATTTTTTAATCTATGATACTTTTTCTTTAGATGATATTTTTCCATTATTTGCACGAGTTCATTTTTATCAAAATTCATTCCTTCTATATTTATATCTAATAAATTATTTTCTACTTTTACTCCCATAGACATTATTTTGGGTTGTTTTATTTCTCTACTTTTGAAATTATCTGTTGCTAATACTTCAAATTTTTGCATATACTCTTCTATTCCATATGCTAAAAAATCATATATTTTTTCTTCATCTGTTAGTATTAATCTATTATTATTTCTGTCTAGCAAAAAACCAGTTTTTATAAATAAATTTATAACTTTATTTTCATCTAAAGAATTCCTAACCATATTTACATTTTCTTCTGATAAAGGATTAAATTCTTCATTACCATAACAAAACCTAATTTCTGCTATTATAAAGTTGTCATCATTGTAATCTAAAAATACTTTTACATATAATTGTTCTGGTATATATTTTTCTATCTCCTCTTTTTTTACATTTTTTAATTTTACATCTTTTTTAATTTTAGGCATAACAATAGAAAATAAATTTCCTGTTTGCTCCTTTGGAAATATAATCTCTTCTGAATGGTTTTTTCTTAAAAAATCTAAAAGTTTCAAACTATCTTTTTGTTCTTTTAACAATTTATACAAAACTCCATTGGTCATTATATATTTATATTCTTTTCCATCTATAATATCATATTCATATATATCCATATCTGTTGTGAGTTTGTATTCACCTTTATTATTTTCTTCTATATTAAACTCTATTTTAAAATTTTCATTAGAAAATAGCAAATCTTTTTCATAATACATTGTGCTTATTCTTATTCTCTTATTTTTTAATATTTCATACAATTCATCCATTCCTGTATTTGATATAGTTATATATCCTTCATTTAAAGATTTCCCATAATATGTGTAATTTCCCATTGCTGAATTTGCATATTTTATTATCTCGCTATATTTCATAATAAAATCTATTATTGGCAAACTGTTTTCAGTAAAAGCTTCTCTTTCATGTTTAAATTCTAATTTTTGACCATATTTATATGTTTCATTATTTTGCATTCTGTTATAAAAATCAACTAAGTTCTTCAATTTATATGTTTGCTTATCACCTATTTTAAACTCAATTTTTAAATCACCACTATATTCATTATATATTAGCTTAGGTATAATCATTATATTTCTTTTGGTTTGTATATGCTGTTTTTCAATTTCTTGATCTTCTTCTTCATAAAATTCGTTTATTAATTCTTTAAATTCTCTATAATTATCTATTTTACTTGCTCTAATATTATCTTCTATTTTTTCTTGTTCTCCTGCAAATAATTTTGCATATTCCTTATTTCTTTCAAATTCTAATATTGTAGCAATTATATGTTTACATGCACCATAATGACTATAATAATCTGGGCAATCACATGTTAAATCTTCTATTTCTTCATTACATACACTTATATATGTATGGTATATATCTGAATCTCCTTTAACTATTGCCTTTACTTCAAAATTACAATTATCATCATATATTACTTTTGTTAGATTTACTCTATTTTTTTCTACATATTTTTTTGCTTTCTCTACTCTTGTTTCTCCTGCACTATAACATAACTCATCTATTATTTCTTTTTTTACAATCATGACATACCCTTCCCACTTGTTTTACTAGTTGTTTATTATATAATATTTTGCCGATTTTTACAATATATGTATCCATATTTTTAGAGAAATATAGTTTATCAGTTATATTACTATATACGTAAACAGAATGGAAAGCATTAAAATTTGTAATTACTATGTCTTTTTAGTGAGTTTGTGTGCAATATATTTTACTTAATATAATTTATTATTTTGTAAAATTTTCTTCTTTATTGATATATTTAAATTTCAACCAATATTGTATCTTCTCCTATACATTTTATATTTTGCCATGGTATTTCTATATCATTTCCACTTGAAAACATACTCATTATTTTATTGTTTCCTCCTGGCACTATTATAGATGTAATATTTCCTGTTTCTAAATCTGCACATACGTCTTGTACAAATCCCATCCTCTTTCCATCTCTTATATTTATAACTTCTTTATGTTTAAAATCTAATCCTTTTTGTCCTGGCATAATTACTATCATTCCCTTCCTTCTTATTGCATTATTTTATAAGTTATAGGAAATGCAATTTCCTATAACTTATAGTTGAAAATATTGATTTATTATATTAAATTTTCCAACATTATAATACTATAATATATGTTCTTTAATTTGTATATAATACATCTATTTATATATTCTTTTTATATGTGCTATAGCATTTTTTTCTAATCTTGAAACTTGCGCTTGTGATATTCCTAATTCTTCTGCTACTTCATTCTGTGTTCTCCCTTCAAAAAATCTTTTATTTAATATATCTTTTTCCTTACTTTTTAATTTTTTCATCGTTTCTTCTATTGCTAATTTTTCTGTCCATAATTCATCTGTATCTTTTTTATCTCTTATTTGATCCATAATATATATATTATCTCCATTATCATTATATATTGGCTCTTGTAGTGAAACAGGATCTTGTATTGCTTCTAAACATATTACTATTTCTTCTTTCTCCATTTCCATTATTTTTGCTATTTCTTCTATTCTTGGTTCCCTTTGATTCCTATTTGTTAATTCTTCTTTTATTGCTATTGCTCTATATGCTATTTCTCTAATAGATCTACTTACTCTTATCGTATTATTATCTCTCAAATATCTTTTTACTTCACCTAATATCATTGGAACTGCATATGTTGAAAATTGAACGTTTTGACTTAAATCAAAATTATCTATTGCTTTTATTAATCCAACACATCCTACTTGAAATAAATCGTCTGCACTTTCTCCTTTTCTCCTAAATCTTTTTATAACACTTAATACTAACCTTAAATTACTCTTTATAAATTTATCCCTTGCTTTTTCATCTCCATTTTTTATTTTTTTTAATAAAACATTTTTTTCCTCATTTGATAAAACAGGTAATTTTGAAGTGTTAACTCCACAAATTTCTACTTTACTTATCAAAAGAAAAACCTCCTTTGGAAAATAACGTTATATTTATTATTTCCAAAGAAAGTATTTTTTATTCTATTTTATCCTGTTTTACTAATAATATCTTTTTTCATTTTATTAATTATCTTTTTTTCTAGTCTCGAAATATAGCTTTGTGAAATTCCTAACATATCTGCAACCTCTTTCTGAGTTTTTTCATTTCCTGTATTAAATCCAAACCTTAATTCCATTATATTTTTTTCTCTATTATTTAATTTTTCTATTGATGCTCTAAGCAAAGTTTTATCAACTTCATCTTCAATTCTTCTTGACGTTATATCTGGTTCTGTTCCTAAAATGTCTGAAAGTAATAACTCATTTCCATCTCCATCTTGATTAAGTGGTTCATCTATAGATACTTCTCCCTTTAGCTTATTTGTTCTTCTTAAATACATTAATATTTCATTTTCTATACATCTTGATGCATATGTAGCAAGTTTAATATTTTTATCTGCTTTAAATGTATTTATTGATTTCATGAGTCCTATCGTTCCAATAGATATAAGATCCTCTAATCCTATTCCTGTATTTTCAAACTTTTTAGCTATATATACAACCAACCTTAAATTTCTTTCTACTAAAACCTTTTTTGCTTCTTCTCGTTGTTCTTCTTTTGCTAATCTATTTATATAATTTTCTTCTTCTTCACTTGTTAAAGGTGGAGGTAAATTTGTATTACCACCTATATAAAATATAGGTATACTTTCTATATTATTTCCTTCTATGTATTTAGCATATAACACACTAATACTTAATTTTAGCTTTTCCAATATATTCATTAATATCACATCCTTGTACATACATGTATAAATTTAGCTATCGCTATTTTCTTCAATTAAGTCTAAACTAACTAAAGCTTGATAAGATCCATTTTTAGTTAATGTTTTATCATATATTCCTATTATTACATTTTTAATTTTTTTCACCTCTTCTTCTATAATTTCTATATAATCAGGCTTTATTCCTAAAATCATTCCATTTTCTTTACCTAATGATGAAAATGGTATAATTCTTATTTTAGATATATATGTATTAATTTCCATATTTTCTACTTTTTTTCTATCACCTCCTAAAATATTTTGTAAATTATTTAATATTTTTTCAGGTATTAAATTTACTAAAGCCTTTTCTTCTACTACCATTACTGGAATTTGACTTATTGGGTCTTTTAATAAATTACCTGTATCTATATATGCTTTAACTTTTATACTGTTATTCATCATATATATATTTACATCGCATAGCATATCTTTATTTGTTAATCTTTTTTTATACCATTTGAATACTATTTTTAACATTACAAAAGCTAAAATTGCTCCCAAAAATACTATTTTTATTGGATAACTACCTATTAATACTCCATTTTTTTGTAATATATCTTGCGGTTTTACAAAATATAGCAGTGCAAATGCTACTCCACCAAAAACAAATGATGTAAGATAAAACATCATTAGTTGCTTTAATATCTTTTTTACACTATTTGAATTAAAACTTATATACACCATTACTATTGATAATATAATCTTAGCCAATACATTTGTGTATAATTCCAATATTCCCATATAACCAACAATTGCATATATTCCTCCAATTAAACTCGCTATAAATATTCTAAAATGATAAATTCTTACTTTTAAAATCATTCCTGTTGTAAATAATATTATGTAATTCATTATTAAGTTTTCAATTATTATTACATCAACATATATAGCCATTTAACTTTTCCCTTCATTTATATTTTGCTTATCTATTGTACAACTTTTTAAATTAAAATACTGTCAATTTTTAGTCGTAAAAAAAAGAAACCATCTACTAAAAAAGATGATTTCTCTATATTTTCTTATTATTAACTTATTTTCCTTTATTTTTTCTTAAAAAAGATGGAATATCTAAATCATTTGCTGACGAATTATTATCCACTGGATTAGGAATTGAATTTAATTTTTGATTCCATGCATTATTAACAATTTTATCAACACCCATATCGGAAATTGAAGCTGATTTTTCAAATCCTGTTGCAATAACTGTTATCATTATATCTTCATCTAATGTATCATCTATTACTGCACCAAATATTATGTTGGCTTCTGGGTCAACACTACGTTGGATTAATTCTGCTGCTGTATTTACTTCATGTAATCCTAAATTAGCTCCTCCAGTAATATTTATAATAACTCCTCTTGCTCCTTCAATTGATGTTTCTAATAATGGACTTTGGATAGCTTGTTTTGCCGCATCTTCCGCTCTGTTTTCTCCTGATGCTCTACCAACACCCATATGAGCCATTCCTGTATTTAGCATTATTGTTTTTACATCTGCGAAATCAAGATTTACTAATCCTGGAACTGCAATTAAGTCAGATATACCTTGTACACCTTGTCTTAATACATCATCTGCCATTTTAAAAGCTTCTACAATTGATGTTTTTCTATCTATAATTTGTAATAACTTGTCATTTGGAATTACAACTAATGTATCTACTTTACCTTTTAAACTTTCTATTCCTCTATCTGCTTGTGATAATCTTTTTTTGCCTTCAAAAGTAAATGGTTTTGTAACTACACCTATTGTTAAAATTCCCATTTCTTTTGCACATGCTGCTACTATTGGCGCTGCTCCTGTTCCAGTTCCTCCTCCCATACCAGCTGTAACAAATACCATATCTGCTCCTCTTAAAGCTTCTGCAATCTCAGATTTACTTTCTTCAGCTGCTTGAGCTCCTATATCTGGGTTTGCTCCTGCTCCTAGACCTCTTGTTATTTTCTCACCTATTTGTATTTTTGATGATGCCTTAGAAAGAAGTAAGGCTTGCCTATCTGTATTAACTGTTATAAATTCTACACCTTTTATTCCTGAATCTACCATTCTATTTACAGCATTATTTCCTGCTCCACCTACTCCAATTACTTTTATGGTCGCTGTCCCATCTAACATAATATTATCATCCATACTTCCATTATCCATTAACATTATTAAAACCTCCATTCGAGCCATATTGCTCTAAATAAATAATCCTTACTATTTTATCTGTTGTTTTTAAGAATAAAAAAATTCCTTAATTCTTTCTATTAAATTTTTAAAAAATCCTTCTTGTTCCCCTGAGTCTATATTACTTGATACATTTTTAGCGAATGGTCTTGCTGCCACATACCTTACTAGTGCATACGCTGAACGATATTCTGGGCTTATTGTGCTAATTAGTCTCCCAGTTGCTATTTTAACTGGAATATTTAATATTATTTTTCCTGCTACATCACTTTTGTTAATATTTGTGATTCCCTGACCAGTTAAAATTACATTATTGATTCTTTGCTTTATTCCCTGTGCTGTAACATCCTTATTAACTAATGTAAAAATTTCTTCTATTCTTGCTTCTATAATTTCTATTAATTCAGAACTTTTTATTGTTCTACTTTTGCTCTCTCCTGTATATGTATTTAACAAAATATCTGTATCATTATCTATAAATGATTTCATAGCTAAACTATATTGCTTTTTTAATCTGTCTGCTTCATCTCTTGAAATATTTAATACTATTTCTATATCATTTGTAATATTGTCTCCTCCTAATGGTATAGTATTTGTATAAACAAATGATGAACCTTCAAATACACCTATATCTGTATTTCCAGCTCCTATATCTAATAACATTACATTATCATTTAATTCATTATTATCTAAAATTAAATTCCTTTGAGCTAAAGTATTAGGTACTAAGCCATCTATATCAATGTTACTTTTTCTAAATATATTAGAAATTTGCTTTATATAATTTTTATCTGCAAGTACTACTTGTGCTTTTAAAGTAAAGCTACTGCTTAAACTTCCCACTGGATCTTGTACTATTTTCCCATTATCTAATATAAACTGATCTGAAACTATGTCGATAATTGTCTTACCCTCTGGAATATCTATATCTTTTACTTGTCCTATAGCTGTAGCTACATCTTTTATAGAAATTCCGGAATATTTATCTTTTGCTTCTTTTGTAATACTGTTTTGTACTATAGTTACATATTTACCGTGGAATTGTTACATATGCTGAATTTATTTTTAATTCAGCATCCATTTCTAAATTTTGAATTAACTTAGATATGGCACTTGCAACTTCTTCTTCATCAATAATTTTGGCTTTTTTTATTCCATCGCATTTTTCTTTAGCTGTACATATAACTTCTATCTGGTTAAAGTTATTTACTTCTCCAACTACACCAGTAACTTTAGAAGTTCCTATGTCTATACCAACAATTACATCTCCTATAGCCAAATCTAACTCCTCCATTTTTTACTTTATTTATTCCTAGATAAGAATATTATATTTTTTATTAAAAGTCAATAGGTTTGTCACAATTTTGTAATATTTTCGTAACATTGCTGTAATAATGTTGTTTTATGTCAAATTTCCTATTATATTATACTATTTTATTCCTTATTTTCCTTCATTTTTATCTATTATTTTCTTTGCCTTTGAAAAAACTTTATCATTTGAAAACTTTTCTATATAATATCTTCTTATTATTGCTAAATTATTAAACATTCTTCCAACAAATACTACTATTGCTGCTAAATATATATCTACATTTAATTTTTGTCCTAAATATGTTAAAAGTATAGATAGAATTGCATTTCCAAAAAATCCAGATATAAAAATTTTCATATCAAAATTCTTTTTTATTATTGAAGTAATTCCTCCAAAAACAGAATCTAAAGCTGCTATTATTGCAATTGCCAAATATCCAGAATAAGTATAAGATATTATAGGTACATTTACTCCTACTATAGCTCCTACTATACAACCTATTAAAATAGCAATAAAAATTATCATTATTATCATTCCCTTCTTAATTAATTTATTCTGCTTCTTCCATATATTTTATATTTATATTTCCTTCATATGGCTCTATAGTTATATTATTATCTTTTGTTAATTGAATATCATATCCACTACTATTATATTTATCTATAAATCCTACATTTTTAAGACTTAAGTTACTAGCTAAATATTCCTCTTTTCCTATAGCTTTTACTTCATAAGGTGATGTTATTCTTGATTGATCTCCACTATTTATAACTAAATATCCAGCTGTAACTTCTGCAATATCTGTCATATTTATTATTCTTTTATTATTAATTGAAATGGCTTCTGCTCCAGCATATCTTAATTCATTTATAAGTTCTACTAATATATCTGGTGTTATTCTATTTTCATCTACGTCTTTTAATGTAACTATAACTCCTTCACCCTTTACTTTAGTTTTTCCTACTAATAAATTGGTTTGTTCTAGTTCCTTTTCTACTAGTTCTGCTGATTCTTGATTAGATTCTAATTTTTGGTTATACTCGTCTATTTTTTTGTTATTATCTAATAATTTAGTTTCTAATTCTTCATATTTTTCTTTATATTCTGCTATTGTAGTTCTAAGTTCAGCTTCCCTCATTCCTTCTATTTGGGTCTCTTCTGTCCATTCGACTGCTCTAAACTGCATAAACATTGTGCCTGAAAGTACTGCTGCAACAATTCCTACAATAATTATAATTACCATTTTATCTTTTCTCATCACTACTCTCCTTCCAAGTTAAAATTTATCTATCTAACTGTTTCCATATACTCATTAGTAATAACTCCATTATATTTTGATATTGTTATATCATTAGATTTTTTTATTTCTGTTGATACACCATCATCTTCTAACATTTCTAAATAACCACCTACTCGATTTACATTATACAATCTTTCTGGAAGTCCTATTGCTTTTATTACAAATGGTGAACCTAGTTTCTCTCCATTTATCCTTACTACATTTCCATCACACACTATTGCTGTTGTTTGCACTATTCTTTGTCCATTTATTTCTATTGCTTCTGCTCCAGCATTTTTAAGTTCATTCACTATACTACGTAAATCACCATCATGAACTAATAATAAAGATGGATCAAGTACTGAAGATGCTTTTGTATTTGAATTGTCTTTTATTGTAATAACAACTCCTGATCCTTTGACATTTGTTAGTCCTAATAGCATATTATTTTCTTTTACTTGTTTTTCAGCATTTGAATCATTTTCACTATTTTTTGTTGCTTCACTTCTAACTTTTTCAAGTTCTTTCTCAGATTCTTCTACTAATTTATGAGTTGTATCATATTTTTCTTTCCAACGAAACACTTCATCTTTTAAATCATTTTCTGTTTTCGATTGAACTGCTACCTGTGTTCCTCCTTTTACACTTCTTATTTGTACTGCAATTGCTAATGTTAGCATAAGGCACATAATTCCAAGTGTTATGGCTATTTTTTTCTTTTTCACTAGTCATTACCTCCTAAACTTTTTTTCTAAAAATTGCTCCATTTGTTTCTACATCATTATTTACAAAAATTTCTCCCTGTTCTTCTGATGTTTTAACAAGTACTTCTTTTGCATATACTATTTTTGTTGATAAATTTGATGTATCACCTAAATGAATAGTTTTTCCATCTTTTTCTAATACTAACTTATAATTTGTCTTATTAGTAACATCTATTCTAGTAATTTCATTGTTCATTTCATTTTCCTCTACACTATTCATTATTTTTAATACATCTTGTAGTCTTTCTAAATCTTCCTCACATAACCTATTTCCTGGTTTTATTTCATCTTCTTTTGTCATTAATCCTACTAAAATTGGTTTGTCAATTTTTTCATTAGAAACTTCTAAAATGTAACCTTGGTTGTTAATATATACATATCCATTTCCAAATTCTATCATAAAATTTTCTTTTCTTTCAGATACTATTATATCTATTTCTTTTGGGAGCATTCTTTTCACTTGTACATTTTCTATATATGCATTAGATTTTATTCCTTGTTCTGTATTTTTTATACTTATCTTAAACATGTTTTGATTTTTCTGTATTCCAGATAAACTTATTATCTCATCTTTTGTTAATTTTTCGTTACCACTAACATTTATTATATCAATATTAAAAAAAGGAGATAATAAAAAATATATAATTCCGCCTATGATTAATAAAATAAGACCTAGCCATTTACTGGCTCTTAATATTCTTTTCCTTATAATTCTATTTCTTTCTTTTTTCTCTTGTAACTTTTCAATTTCCTCTTCAGTTAAAATTTTCTCTTTTTTCTTCTTTACTATAATCTTTTTTTTACTTTTTTTATTTTTTTCTTTTTTCTTTTTATTCTTCTCATTCTGTTTTTTACTTTTCTCTCTTTGTTTTTTTATCAATTCTATATTCTTTCTGTCTCTTTTAGCATTCGGTTTTTCTAAATCTTTTAATCCCATAATTTTCTCTTCATCGAAACTAAAAATATCATCTTCTCTTTTTATATCATTTTTTTTAGATACTCTTATTATTGATCTTCTATTAGGAACTTTATTATTTTCTTTTTGCATAACTAATCATTCCTTTTTTCATTTACTTTAATTCTTTACTATTTGCTACATTCAATATGCTGTATATTATTTTAACACATTTACCAATAATAAATCTAGACTATATCAGTAATTTTTAAAATATTTTATTTTTCTAAAAGTCTTATATATTTATCTGTATATTTTATTTTTCTAGTTAATCACACCACTATAGCCAGCGGTAGTTCCACTTCGTTTCACGAGACTAAAGCGTATGAACAAATCGGAAAGCCTTATAATTTGTACTAATTTTAAACTTTCTCTTTGGCTTTCCGTAAATTTGTTCCTAAGCCAATTTTACGCAAGTAAAATTGTGTGCATTCGTTGGAGCGTAGCGACTTTTATACAATAGGAAAGGATGACTTTCCTATTGTATTAAAAAGTTATAGGAATTTTCATTTCCTATAACTTAAAATAATCTTTATCCCTTATTCATCTTTAATCAAATATATTTTTGCTCCTAAACTTCTTAATTTATTATCTATATTTTCATATCCTCTTAATACATATTCAATATTTTCTAATTTTGTAGTTCCTTTTGCAGTTAATCCAGCTATTATTAATGATGCTCCTCCTCTTAAATCTGTAGCACTAACCGTAGCTCCTGATAATTTCTTTACTCCACTTATCACTGCCATTTTTCCTTCAATTTTAACTTTTGCTCCCATTTTTTTTAGTTCAGAAATATATTTATATCTATTTTCAAATATATTTTCTACTATAACAGATGTTCCCTTTGCAGTTACTACTATTGCTCCAAACACGGATTGTAAATCTGTTGGGAAACCAGGATAAGGCATTGTTTTTATATCAATTGCTCTTAGTCTTTTTGGAGCATCTATATTTATTTCATCATTTTTTATTTCTATCTTACAACCCGCTTCTTCTAATTTTTTTATTGCAGTAGAAATATGCTCTGGTATAACTTTTTTTATTTTAGCCTTTCCTCCTGTTGTTGCAATAGCACATAACAAAGTTCCTGCTTCAATTCTATCAGGCATTACCCTATAATTAGTTTGTTTTAATTTCTTAACTCCTGTTATTTTTATAACATTATTACCTGCCCCTTCTATTTTTGCTCCCATTGAATTCAAAAATTTAGCTAAATCCTCTATTTCTGGTTCCATCGCAGCATTTCTAATTATTGTCTCTCCTTCAGCTAAGACTGCTATCAATATTATATTCTCAGTTGCTCCTACACTTGGAAAATCTAAATTTATCTCTGTACCAATTATTTTATCACATTTACACTTTATAAATCCTGCTTCTTCAATTATATTAATTCCTAACTTTCTAAATGCCTCTAAATGTAAATCAATAGGTCTTGCTCCAATATCACATCCACCTGTTTGTGATAGTTTGTGGATACATGAACTTTAAATGGAATGCTAAACCTCCATTTTCATAGAGTTCTTTGTACATTTCATCATTTAGGTTATACTCTTCTTTTTGTTCTTTGGTTATCTCTTTTGAATCAAATACTACAATTTTGTCAAATAGTCTTGATAGTTCTTCTTTTGTTAGTCCATTTTTCTTTATGTCATCTATTGCTTTAAAGATTAAATCTTCTTTATCTTCTAG
>CALXJJ010000027.1 GCA_944388605.1 uncultured Clostridia bacterium
ATGCAAATAGCAGATTACTTAAGTAAAAAGAAAATTCCAATTCCATCAGATTATAACAAGAGAAAAAGAGGAACAAAATCTCTAACTTATGGACTATGGCAACAATCTACAGTAAGATTTATTCTTTCAAATGAAATTTACACAGGAACAGTTATACAAGGCAAAAGAAAAAAAGTAAGTTTTAAATCTAAGAAGTTTATAGATTTACCAGAAGAAGATTGGATAAAGGTAGAGAATATGCATGAAGCTATTATAAGTAAAGAAGATTTTGAAAGAGCAAAGAAAGTAATAAATGCAACAAAAGGCTCAAGGGCCGTCAAGAATGATTACTTATTCAAAGGCTTACTTCGTTGTTATGATTGTAAAGGATATATTGGAATAAGAAGTCCAGATAAAAATGGAAATATTTATGGTAGATGCCAAAGATATGGAAGGTTTGGGAAATTTGATGTATGTTCACCACACAATTTTAATTATCAAGTTTTTGAAGAACAAATGCTAGAAGTTTTAAGAGAAGTTTGCAAAGAATATACCAATACGAAAAAACTAGAAGAAATTGCAAAACAAACTAAAACAAAACAATGTAAAGAATTTGATACAAAAAAGCAAATAGAATCTTTTAAACAGCAGGTAGAGAGCGAAACCAGAAAGTTGGAAGTGATGTATGATGACAGATTGGCAGGAATTATTACACTTGACGAATATATGAAAAATGCAAATAGAATAAAAGAATTAGTAAAAGAATATGAACAAAACATTAAAGAACTTGAGCAAGAACTATTTGGAGAAAATGATAAGACAAAAAGTGATAATAGATTAGATAATTTGATAGAAGAATTTCTTAATATGGAGAAACCAACAAAAGAAATAATTAGAGAATTTATAGAAAAAATTGAAATTCATAGCGACAAGCAAGTTGATATTTATTTCAATTTTAAACCACTACAAGAAATGAAAGAAAAATTAAATTTTATATGTGCTAGAAAAAGTTATGAGAAAAAGGTAGGATAGAAAAAATGTCCACAACTGCAATACACACATGGAGCAATATGGGCTATAATTGCAGAAGCAATATTAGGATTTGGTGATAAAGCTACCGAGTTTTTTAGAATGATAAATCCAATAGAACATTCAAAAACAAAAGATACAGCTATAAAATATAAAGTAGAACCATATGTAATAGCAGCAGATATTTACGGAAGAGGAAATTTAGCAGGTAGAGGTGGTTGGACTTGGTATACTGGCTCATCAAGTTGGTTTTATAAAGCTGGAATAGAATATATATTAGGTTTAAAAATAAGAGAAGGGTATTTAAGTATAAAACCAGCAGTTCCGAATTATTGGAAAGAATATAGTATCCAATATAAATATGGAAATAGTATATATAATATTTTTGTAGAGAGAAAAGAAAATAAGAATAATAGAGATATAGAAATGTATTTAAATGAAAAAAAGGTAGAAGAAGGAAAAATAAAATTATTAAATACAGGTGGAGTATATAATGTAAAAGTAATTATATAAAATATGTAGTAAAAGAAATTTTAAAGCAGTTTTAAAAAATAGCTAATGTATGTTTTCTATTTAAAATAAAATGTTTATTAAAAGCTGAAAATGCGATTTATAAATTGTATTTTCGGCTTTTAATATATCATATCCATTGTACACAATTTTTACTTCGCAAAATTTGGCTTAGAAACAAATTTACTAAAAAGCCAAAGAGAAAAAGTTAAAGTTTGTATTAAATTAAGGCTTTCCGATTTGTTTTTTAAAAAAGTCATACATATTCGACACAATACGACAGTATTTGCATAATTAATATGTTATTCTCATAATATAGGGGGGAATATTATGGATTTAACTATAAAACGTATTCAAGAATATTTGAAAGAAAAATATGAAATTTGTAAACCAGAAGAGATGAAAAACCACGAAAGATATTTTTTAAAATTAATAGAAGAAATAGGTGAATTAGCAGAAGTTATTAGAAAAAACAAAAGAATAGAAAATGATAATATAAAAGATTCTATAGAAGAAGAAATATCTGATGTATTATATTATATTTTAATGTTAGCAAATACATATGATATTGATGTAGAAGAAATGTTTAGAAAGAAAGAAGAATTAAATGCGAAAAGATATGGTCATAAAATAAGTATTGATAAGAAGGAAAAATAATGAAAGAGCTTATAAAAGATGTAAATAGAAATTATAGTAATATAAAAATAAGACAAATATGTGAAGTGCCAGAAAAAACTATTAATACAATATTCATTATAAATAATTCATATATTTTAAAAATGTACAATGTAGATAATGAAAATCAAATAAAAAATTCAATCATTACTCAAAAAATGGTACATGATAAAATATCTCTAGCTCCGAATATCATACTAAATAATAAAAATGAATTGTATACAGTATATAAGGATTGTATATATTGTATACAAGAAAAAATTCATGAAGAAGAATTAAATGCTAATATTGTAGAAATAGTTGCTAAAAACTTAGCAAAAATGCATTTGATGTTTGAAAATTTAGATAGTAGTACATATAAAATAAAGAAAGATAATAAAAATTATGAAGAAATATTTGAAAGTATAAAAAACACTAAAATAAAAGATATAGATAATACTATAGAAAATGCAGTAAACCATTTATTAAATAAGAGATTAGAATTATTGAATAAATATAAATGTAGCTATAGTCCAGAGATTTTTCAAATAATACATGGAGATGTAAGATTAAGCAATATAATTAAACAAAGGGAAAATGCTTTTTTTATAGATTTTGATTTTGTGTCTTTTAGTGATTTATTATATGAAATTGGTAGTTCAGCTATGTTAATATCTAACTTTAATATTAAAGAAGCTAAAAGATTTATAGAAATATACAATAAATCCGCAAAAAAGAATATTAAAGAAAAAGATATAATGAATAATTTGATTAGTTACTATATTCAAAGTAGTTTTCCATTAAGACTTATAGGAAAAATAGAGAGTAAACAAGTAGAAAAAATGATGAATGATAGAATACGAGCACTGGAATTTTGTGATAAATATTTTAATTAATAAAAATTGATACAAAATATCTAAAGATAAAAATTAGAACAAATAGGAAAGCCCTATTATAGTACAAAATTTAAGAATCTCTAATTTATTATTAAAGTAAGGTGATAGTGTTGAATATTGAAGGTTATGGTTTTAGTGAAATTTATAAAAAAGTATGTGTTAATTTATTAGAAAAAGGAAATGAAATATCTCCTAGAGGAATGAAAACTAAAGAAATTAATGGAGTAATAATAAAGATTCAAAATCCTAGAACCAGAATATTAAACAGTAATTTAAGAAAAATATCTTTAGCATTTGCAATAGGAGAATGGTTATGGTGTTTATCTGGAAGAGAAGATTTAGAAATGATACAATATTATGCACCAAGTTATTACAAGTACTCAGATGATGGGTTAATATTAAATGGAGCATATGGACCTAGAATAAATAATAGTTTAGATAAAATAATTAATTTATTAAAAAGTGATAAGGATACTCGTAGAGCAGTAATACCGATATATAGCAAAGAAGATGCAGGGAAAAAAAGTAATGATATACCTTGTACATTATCACTACAATTATTTATAAGAAATAATAAATTAGATATGTATACATCTATGAGATCAAATGATGTATTTTTAGGATTACCATATGATGTATTTAATTTTACTATGTGGCAAGAATATATTGCATGTAGACTAGGTGTAAATTTAGGGACTTATACACATATGGTAAGTAGTATTCATGTATATGAAAAGGATGTATGTAAATTACAACATATTATTAACTTAAAAGAAGTAAAAGAGAATATAATGCTTAATATGCCTAAAGAGAATATAGAAGAACAAGTGAAAAATTTAATAAAAATGGAAGAAAACATAAGAAAAGGGTTTATATATAACAAAAAATTAATAAGTAATTATTTTCAATTATTAGTTGAAGAATTAGAAAGATATCATAATAGGTAAGAGTTAATATGGTAGGAAAATTAGTTGTAGTAATGGGAATTGATGGTTCTGGGAAAACTACTTTAATAAATAATATAAAACAATGTTCAGAAAATATACCAAGAATAAAACCTATGAGTATATTTAAAGATTCAGTTTTTACAAGAGAATTAGAGCAAGTCGCAGAGCTAAATGGAAAAACTAGAAGAGAAATGTATTCTCCAATATTAAGAAGTATTGTTTGGAGGAATGATCTCATAAATAATACATTATTAAAAGTTGTGCCTGAATTAGAAAATGGAAATATTGTAATTTTAGATAGATATTATCTATGCAATAAAATATATTCTAATTTTGATGAGCAAAATTTATCTCATATGGATAAGCTATTTGAAATATTGCCAAAGCCAGATTTAGGATTATACTTAGATGTAAAAGTAGATATAGCATTAGATAGAATAGAAAAAAGAGGATTAAAAAAATCTCCATATGAGACAAAGGAAAATTTAAATAAATTGCGAAATAAATATCTAGAACATATTGTTCAAGAACAATATCCAATACTCAAAATAGATGCAAATTTATCAGAAAAAGAAGTACTTAGAATAGCATTAGATAAGATATTTGAGATATTGTATAAAAATCAATCAGAAGAAAGAGAAAGTAATGGAAGGAATATTTGAAAATTTATATATAAGTGAAAACGAACCTTATTTAAGACCATATATATCTAAAGGGAATCCACATAATGCAAAAATATGTTTTGTAGGAACAAATCCAGCAACACCAATATATCCAAAAGATATAAAATTAGATGAATATATAGAATTATTAAATGATTATGATAAATTTATGCAGTTTTATAAACAAATCAGAATAAAAAGTGGAAAAACTACAATATCAAGAACAAGATTAGGAATAATGTCATTTAGAGATTGGGTAGAAAAAGAGTTACATACTAATATGATAGAAACAGATATATTTACATATCCAACTAAAAATATAAAAGATCTTGTAAAAGTCAATAATGATATTTTAGATAGAAGTTTAAATTTGTTTTGGAATGTTTTAACCGAGTTTAAAACACCTATAATAATTTTGCATGGTTCAATGACAGTAGAAACCTTTAATAGAGCAGTAAAAGGGAAGAAAATTAGATATAATTCAAATAATACAAAAATAGAAGAAATTGAAAAATTAAATCCATATGCTGAAATAGATATAAATGGTACAAAAAGTATATTACTTGCAAGCAAACATTTTATGTATTATGGGAAAACAGGAAAGGTATTCGAAGATCTAAAAAAGAATTTAAGAGATTCTATAAATCATCTAAATGATATGCAAATATTTATATAAGAGTAAGTGAAAGGTTTAAAAATTGTACTAATTTTATGTTTCATCATAGGATTTTAGTAAATTTGTGTGCAGTTGTTGGAGAAAAGTGACTTTTATACGATAGAAGAATATTACTTTTCTATCGTATAAAATACATACTATATATGTGAAATAAAATGTAGAAGAGTTTAATCTTTACATTTTATTTATTATATTATATAATTTCTAATAAGAGATAGGAGGAAATTAGTATGAATAGAGCATATGTAGGAGTATTATCAACACCAGATTATCTAATAGGAATCTTAGGAGTTGCGGAATGTCTAGAAAAAGTTAATTCAAAATATCCATTTTATGTTGTAATTACAGATCAAATAAGTACAGATATTGAAAAATTGCTTAATGATAAAGGAATAAAAACTATAAGAAAGAAAACTATCGAAATTCCTGAAGTGATAAAGATGAAAAATTTAAAGGGTGATTTTTCTCATTGGACTTATACCTTTGATAAATTATCTATATTTGAATTAACTCAATTTGATAAAATAGTATATTTAGATGCAGATATTTACATTAGAAAAAATATTGATTGCTTATTTGAGTGGCAACATATGTCTACTACTCCAAATAGAAAATATGGACCAAATATTACACCACCACCAGAATTAGTATCAGGGCTTTTGATTATAGAACCTCAAAAAGAATTATTAGATAAATTTATAGATATACTTTCAAGAATTTCTTCTAAAAAAGAATCAATAGGAGATCAAGATATATTGCAAGAATATTATAGTGATTGGAAGAATAAACCAGAATTGCATTTGGATTTAAAATATAATGCATTTTTCAGTTATTTAGATTACTACATTAAACATTGTAATTATTCATTAGATGATATATATGTTTTTCACTTTATTCTTTCAAAAAAACCTTGGAAATTTTCTTTGGATATGGTGGATGATTATATTAAATATTTAAATGATAGGATTGAACTACTTTATAGTAAGTATCATTCTAAAGATTTATTAGATTGCATAAATAGCGGAAATGAAAATAGAAAAATTATTGTCACAGAATATCTAAAAATGTTAGAAAAATATAAAAATGTGAATAAATAGAATCAAAGAAGATAGATAAAATATTATAGGAGGGAATATGATACTATATGTTGTAAGACATGGACAAACTCAATATAATGTAGATAAAAGATTTCAAGGACAAATTGATGTTCCATTAAATGATGTAGGTAAAAAACAAGTTATGGAACTGTCAAAAAAATTGTCAAATATCAATTTAGATTTAATTATTTCATCTCCATTGTTACGTGCAGTAGATACAGCAAAAGCCATACAAAAGAATAATAAAGTTCCTATTATTATTAATAATGATTTAAAAGAAAGGAGCTTTGGAGAATTTGAAGGACTGAAAGATTTGACAGAATATGATTGTGATATAAACAAATTGTTAGATTATAATATAAATTATAGTTTTCATAATGTTGAACCTATACAAACTTTATATAAAAGAGTAAGTAGATTTCTTATAGATTGCTATAATCAATATTCTGAGAAAAGTATATTATTATCTACTCATGGTGGTATTGTACAGATAATAGAATGTTTGTTAAGAGAATTACCATATTCTACAAACTTACAGACATTAAGTTTATCAAATTCTGAGTATAGAAAATATGATGATTTATGTATTAAGAAATTTATTAAATTGAACCAGAATATAGAAGATAATATGTCATAATTTAAGGTTATAGGAAATTCCTATAACCTTAAATTATTATTCTACAATAGGAAAGTTATCCTTTCCTATTGTAGAATAATCACTACGCTCCAACGACTGCACACAATTTTGACTTCGTAAAATTGGCTTAGAAACAAATTTACTAAAAAGCTAACGAGGAAAGATAAAATTAATATAAAATTTAAGGCTTTCCGATTTGTTTTATACAATAGGAAAGTTATCCTTTCCTATTGTATAAAAATCGCTACGCTCCAACGAATGCACACAATTTTACTTGCGTAAAATTGGCGCAGAACAAATTTACGGAAAGCCAACGAGAAAATATTAAATTAGTACGAATTTTAAGGCTTTCCGATTTGTTCTAAACAATAATAAAAAGCCAAAAAGAAAAGTTTTAATTAGTACAAATTTTAGAGCTTTTTGACATTTTCTATATTACACCTTTTTAAAATAGCTTTTGCTACTTCTTTAGCCATGTCTGAAAGAGCATGCCAAGATTGTGAATTATTTTCAATTCTTCCTATATGAATTTCTTTTACTTTTGATGTTAAACTAAGTACATCTAATAATATACCAATATCTACTCCATAATCTTTTTCAAATTGTATTTTTTCAAATATTTCTTTTTTTCCTGCTATAATTCCACTTAATGGTTGTTCAAATTTATACATATTAGGATATAATAAATCTAGTAAAGGTTTAACTACAAGTTCTGTAACTCTTCCACCTTCTCTTTTAAATGCAGATTTTGTAAAATCAGCTTCATTATTAATTATAGGAGTAACCATTGTTGTCACTAAATCATCTATGAATATTTCTAAGTCTCCATCTACAAATACAATTATATTTCCTTTTGCATATTGTAATCCTTTTTCCATTGCATATCCTTTTCCACGATTATCACAATGAGCTAAGATTGCTTTTTTCTCTAATGCAATATTTGATGTATTATCTGTGGAACAGTTGTCAACCACTATTATTTCTATATTAGATTTTGTTTGTCTTAATTTGTCGATTACATTACCAACTCTTTCTTCTTCGTTGTGAGCAGGAATTATTACACTAATAAGTTCCATATTAAATATTTCCTTTCATAAAATAATTTATACCTGTCTAACATTATCATTTTATCATATTTTATCTTATTATGTCAAACTATTAATAAAATTATTATTTGTGGTAGATTTAAATAAACAATTAAGTATTATTAAGCTTACCTCTGTCCTATAATATGAAAGTGATATTTTCATATTGTATAATTGTTATTCTAAAAGATGTTTAGTATATTTAATACTAAAATTTAGTTTACAAATTAAAACTTTAGTTATATAATATATGTGGAAAAATATAATATATAAAAGGAGTATGAAAGGTTGAAAAACAATTATGATTTTGACGTTGTCAAACTTCGCTTAAAATTTAATCAACGTACTACATACGTACGCCTCATAAATTTTAAACTCGTTTTCTCAGTCAAAATTTAATTCTTTTCCAACCGATTTGTGCCTAGGAAGGGATGAAATTAATTATGGATTTAAAACAGATATTATTTGGAATAGATGATATTAAAGCAAGGGGACAATTAGATTTGGATATAAATCTAATCACACAAAATTCTAATGAAGCAAAAGAGAATAGTATCTTTGTGGCAATAAAGGGTTTTGAAACAGATGGTCATAAATATATAAAAAATGCAATAGAAAATGGATGTAAAGTTGTTATAGTAAATCAAGATTGTGATAAACAGATAATAAAAGAAATATCAAAAGATATAACTATTATTGCTGTGCCAGATACAAGAATTGCACTAGCAAAAATGGCATGCAACTTTTATGGAGAACCATCAAAAAAACTAAAATTAGTTGGGATAACAGGTACAAAAGGTAAAACCACAACAAGTTTTATGATAAAGAAAATATTAGAAAAACAAGGATATAAAGTTGGTTTAATTGGAACAATTGCTATATATATTGGAGATAGAAAGCTAGAAGATAGTGAAAGAACAACACCAGATAGTTTAAAATTACAGAACATTTTTAAACAAATGGTAGATGAAAAATGTGATGTAGCAGTTATGGAAGTTTCATCACAAAGTTTAAAATTACATAGAGTTGATTATTGTGATTTTGATATAGGAATCTTTACTAATTTTTCAGAAGATCATATTAGCCAAAAAGAACATCCAAACATGGAAGACTATTTTAATTCAAAATTAAAATTAGTAGATATGTGTAAAACATGCTATGTTAATGCTGATGATTTGCATATGGCAAAAATTCCAAAACTATTTCCAGAAAAGGACATAACAACATATGGTATAGATAATTTTTGTAAAATACTTGCAAAGGATATAACAATTACTAATTCATATGTAGATTTTAAAATTAAATTGGGAGATAGAAATGAAAGAGTAAAAGCAGGAATTCCAGGTAGATTTAGTGTATATAATAGTTTAGCAGCTATTTGTGTAGCTTTAAAATTAGGTTGCTCTGCAGATAATATTAAAACAGCTTTATTAGAAGTGCGTGTGCCAGGTAGGAGCGAATTAGTAGATAATAAAAAAGAATTAACAATTATGATTGATTATGCACATTCACCTGAAAGTTTAGAAAATATTTTAAATGCAGTTAAATCATATACGAAAGGAAGAGTAATATCTTTGTTTGGTTGTGGAGGAGATAGGGATCCTGGAAAAAGAGCAATTATGGGTGAAATATCTGGAAGAATAGCAGATTTTTCTATAATTACTTCAGATAATCCTAGAACAGAAGATCCTGAAAAAATAATAAACCAAATTGAAGAAGGAATGAAAAAAACAAAAGGAAAATACATTTGCATTGTTGATAGAAGAGAAGCAATAAAATATGCAATAGATATGGCAAATAAAAATGATATAATAGTATTGGCAGGTAAGGGACATGAACCATATCAAGAAATAAATCATAAGAAATATCCTTTTGATGAAAGAAAAATAGTTAATGAGATTATTAATGAAAAATAGAGCTTAGAGAGGAATGAGATAAAAAATGGATTTTCAAATAAAGATATTATTAATATGTTTTGGGATTACAGTAATAGCTTCATTAATAATAATACCAATATTAAAAAGATTAAAAATAGGTCAAATAGAAAGATATGATGGTCCAAAAAGTCATTTAAAAAAACAAGGAACTCCAACAATGGGAGGAATTATAATAGCTCTTGCACTTATAGTTGTTACAATTGCTACATATGTTTATTATAATATAAAAGAACCGGATGTTGCAAAAAATTTATTACCACTACTAATTGTAACAATAGGATTTGGAATAGTAGGTTTTATAGATGATTTTAAAAAATTAATTTTAAAAAATACTAAAGGATTAAAGCCTTCTTTTAAAATGATAGGATTATTGATTATATCTGTAGGATATGTAGTTTATTTAACACAAGTAATAAATATAGGAAATGATATATATATACCATTTTTTAAAGTATATTTAACACTTCCTATATGGATATATATACCATTTGCAATATTCATATTATTGGCTACAACAAACGCAATAAATTTAACAGATGGAATAGACGGATTAAGTACAAGTGTAACTACAATTATACTTACATGTTTAACTATTATTGGAATATTACTAGGTAAAAAAGAAATAGTTATATTTGGAAGTATATTAATAGGAGCATGTTTGGGATTTTTAGTATTTAATTTACATCCAGCTAAAGTAATGATGGGAGATACAGGATCACTACTTTTAGGAGGTGCAATAGCTGGAATGGCTTTATATTTAAAAATGCCATTGATATTGGCTATTATTGCACTAATTCCTATACTAGAAACTTTATCTGTAATGTTACAAGTTACTTATTTTAAAAAAACAGGAAATAGAATATTAAAAATGGCACCACTTCATCATCATTTTGAATTATCAGGATGGAATGAAAATAAAATTGTTTCAATATTTAGTATAGCTACACTTATAGTTTGTATAATAGGACTAATAGCTATATAGGAAGGAGTGCACAAATGCCAAAACAGAAAAAAGTAAGAAGATTTTCAAGTTTTATGAATAATCCATTTGATTTTATCTTATGTATAACTGTATTTTTATTGTTAGCAATTGGAATAATAATGGTACTTTCAGCTAGTGCACCATCATCACTGTCTACTAATGGAGATAGCTATACATATGTACGAAAACAAGCCGGATTCGCAATATTAGGAATTGCACTAATGTTTCTAATATCAAAAATAGATTATAGATTTTACAAAAAATATTATTGGGCAATATATGTTTTATCATGTTTAATATTATTATTAGTTATAGTTCCTGTAATAGGTAGAGAAGTTAAAGGAGCCACAAGGTGGATAAATCTTGGATTTGGACAGTTTCAACCATCAGAAATAACAAAAATTGGTTTAATAATTTTTTATGCAGGATATTTATCAGATCATAAAAATGATTTAAAAAGTTTTTGGAAGGGATTTGTAAAACCATTTTTATTTTTAGTTCCACCAATAGGAATACTATTTTTCGTGCAAAACCATTTAAGTGCATCATTATTAATAGGGTTAGTTACATGCACAATGATGATAGTAGCAGGATGTAGAATTTTGCATTTTACTATATCTGGACTAGTAGCAGGGTGTGGTACAGCAGTAGGATTATTTGTAATGCAAGTTACAGGAAGTGGAGGATTTAGATTAGATAGGATTGAGACATTTTTTAATCCTTGGGAAAATGCAACTACAACAGGGTATCAATTAGTGCAGAGTTTATATGCAATAGGTTCTGGCGGATTATTTGGATTAGGTTTAGGGGAAAGTAAGCAAAAATATTTATATATACCAGAACCTCATAATGATTTTATTTTTGCAATACTTGCAGAGGAATTAGGATTTTTAGGTTGTTTAGCTGTGATAGTATTGTTTGGAATATTTATATGGAGAGGAGTATTGAGTGCTATGAAGGCTCCAGATATGTTTGGAAGTTTATTAGCTACAGGAATAACAGCATTAGTAGGCTTGCAAGCAATTATAAATATTGCAGTTGTTACAGGATCAATACCAACAACAGGTATGCCTTTACCATTTTTTAGTTATGGAGGAACAGCTTTAGTTATTTTACTATGTGCAGTAGGAATATTATTAAATATATCAAGGGCAGGAGCAAAAACAAAATGAAAATATTTTGATGAGAAGGAGAGGATAGTTTGAAAGTTGTAATTGCAGCAGCAGGGACAGCAGGACATATAAACCCTGGAATAGCGATAGCAAATAAAATAAAAAAAGAGGAACCTGATTCAAAGATAATATTTATAGGAACAACAAGGGGACTAGAAAATGATTTAGTTCCAAGAGCAGGATATGAACTAAAGACAATTAATGCATATGGGATAACTAGAGAATTAAAGATAAAAAACATAAAGAGATTTTTAGCTACTATGAAATCTAAAAAAGAAGCTAAAATTATATTAGAAGAATTTAAACCAGATATAGTGATAGGAATGGGTGGATATATTTGTATGCCTACCATATCAGTAGCTAATAGATTAGGGATTCCAACCATATTACATGAAAGTAATGCTTTTCCTGGAATTGCAACAAAATTATTATCTAAAAGCGTAAAATCTGTATTAATAGGTTTTGAAGAAGCAAGAGCAAGATTGAAAAATGCAAAGCGAGTAGTATTAACAGGTAATCCTATAAAAATAGATAAAATAAAAGTGGATTTAAGCATAATAAGAAAAGAATATAATATGATTAATCCATATCCAATAATATTAGTGTTTGGCGGAAGTCAAGGAGCTAAAAAAATTAATGATGTATTGATTGATATAATAAGTAAAAAATTAAATGAAAAGTACAATATTATATGGGCAACAGGTGCAAGTGCTTATGATAATGTAAAAGAAGAAATAAATAGCAATGGATTAAATATTAATAATATAGATAAAGTAAAAGTATTACCATATATATATAATATGGAAGAATTAATGAATGCATGTGATATGTTGGTATGTAGAAGTGGATCAATGACAATAGCAGAAATTGCCAAAATAGGAAAACCAGCAATTTTTATACCTTTTCCATTTGCTACAGAAAATCATCAAGAATATAATGCAAAAGTGTTAGAAGAAAAAGGTGCAGCTAAAATAATATTAGATAAAGAATTAACATCTGAAAAATTAAATGATTTAATAAATGATATTATAAAAGATGAAAACAAGTTAATAGAAATGTCTAAAAATGCGCGGAAAGGTTTGTATACCTAATGTTTTAGATAATATTTATAAAGAGATAAAAGAAACGGTGTCGAATAATGTCGAATAATGAAATGATATGTCGTACGAAAATGCTTGCAATTTCTCCATATGAGATATATAGTTAGTAGGTACGAATAAAGTACTATACTTAAGAAAGGGGAAAGCAAGATGTCAAAAGAATTTTATGGAAAAACATTTATTAATACTAATTCAGACAATGAAAGATATGGCAAACAAATAGAACTAGAATATTTTAAAACACAGGGAAAACAAGAAAATGCTAATACTTATGGAATTGAAATCATTAAAACCCAAATGAATGGTAATAAAATATATGTTGAGAAAAAACAGATAAATTCAATAACAAGTTATGAAAATAAGGCATATAAAATGTTAGAATTGCTAAAAAGGCATAAAGTTACTCCTGTAGCAATGCCATATATAATAGAAGATATAGTAAACGGATAAAATATTAGGCAAAGGCGGAGATTTTTGATAATATACAATATTGTCAAAAATCTCCGTTCCTGCCAGATAATTCAGTTATTTTTTGTGGATTTTTATATATTTGTACTTGCAAATTTTATAAATATGTTTTAAAATAAATAAGTATTATTATGATTGTGAGGTTAGAAATGCCAAAGAAACAAAGTAAAAATAAAGAAATGTTAATAATAGTAGAATCGCCTGCAAAGGCATCTACTATAAAAAAATATCTTGGAAATAAAACAGATGTAAAAGCATCAATGGGACATATAAGGGATTTACCTAAATCTAAACTGGGTGTGGATATTAATAATAATTTTGAACCTGAATATATAAATATAAGAGGAAAAGGAGATTTAATAAAAGAATTAAAAAAATCAGCAAGTAATGCTAACAAAGTATATCTTGCAACTGACCCTGATCGTGAGGGAGAAGCTATAGCATGGCATTTAGCTTATATTTTAAATATACCTACAGATGCAATTTGTAGAGTTACTTTTAATGAGATAACAAAAGAAGCTGTAAAAAAAGCTATATCTTCTCCAAGAAAAATAGATATGAATTTAACTGATGCTCAACAAGCAAGAAGAGTATTGGATAGAATAGTTGGATATAGTATTAGTCCAATACTATGGAAAAAAGTAAAAAGAGGATTATCAGCAGGAAGAGTGCAATCTGTAGCTGTTAAAATGATAGTTGATAGAGAAGAAGAAATAGAAAAGTTTATTCCAGAAGAATATTGGAATATATATGCAATTCTTTCTAAAGATAATAAGAAATTTGAAGCAAAATATTATGGAAGAGATAATAAAAAAGTAGAATTGCATAAAAAAGAAGATGTAGATGAAGTACTAGAAAATATTAGAAATGAAAAATTTTTAGTAACTAAGATTAAAGAAAGTGAAAAGAAAAAAAATCCTGCACCGCCTTTTACTACATCTACTATGCAACAAGAAGCATCAAGAAAATTAGGATTTACAATAAAAAAGACCATGTCAATTGCTCAAGGACTATATGAGGGAATTTCAATACCAAACCATGGCTCACATGGATTAATAACATATATGAGAACAGATTCAACTAGAATATCAGAAGAAGCAAGAAAATTTGCAAAAGAATATATAGTAAATAAATATGGAAAAGAATATTATGAAAATAGATATTACAAAACAAAAAATGGAGCACAAGATGCACATGAAGCTATTAGACCTACAAATGTAAATTTGGATCCAGAAGAAATAAAAAAATATATATCTGTAGATCAGTACAAATTATATAAATTAATATATAATAGGTTTATGGCAAGTCAAATGGCAGTAGCAATATATGATACAATATCTGTTGATATTATGGCTGGAAAAGAGATATTTAAAGCAAATGGTCAAAACTTAAAATTTCAAGGATATATGCTTGCATATGTTTCAACATCAGAAACAGATGAAAAAAATGAATATTTACCTAAGTTAACTGAAAATGAAAAAGTTGAAAAAGAAAAAATAGAACCAAAACAAAGTTTTACAGAACCACCACCAAGATATACAGAAGCAAGTTTGGTAAAAACATTAGAAGAAAAGGGAATAGGAAGACCAAGCACATATTCACCAATAATATCTACAATATTAGATAGAAAATATATTACCAAAAATGTTAAACAATTAGTACCAACAGAATTAGGAAAAATAGTTAATAAATTATTAATAGAAAATTTTACAGATATAATAAATGAAGAGTTTACAGCAAAAATAGAAGAAGAATTTGATGAAATAGCTGAAGGAAAGCAGGAATGGAAAAGTATTATAAAAGAATTCTATACACCTTTTGAAAAGGAACTAAAAAAAGTAGAAGAACAATTAGAAAAAATAGAGATAGAACCAGAAGTATCAGATATTCCATGTGACAAATGTGGCAGAATGATGGTAATAAAAGAGGGAAGATATGGAAAATTTTTAGCTTGCCCTGGTTATCCAGAATGTAAAAATACTAAACCTATAATACAATCTATTGATATACCATGTCCAGTATGCGGAGGAAAAGTTATTATAAAGAAAACTAGAAGAGGAAAAAACTTTTATGTATGTGAGAATAATCCTAATTCATGTAGTTATATATCATGGAACAAGCCAAAATTAGGAGAAAAATGGAACCCAGAAGATAATAAAAAGGTTGTTAGAAAAAAAGCAAGCAAGAAAATATCTAGAAAAAAGAAAAAAACTAAGTAAATTATTGTTACAGATAATAATATCTGTAACAATAATTTTGATGAAAGATTTCATATACAATAATGTATAAGATTTTACAAAGAATACTATCAAAATAGATAAAAAAGAAGAATATTATATATTTTTTTATAACAAAATAAAATATAATGTAAATTTTAATCGAACAAAAAACGTTGAAAATATTCAAAAGATATGTTTTAATGTATATAGTTATTTCTACATATTTATTTTTTTCAAAAAATTAAATTTCTTAAGGCCCCCCTTAACAAATCCCATCAAATCACCATAAACAAATGACAACAATATGTAGCAATAACAGCTTGCACATTTTTCTTTCTTCTATATGTATAGAAAGGGGACAGAATTAAGAGTTTATTAAAACTAAATTCTTAATTCTGTCCCCTTTATTATAAGATAAAGCTAGAAAATATAGTATTAATTTATTATATTAATAGCTGAGTTTTTAATTTGAAAATTTTTAAAAAATATATGAAAAAAGGAAAACATATGGTATAATTGCATAGAAAAGGGAGGAAAAAAGAGATGAAGAAAATGGCTGAAAGCCTTGGCGCTGTATATATATATATATCGTAAATTTTAGAGAGAGTATAATAAGAAAATTAAATAGAATAAATGAAAAGCATAGGTTATTTTATAGTAAAATAGCCTATGCTTTTGATACGTCATAATTCTTTGCCTTGCTAGATGAGAGGAATAATTGACTAAATAAATATATGAGAGGAGAATGTTAATGAAACTTAAATTAAAGCAAAGTAAGCGGTATAACACTAATAGCCTTAGCGGTAACAATAATAGTATTAATAATATTAGCATTGGTAACAATAGATGCAACAATAGGAGAAAATGGATTATTAAAAAAAGCACAAGAAATGCAAGATTATTTGAAAAATTCACAGACATCAGATGAAGAAGAAATAAATAAATTATTATCAGAAATAGAAGGAAGTACAAATTCAAATAATG
>CALXJJ010000028.1 GCA_944388605.1 uncultured Clostridia bacterium
TATATTCCATATTTCTCTCAAACTTGCATTTAGTCTTTCATTTCAAACTAGAATTTACTTTTTTACTTAACCTTTTTTGTGAATTTTTTATGATTGCAAAATTTTATTCCAAATCGTGCATGATTGTATTATTTGTTTAACTTTTCTATTAAATCATCAACATCTATTCCATGTACTTCGCATGCTTCTTCTATAGATTCTGCTTGTGAAGCTGGACATCCTAAGCAATGCATACCTGCCTCCATTAATATTTCTGCTTTATCAGGTGCTTGCTCTAATAATTGACCTATTGTCATTGTCTTTTCTATTTTCATAATAACCTCCTGTTCTTTTTACTATATATGCTTTTCTAGTTTATACATATCTGTAAAATATGCATTCTTACATAAAATAAATATATTACTATACCATTTTTATATATTTTACCATATTTTTTTATAAAAGTATAGACAAAAATGGAATTTTGTTTTATAATGGTATAAATTGGAAGGAGTGATTTTTATTCAACTTATAGATTTTTTCTTTGTGGTATTTTTTATTAACATCTTTATCACCTTTTATTCTATTTATTCTTTTTTCGATATAAATATTTTCCATAACAAACAAGGTGCAAAACTAAATATTAAAAAGGATGATTTTTAATGATTCGTTTTTTTCTAAGTCTAACTTTTTCTCTTATTTTGTGTATAGTTGGTTTTTTTACTTTTTATCCTATACTAAATTCAAATTCCATTATAATAGATTATGGTATAAAGCAATTCGATTTATGCATTGATTTTCCAAATTTATGGAATAATCTTAAAATATTATTTATTGTAACTTATTTATATTCTAGTATTTATATATCTAAACTAATTTTTTCTATAATATTTCCTAAAAAGAAAAAGAATATGAAATCTAATGTAAAACTCACTAATATACAAACTATAAAAGATTATAATAGTCTCTATTTATCAATTGGTAAGAATTCCAAAGGCGAAATAATAAGAATTCCAGAAAGTGGATTATTTCAAAATATTTTAATTACCGGAACTATTGGTACTCGGGAAAACAAGTAGCGCAATGTATCCATTTATAGAGCAATTAATTAGTTACAATTCGTGTAACATATCTGAAAAAATTGGAATGTTAATATTAGACGTAAAAGGAAATTTTCATTATATGGTAAAAGAATATTGTGATAAGTATGATAGACAATCAGATCTAATTACAATAGAATTAGGTGGGAAATTTTTTTACAATCCTTTAGACAAACCACATCTTAAGCCTCAAATTATAGCAAATAGATTAAAAACAATATTACTCTTATTTTCTCAAAATAACTCAGATTCCTATTGGTTAGATAAAGTTGAACAAATTATATGTGAAGCTATAAAACTTTGTAGGTTATATAATTCAGGATACGTAACTTTTGAAGAAATACATAAATTAGTAATGCATAAAGAGTATTTTTATGAAAAATTAAGTCTTTTACGTTCTACCTTTTTATCTGGTTTATTATCTACTGAGAATATATATGATATTTTATCAGCAATAAATTTTTTTGAAAAAGAATATTTCTTATTAGATTCTAGAACTTTATCTATTTTAAAATCAGAAATCACTAGAATAACTAACTATTTTATATCAGATTATCAAATTTTACAAACCTTTTGTCCAGACAAAAATAAAATTAATTTTAATGGATTTTCAGACGTTATTGAAAATGGTAAAATAGTAGTTTTAAATATGAATATTGCATTATATCAAAACTTATCCAAAATTATTGCTACATATTTAAAATTAGATTTTCAAACTGAAGTTCTAGGAAAACTCACAACAAATTTACCGCATAGAAAAGTGGCATTTATTTGTGATGAATATCATGAATATGTAACATCTACAGATGCAAACTTTTTTTCTCAAAGTAGAGAAGCGAAATGCATAAACATAATAGCAACACAAAGTTATACCTCATTACAACTAACTTTAAATGACACATCTTCTGTAAAAGTAATTGTTCAAAGTTTAATAAACAAATTATGGTTTAGATCAGATGACATTCTTACAATAGAAGATATCCAGAAGCAAATAGGAAAAGAAGATAAAGAATTAATATCACAAAGTATATCTGAAAATGCACAACATACTGTTTTTAGTTATTTTACTAATTCACTAAATTCAAAAGATTCTAATATATCTCAAACATTAAATCACTATACCAATTTTGATTACAAATTTGATACTAATTTTTTTACTAAAGAATTAGAAACCTTTTCAGCTTTAGCTTTTTTATCTGATGGAAATAAAATATTACCTATAGAAAAAATTTATTTAACACCTTACTTCAAAAAACTTAAGTAACCAATCTTTATTTTATCCTAGGAAAAAGGAATTTCTACAATAAAAATCATTATCAATTTCCATTATACTATAAAATCTTATAGACACTATTGTGTCAGAATTGGAGGTTTATATGAAATCATTTATTTTTAAATTATCTATTATATTTTTTATTTTAATATTATTATCTTTTAATTTTTGTTTTAGCGCTACTCCAAAGATTGTCAATAAATTAAATGACGCATTTTCAGATATAGAAGGTTGGATTATTAAATTAGCAACTCCTGCAGCTGCTGTTGCTGTAGGCACTGGAGTATTTATGAAAAAATTTAGTTTTGGTGACGAAGAAAGAATGAGAACTGGAAAAAAACTTATTAAAAATTCTCTATTTTCATACGGATTTATTCTTGCTATCGATTTAATCCTAGCAGCAATTAAGACTCTGGTAGGTTAAGGATGTGTTTAATTGGAAAACTCAATAACTCAAACTATTATACAAACAATAAATGAAATATTTAATATTTTGTTTTCTTCAATAGATAATAATATTTATTCTATACTAGATAATCTTACTTTTATAAATAAAGATATTCTATCAGATTATGGAATAAGTAATTTATTAAATTATAATTATTCCAATAGTTTTATAATTATAGCAAATTCTATTTTAATTGGATTTGTGTTATACTATTGTGTTAAACTAATATTATCGCATTATACCTCTACCAATATAGAAAAACCATACCAATTTATTATAAAAACTATAATTTTCGCTATTTCTATAAATTCATGTTATTTTATCTGTGAACAATTCATTAATATAAATTATCTTATTTCATCTGCTATATGTGATGCTACGGAAAGCATAATAAATCATTCTATATCGTTTCAGGAATTAGCTAATCAGTTAGAAATAGTAATAAACATAGAAGAAAATTCGTTCAGTTTCTTCTCTGTCGATGGTATTTTAAAAAGCTTTATTAGCTTTGGAATAATTAACCTATTACTTTCTAATGCTCTACGTTATATTATATTAAAAGTTTTCATTCTCATATCACCATTTGCCATATTATGTCTTATAAATTCTTCTACTTCGTGGTTTTTCAAATCATGGTTCAGAATATTTTTATCATTATTATTGCTCCAAAGTTTAATAGCAATTATACTTGCAACAATTTTTACAATCTCTTATAGTTCAAGTAATGAAATATCTAAATTTTTATATGTAGGTGGTATATATGCATTAGCTAGAGCAAATACTTACATACGTAGTCTCATAGGTGGATTGTCAACCAATATCACTAATAATATAAAAAATAAATTTATTAAATAGGAGGTAACATTTTGAAATTTATATTTCCACAAAATTATAATTTTAAACATAAAATACTAGGAATTATAGATCCCCATACTGCTATATTCAATATTATATGGTATGCATTCATATTTTGTTTAACTTCTTTAATTTTTGATAATTTAAATATTAAAATTTGTTTTATTATAATCTTTTGTTTACCTTTAACTTTATTTAGTATTGTAAGTCTAAAACAAGAAAATATTTTATATGTATTGCTATATATAAGTAGGTTTTTTCTATATAATAAAGTATATTTATATTACAAAAAGGGTTAATTTTATTTATCTGGTTGTTGTCTTTTTTCATATAAAATGATATAATTCGACCACGTTAAAATAATCGTGGATACTAATAATTTTGTTACTATTCAAAAATCCGCATTATCACTATTAAAAAAAACAAATTAAATCATCAATTGCTTGAACGGAGGTTTTTTATGAAATTAGAACAAAACGATAAATCTTTTATTTTTTCTACTACAGAATTACCAGATGTATTTTTTACAGAATATTTGTCTCATTCAAATAGCGATTACATAAAAGTTTATTTGTATATAATTTTTTTATCTAAATATAATAAGGATGTAAAAATAAATGATTTATCCAAAAAATTAGAATTACCTCTTAAAACTATACAGGAGGCAATAAAATATTGGGAAGACATTGGCGCTTTAACTAAAAAATCTACAGGTTATTTAATTAATAGTTTACAAGAAATAGAACTTCACAAATTATATAATCCTAAAGTAGCTCTTTCAGCAGAAGAAATAAAAGCAAGTAATCAAAATCAATATAGAGCCAAAGCAATCGAAAATATAAATAATACTTTTTTCCAAGGAGTCATGTCACCATCTTGGTATAGTGATATTGATTTGTGGTTTAAAAAATATTCTTTTGATGAAGAAGTAATGGTTGCTCTTTTTCAATATTGCTTTAATCGCTCAGCACTTCATCGTCAATATATTCAAACTGTAGCAGATTCCTGGTATAAACATGGAATTAAAACATTTAATGATTTAGATAAACATTATGAAAAACAAGAAAAACTACATACTTTATCAAAAACAATTTCAAAAAAATTAGGAATCTCTCGTAATCTTTCTCAATATGAAGAAGCATATATAGAAAGATGGAATATGGAATTTGGATATAATCTAGATGTAATAGAAATAGCATTAAAGAAAACTACTTCAAAAGCTAATCCAAGTTTTGATTACTTAGACAAATTGCTTACTGATTGGCATGATAGGAATTTCAAAACTGCTGATGAAGTTCAAACATTCTTATCATCAATGAAACAAAAAAATAAAGATATTCAGAAATTAAATAAAACTGTAAATTTCCAAAACTATGAACAAAGAAATTACAAAGACTTAGAAAATTTATATATAAATTCTATTCAAAGGAGTGAGCAAAATCAACAACCTAAAAATCTTGCTTAATGAGTATGAGCAAAAAAGATATAAAAAAATACATGACTTTGAAAACTTTAAAAGTGAATTATATAAAGAAATTCCTCGCCTTAAAGAAATAGATAAAGAATTAAGTCATATGGCAATTAAAAATACAAAATTATTAATAAATAATCCAGATCAATCCATTATTACTCAAATGGAAAATATTATTAATAACTTGATAAAGGAAAAAAAGAATTTATTAAATTCTGTAAATATTTCTATTGAGAGTTTTGGTCCAAAATATGATTGTAATATATGCCATGATACAGGTTATTATTCAGAAAATAATAGAACTATTATGTGTAATTGTCTAAAACAGAAATTACTAGACATCGAATATAATCAAGCAAATATGTCTAATTTAAAAAAAGAAACTTTTGATAATTTTAATTTAGCTTACTATTCTGACAAGCCTGATAAAGAGAAATATCATTCAGATATTTCTCCAAGAGATAATATTTTAATGATAAAAAATGTTGCTATTAATTTTATAAATAATTTTGATAATCCTAATGAAAAAAATCTTTTATTTTCTGGTAACACTGGATTAGGAAAAACTTTTCTCTCTAGTTGTATCGCAAATGAAATATTAAAAAAGGGAAAAACAGTATTATATCAAACTGCTCCCATGATGTTAGATAATATAATAGATTTTCGTTTCGGGAAAAAAACTGAAGTATCCAATCTTTATGATACAATAATTAATACAGATTTATTAGTCATTGATGACCTTGGTACAGAATATATGAATAATATTAAATTCACTGAATTATTTAATATTATAAATACACGTATATTAACTTCAGATAAAAATACCAAAACAATAATATCTACAAATTTGAATATAAATAATCTTTTGTCAACATATGATGAAAGAATAATGTCTAGATTAATTGGATCATATAATATATGTAGATTTTTTGGAGAAGATATTAGATTTAAAAAAATATAATGATTTAATATATCATAAAAAAACACATAATAGTTTTTTGTACTATTATGTGTTTTTTTTAGTCTTCTTTCTCAATCGTTTCTATACTAACTACTTTTCCTCCATCACTAGTTCTCATTAATGTAACTCCTTGAGTTGCTCTTCCTAACACACTAATGTCAGATACATTTAACCTTATAATTGTTCCTTTATCTGTAATTAACATTACATCTTCATCTTCTTTTGCAATACGGATTCCAACAATATTTCCTGTTTTAGGAGTAACTTTATATGTTATAACTCCTCTTCCTCCTCTATTTTGTATTCTATATTCGTTTAACTCTGTTCTCTTACCAAAACCATGTTCTGTAATTGCTAATAATGTTGCATTATCATTACTTATAATTGATTCCATACCAATTACATAATCTTCTTCATCTAATCTTATTCCAATTACTCCTTGTGCAACCCTTCCCACTGGTCTTACATCTTTCTCGTCAAATGTTATACTCATTCCTTTACTTGTAACTAATACAACATTATCTTGTCCATCTGTCAACCTTACATCAATTAATTCATCGTCTTCTTTTAAAGCAATTGATAAAAGACCTGTTTTTCTTGATGAATCATATTCTTTTAAACATGTTTTTTTAATTAATCCATGTTTTGTAGCCATTAGTAAAAATTTTGTTTCGTCAAAATTTTTAATTGGTATAACAGCTGAAATTTTTTCTCCGCTATCTAAACTAAGTAAATTAACAATAGCTGTACCTTTAGCTGTTCTTCCAGCTTCTGGTATTTCATAACCCTTTAATTTATATAATTTTCCTTTATTTGAGAAAAATAATATTGTTTCATGGGTAGATGCTGTAAATATTTGCTTTACGAAATCTTCCTCTCTAGTTGCTATTCCTGTTATTCCTTTTCCTCCTCGTTTTTGGCTTTTATATGTATCTATTGGCATTCTTTTTATATATCCAAAATGTGTTAAGGCTACAACTGTTTGTTCTTCTTTTATTAAATCTTCTATTTCAATTTCTCCTTCTGATGCAACTATCTTTGTTTTTCTCTCATCTCCAAATTTTTCTTTTATTTCTGTTAATTCTTCCTTTATTATATCAAATACCAATTTTTCACTACCCAATATAGCTCTTAATCTTTCTATTAATTCCATTAATTGTTTGTATTCTTCTTCAATTTTTTCTCTCTGCAATCCAGATAGAGTCTTTAGCCTCATATCCAATATAGCTTGAGCTTGAATATCTGTTAACCCAAATCTTTCCATTAATCTTTCTTTTGCATCATCATATGATGAGCGGATTATATTTATAACTTCATCAATATTGTCTAATGCAATCTTTAATCCTTCTAATATATGAGCCCTTGCTAATGCCTTATCTAACTCAAATTGAGTTCTTCTTAGTATAACAGTTTTTCTATGATTTATATAATTCTCTAAACATTGTCTCAATGTTAATATTTTGGGTTCTCCATTTACTAATGCAAGCATTATAATTCCAAATGTATCTTGCATTTGAGTATTTTTATATAATTGATTTAAAATAACTCTTGCATTTGCATCACGTTTTAATTCAATTACAATTCTTACTGCATTTTCTCTATCAGATTCATCTCTAATCTCTGATATTCCTTCAATTTTCTTTTCTCTTACATGTGTAGCAATATTCTCTATAAGCTTTGCTTTATTTACTTGATATGGTAATGAGTTTACTATTATTCTTTGTTTATTTCCACTCATCTCTTCGATCTCAGCTTCAGCTCTTACTGTTATTTTTCCTCTTCCTGTAGTATATGCTTGTTTGATTCCTTCTCTACCAAGTATTACTCCTTCTGTAGGAAAATCTGGACCTTTTATAACAGACATAAGTTCTTCATCAGAAACATTATCCTTATCTATTATAGTTATAATACCATTTATTACTTCTGTTAGATTATGTGGTGGTATATTTGTTGCCATGCCTACTGCTATTCCTGAAGATCCATTTACTAGTAGTGCTGGAATCTTTGCTGGTAAAACTGTTGGCTCTTGTAATCTACCATCAAAATTTGGCATAAAATCAACTGTATTCTTCTCTATATCTGTCAACATTACTTCTGATATTTTAGACATTCTAGCTTCTGTATAACGATATGCAGCTGCTCCATCACCATCTATTGATCCAAAATTTCCATGTCCATCTATTAATGGATATCTTAAAGAAAAATCTTGTGCCATTCTTACCATTGCATCATAAACAGATGAATCTCCATGTGGATGATATCTACCTAATACATCTCCTACTGTTGTTGCAGATTTTCTATATGGTTTATCTGATGTTAAACCATCTTCATGCATTGTATATAATATTCTCCTATGTACAGGTTTTAATCCGTCTCGTACATCTGGTAAAGCACGTTGTACAATAACACTCATAGCATAATCTATGTATGAATTTTTCATCTCTGTCTCAATATTTCTTTCAATAATCTTACCATTTCTATCTTCTTGCTCTGCCATTTTGTTATCATTCCTTCCATTATTTTGTCTTTTATACTACTCTTTGTATTATACTAGAATATATTGTATTTTGCAAGAAAAACGAAATAAAATTTTTATTAAATTATGCTTAAATTACTAACTTTTGGGCTAATTCTACCTCTTCTTTACTTAAATTAAAATTTCCATTATTATTCTTTACTAGCATATGTAAGTTTTCTATTTTTCTAACTTCTTTTATTGTATTTTCTATAGGAAGTACATCTTCTAATTTCTCTTTTATTTTACCATATTCTCTTTCCATTCCTTCAAAATCATGTTCATTATAATAATTTTTCCAATTATTAGTATATTTGTCTAGTTTCTCTATACTATCTAATTGTTTTTCAAATTCATTCTCTATATTTTTTGTAACATTATTTAATATTACATTTTTTCCTTGTCTTATAGTATTAGATATAGTATATGGTATTTTACCATTTTCTGTAGCTTTATTCAATGCCCAATCAATCACATTAGATACACCATCTATAATTCCACCATTTTTCACTGCTGTTTGTACTTGCGAAATATTTTCAAATTTTCCTGTAAATATACCTGTAACACTTTTTCCAAAATCAATCGCTGATTGTATTGCTGTATCTATCCCTTCTTTAAAACCTCCTTCAAATATAGCATTCTTTATTTCTATTACTCCATCTTCGATTAAATCTGGTAATAATGCCCTAATACCTAAATCTAAACCTAAATTTATTACTTTTCCTAGAGAAGTTCGAAGAAAACTATTTTGTTCTTTATCTGAGACAACTTCTTTACTCATATTTAAATTTTCATTCTGTTTTAGCTCTATATCACTCAATATCAAATTTCCTCCCTTAGCGAACTATTTTATTTCTCAAATAATTAAATATTTTTCTTTTATTATTAAAATTAATTTTAATAACTTTATTATTAATTTTTTTATATTGTTCTTCAATTTCTCTTCTTCTTGTTTTTTTATTTTTATTTATTATATTATTAAATTCACTACTAAAATTTATCTTTCCTATTATTTTGAATTCATAAAATATATTACTTAAAATATTTTCATCTATACTGTTATCATTAAATTTATTTATAAGAATTTGTATCTTACTTTTTGGAATATTCCAATTTATAGAATAGATTTCTAATAAATTCTTAGCTTTTTTTATTTCAACTAAATTTGATTCGACTAGAAAAATTGAATTATCACTATTTAAAATTATTTCTTTTGTATAATCGAAAAAACATTCACAAGAAGTATCTACAATAATTACATCATAATATTCTTTTAATTCATTAAAAATATCTTTTATTTTTATACTACTTATTTGATATCTTGTATCAAATATCAAATTTATTCCAGAAATCAAATCTATATTTTTATTTATTTTGATTAATAAATCTTTAACATCAATCTTATTATTTATTAAAGTATTATTTTTTAACCTTTTTTCTATTTTTTGAGAATATTGGTGAACACCAAGAATTGTACTTAAACTATTATTTAAAATGTCAAAATCAATGATTAAAATTTTATTTTTATTTAGAGAATTTGCTATATTTACACAAGTTATACTTTTACCTGTTCCACCTGAGCCTAAAATCGATATTACTTTTGTTTCTTTTTTGTTTTTTACTATATTTTTAACTAATCTATTAAAATTTGTCTTTTTTATTTTCTCTTCCAATACATTAATAACTTCTATATTATCTGAATTTTCGTTTGTTATTTTTTTTATTAAGTCTCTTACTAAAAAATTATTTTCCATAATTATGACATTTTCTATTTTCGATAAATCTTTAATTTCATTTTTAGATACTTTTATAAAAATTATTTTTATATTTTTCACTTTTTCTATTATTCTTTTTATTAACTCAATTGTATTATTCTTAACTAAATCTTCACTTATTATACAATATTCTACTTTTGCATATTTCTCAATAGTTTCTAATATTCCTTCTGGATATGATATATCATTTGTTAAAATATTTATATTCTTTTCATTCTTTAATATAGTATTTAACCTTTGGTTTCCTATTGCTGTTATTACCATCTTCATTGAAATTCCCCCTTTATAATTTTATTTTCATAATCTGCAGATTCTATTTTTGTTAAAATATGATTATCTCCTACAAACATTAGAGCTTCTCCTCTTTTCAAAGATTTTATTTCTATTTTTTCTTTTTCTGATATATTTGTATATTGTGAAAGTAAATTTATATTTTCTTCTTCAAGTGAAAAAAAAGTTTTAATACTAGAATTATTTAATATACTTTTTCCATATGTACCTTCTTCTAAACTAAACAAATCAGATATATCTTGAGTTATTGCAACACTACTTCCACCGATATTTTCTAATAGTTTTAAAAATTTTATATATAAAACTTGCTACTTCTTTATTTGAGGTCACTCCTATTAATCTCCATATCTCGTCTAAATAAATAGATTTCTTTTTATTTCTATCTTTCTTTATTTTATCCCAAAATAATTCTGTAAAAAGATACATACCATATTTCAAATTATCTTCTCCTAGTTCATAAACATCTGCTATCATTAGCTGATTATCTATTTGTATATTTGTATAATTATTAAAAAACTTTAAAGATCCTTTTATAAAAGGAAGCAATTTAATTTTAAATTTTATGGTATTTTTGTCATCTAATATATTGTATAAATCTTCTAAAATAGGCATATCTCTTGTTGTCTTAAACTTTCCTTGTCTATATAAACTTTCATCTTGAAAATTTATTCCCTTTTTATCATATACTTCTATAAGTTTTTCTTCCAAAATAGCCTTTTCTTCTTCATTTACTCCTCCAAATACCAAATTAAAAAATCCTATTAATTTAGATATTTTAGATGCCAAAAAACCTTTTTCACCTTCTTCTATACTTTCTTCTCTTATATCTAATATATTTATAAATGTTTCTGATGCAGGTCCTATCTTTAATAAACTACCTTCTAATGCATTGCATATTGAATGGTATTCTCTATCTGGATCTATTATATATTGATCTATTCCAAGTAAATAATATCTTAAGATCATAATTTTTGTATAAAATGATTTTCCTGCACCACTTGTACCGAAAATACACATATTTGCATTCTTATACTTATCTGTATCATATCTATCTATAAAAACTAAAGAATTATTATAAATATTAGTACCTACAAAAATACCTTTTTTATCAAATATGCTAGAAGATATAAAAGGATATGTTGAAACTAAACCTGATGTTAATACATTTCTTTTTGCAGATTCTTTTAAATCCATATGATTTATCATAAAAGGTAATGATGATATAAATGCTTGTTCTTGTCTGAAATAAGCTCTTTTAGTTTGCATACTTTTGCTTTGTAATAATCCTTCAATTTTATTTAACATGTATTCTAATTCCTTTTTATCTTTGGCAGCTATAGTTATATAAATATACAAAAAATATAAATTTTCACTATTTACTTGCATTTCTCTTCTAATATATTTTGCATCATTATGAGCAAATGCAACTAAGTCGATATCTTGACTTTTTTCATCTTTTATATCAACTCCTGAATTTCCTATATAATAAGTTAAATCTTTTATTGTTTTGTATAAATCTTGCTTCTCATAGAACATTGATATATTTATCTTTACATTTGTATCAATTAAAGTTTTTAATAATAAATCACTTTGCTCTCTTTCATAATTAATTACAATTAAACTAGAATAATATGTATCTTCAATTTCCAAATATTTAGGATTTCTAAAATCTATATAACTTGGACTTATTTTGTCATGAGTACATAAACTCCCTTTTAAAAAAGGAATATTTTTAATTAATTGTTTTTTTATTAAAATTTTACTTTACCTCCTTAAAATTTTTATTATTTAAAAATATTGATAACAATTTATTTGTTTCATTTAGATCATTTATTTCTTCTACTAAATTGCCACAACGTGATAAACATTCTTTTATTTTAAAAAATTGTTCATTTAAATTGTCTATTACGGTTGTATCAGGATTTTTTTCTATATTGGGGTTTTTAATAATAAGATAAAAATTTTTAATAGATGATTTTTTTTCTTTATTAAGATTTAAAATATATTTGATATAATTATCTTTTATTTTTAAAATTTTTTCACTCTTTGGCTCAATTAAATTAGAAATATGAGGTGTTAGATCTTCTTTATTACTTTGAATTATAATTTGAATATCAAAATCATACGTTTTTAGAAAAACTTTATAAGAATTTAAAATAGCATCTTTCTCAAAATTTGATTTTAGATTAAAATTAATAGGGATTATTTTCATTATTTTTATATATGAGGAATCTTTCATTTTAATAATCCCTTTGTCTAAAATTTTTTCAAAAGGTAACCATTCTTGTATTGAATAAATCTGTTTTTTTTTCATTTATTTACCCTTTCTCTATGTTAAAATAACCTTAACTTCTATAGATTTTTATATTTATGCTTCATAAAGTTATAAGATTTGTTAATTTTTAAAACATCATCGTATAGAAATAAATATTACTCTGTGCATTATATACTTTTTATTCTATCTTTTATTATTGTAATCCTTTTTCCAAAAAATGTCAATAATTTTCGTTCGATTTTTTTCGACAAATATTGCTTTTTTACTTTTATATTTCGGCTCTTTTGCTATGCCGACTTTAATATTACCTAAAAAATATGAAAACATACAACTTATTAATAATATAAAGATTGAAATAATAGAATTCAAATTAAAACTTAATATACAACTGCTATTTAATATATTAGGTATAATAGATAAAAATAATCCAAATATAATTGAAAATGTTAATGTATAATAATTATTAATTAACCTATTTATTATAAATGATATTATTAATACCCCTAATACTACTCCAATACCTGTTGGTATCAAAACAGATAGTCTTAAACTTGCTAATGAACTAACATATAATTCATATAACCCTAAATAAGATAATATTACTGCACTATCTATTCCTGGAACTATAGAAGATCCTGCAATAGTTACTCCTAATATAATGCATTGACATACATTAGGATTGGTTACTTCTGGAAATATATTTTTATTAATTTTAAATATTATTAATCCAATACATGTAGTTGCAATTATTAGAAAAAAATATTTTTTGTTAAAGCCTTTCTTTTTTACTTCTTTATAAAATAATGGTATAGTTCCTAAAATCAATCCTAAAAAACTAAATCTTGTATACATCTCAAAATTAATCAACATAAAATTAATTACTTTACTAAACAAAAAAATTCCAACAATAAAGCCTAAAATTATTGGTAATAAAAAAATAATATTCTTTTTAAAATTTTTAAATAATGTTGCTATTGAGTTTATTGTCTTTTGATATAATCCTAATATAACCAATAATACACTCCCACTTAGCCCTGGAGCAATACCTCCAATCCCTACAATTATTCCTTTTATAAAGTTTTTCATAATACCCCCTCAATTATATTTATTAAGAAAATTACATTAATTTTTTAATATATACACTTAATCATGCTTATCTATATCATACTCTTTCCAATTTATTCTATATTAATAAATATTATTTATATAATTTATTATTCTTCTAATTTTAATAAATTATATTTTTCTATTATTTAATTTGGCTACATTATATAAAAAGTATAAAAATATTAAAAAGTAAACATTTTTATACCATATCAACATATATTTAACTATAAAATACTTTTTAGGAGGTTTACTATATGTATAAATATAATAATTCTACCAACCAACACAATGTTCAATTTATCTCAAAAGCTACAAAATCTTATTGCTCTTTCAATAAAATATATATTAAATCAATATTAATTCCTGTAGTTATTGGAGGAATAATTGGATTAATTATTTCTAATTTTTTAGATTATAATTTATTAGAAAAACCTTTCCTTGCTCCCTCTGGTATGTTATTTCCAATAATATGGACCATTATTTATATTTTAATGGGCATATCATATGGAATTCTTAAAAATAAATCACTAACAAATCAAAAAATTAAAATAATATATTATTTACAACTTTTTGTAAATGCCATGTGGCCCATAATCTTCTTTATATTAAAGTGGAGACTATTTTCATTTATATGGATTTTGTTACTTGACTTATTAGTTATCATAATGATTCATTTATTTTATAATAAAGATAAGTTGTCTGGAATATTGCAAATTCCATATTTAATATGGATATTATTTGCGTCTTACCTAAATATTGCTATTTACTTATTAGTAGGTGCTTGATTTATTTGCTTTAAATCTTTTGCTAATTCTTTTCTATCTTTATATGATACATATTGTAGTGTATTTATTATCATATGTACTATACAATGCTGAATTTCTGTTGTTGGATATACTGTTCCTATTGCTTTTTTTACTACTATTCCATCCTGTTTTACATTAAAATATGTTTTACCTACAAATTTTGCATATTGTTCATCTAACTGTTTTTTTGCCATTCTCTTATTTCTGGTACTATCTTATCTGTTATCTTACGGGTAACAACTTCTGTTTCTAATACAACTTTTCTTTCTATTATAATTTAATTTTAGAAATAAGTATAAACACTTGTTGATATAGGAAATTACAACATTCCTTATATAATCACTCAAATAAAAATCACAAAAATAGAATAGGTATAGATAAATATTTATGTATACCTATTCTATTTCCTTTACAGACTTTAATGCATACAAAAATATTTCTTCTACACTATTATAAACATCTTTTACTTTTAAAAAGTCAAATGATTTTCCTTCTTCTCCTCTTCCCAATTCTATAGTATATGAAGGTTTACCAAACTCTTTAATGTACCAATCTTTATATCCAGCAAAAGATGATTCATATGCTGGTGTCGTTAATTTGTATTTACTTATTCTTTCAAATTTTTTACCTATCTCAAAGGCTTTTTTTTCATAAATTTTATTTGCTCCCCAATATATCTCTTCTCCTTGAGAATGAAGAGATATCGTCATATCAAATTTCATATTTTTACTGAATTTATACATATTACTCGTTTCCATTTCAGATAATGCATTGTAACCTACAAAATCTCTAGGAGCTACATCTATTACTCCTATTTTAGTCTTATTAATTCTTGCTTTTTCCCACCCTGCTGGATAATTCAAATTTAAATCCACACCTGTGGATTTTAAAAACTTCCAACCACAAAAATAAGTTAATAAAAAGCAGTAATCATCTATATTACAGAGTATTTCGGATTAACTGAAGTATTCTGTATTTTTTATGCTTGATTTACTGATAGAATTGGAGTGGAAAAATGGAAGAAAAACAAAGAAATAAAGTAGGATATTATTCAATAATACCATCAAAAATACTATACAATAAAGAATTAAAAGCAAATGAGAAGTTATTATATGCAATGATAACTTCGCTTGCATGTAAAGAAGGATATTGTTTTGCAACTAATAATTATTTTGCTGAAGAATTAGGAGTACATCCAAAAACGGTTTCAAGTTGGATATCAGACTTAAGAGATAAAAATTTTGTAATTGTTGAGTTGATTAGAAATGAAAATAAACAAATAATTCAAAGAAGAAT
>CALXJJ010000029.1 GCA_944388605.1 uncultured Clostridia bacterium
GGTAAAAACTCAAAACCTTCAGGTAACTTTGGTTTATTATTTGTGTGGGTTAAAATTATTTGCTCCTCTGAAAATATGCATCCACAATATTTTTGCATATATAATCCTATTTCTCTAGCTTTTGATTGTCCTTCCCTAAAACCAACTCTAAAATCTCTATATAAAAACTTTAAACCATATTTTTGTGCAATTTTTTCACATACTTTTTTTAATTCTTCGTGTCTTTGGTATGGGCTTACTAAAAGAGTTGTTGTAATGGTATCATAACCATTTTCTTTAGCATATTTTGCAGTTTGCTCTATGCGTACTCTGTAGCAATAGTTTGCACATCTATTTTGTAAATCTCCAATTACATTTTTGCAAAATTCGTCTAAGCCATAGTCTTCTTCAAAAATCGCATTAACATTAATAGAAGCAGTGTATTCTTTTAAACAGTCGCGTCTTGCTTTGTACTCCATATATGGGTGTATGTTTGGGTTGTACCAATATACAGTTGGCTCTATCTTTTCTTTTTTCAAAGAATCTATGCAATATACACTGCAAGGCGCACAACAAGTATGCATTAATAATTTCATCCTTTTACCTTCTTTCTATTTGTACCCACCAAAAATAATGCTACACACCACATTATTGCCACATACTGTATACTTAATTGTACATCTTCACTATATAATGCAAAATTAGGCATATATGCTATTTGACTAGAATATCCTAATGCTAAAATTAAATTAATCATCTGTGGTTTTAGCCAAAACATAGTAGGTATAAGCCATAATATATACCATGAATTAAAGCTTGTAATTAATATAAATATGAATATGAATAATATAATATTATACTTTCTAATTTCTTTATAAAATTTAATTTCCTTTTGTAATAGAATTTTAATTGCTATGTATATATAATATATTACAAAGATTATCAAACACGCGCTTTTTAAAAAGTTTATTATGCTATCATTTTTTATAAAATATAATAATATATAGAATATTGATCTACTATATTTTTCTTGCTGTATAAATAATCCAGCAAAAACCTGTAAATCTCTAATATATAGTAAATATACACAAGCTATTATTGCTATAAATTCTATTCCACATAATAAACAATATTTTATTCTTTCTTTAATATCTTTATCTTTAACATAATATAAAACCAAAAATGGCAATAGCAATATTGTCCAATACTTTATAGCTACTGCTAAAGCTAAGAAAACAACTGAAACAAATATATTCTTTTTATTTTTTACAAAATATATTGCTAACAATGTAAATAGAACTATAAATATATCATTATGTACATGAGCTATTGCTTCAAATAATATAAAAGGATTTAATCCATATGCTATCATAAACAATTTTCTTTTTGTAATTTTGTATACTAACATACTATTTATAACATGTACAATTATACTTGCAATTTTAAATATCATTAATGCTATATCTATGCTTCCAAATGAAAAACTTGTAAACAATCTACATATAAATGTCCATAAAGGTCCATAAACTACTGTTTCATATCTCCAACAATTTGCTACTTTATTAAACATTGGTTCATTTATATTATATTCATCTGCAATTTCACCAGTTGAAATATAATATGGATTTTCATTATATTTAGAATTTGCCCAGCCATTTGCAATATATGAATATACATCTGTACTTGTAAATGGTATTATTAATGCAAAAATTATTGACACTAGAAATATACTAATGATTATTGTTTTAGCATTTTTAAATATATTTTTATTCTTTTTCATTATCAAAAAATATAATAAAAATAGAACTGATATTATTACAAATAAAACCAATGCATTAACTACTTTTTCTGTAGCTGTTGAAGGTATGCTAAAGAAAAATGTCCAAACTTGATAAAATTTGTAAATTGTCTTATTTTTTATTAAATATATTATTGAGGGAACTGCTAATATAATAGAAACAAAAACAAATAAAATTATATATATTTTTTCATCCACTTTCTTTTTTAACATTTTTATTATCCTTCCTTTTAACATAATTTAATATATTAAAAACTTTTAATTAGTATAAATTACATAATTATCTTTCAAATTTAACTCCAATATGTTCATATGCCGATGGAAGTGCGATACGACCTCTAACCGTTCTTGATACAAATCCTATTTGTATCAAATATGGTTCATATACATCTTCTATTGTATCCACTTCTTCTCCTACTGTTGTAGCTAATGTTTCGATTCCTACTGGTCTTCCTTCATATTTTACAATTAGAGTATCTAATATTTTTCTATCAATTTCATCTAATCCTAATTCATCAATTTCTAATTTGTTTAATGCTATTTTTGTAATTTTTAAATCTATATTTCCATTTCCTAATACTACTGCATAATCTCTCACTCTTCTTAATAATCTATTAGCAATTCTAGGAGTTCCTCTTGACCTCCTAGCTATTTCATAAGCTGAATCTTCATCAATACATACTTCTAATATATTAGCTGACCTTTTTACAATAGTGGCTAAATCATCTGAATTGTATAATTCTAATCTATGTACAATTCCAAATCTGTCTCTTAATGGAGTAGTTAATGAACCTGCTTTTGTTGTTGCTCCTATTAAAGTAAACTTTGGCAAATCCAATCTGATTGATCTTGCACTTGGTCCTTTTCCTATTATTATATCTAATGTATAATCTTCTAAAGCCGGATATAAAATTTCTTCAACTGTTTTTCTTAATCTATGGATTTCATCTATAAATAAAACATCAAATTCAGAAAGGTTTGTAAGTAAAGCTGCTAAATCCCCAGGTTTTTCAATTGCAGGTCCTGATGTTATTTTTATATTTGAATTCATTTCATTTGAAATTATACCTGCAAGAGTCGTTTTTCCTAGTCCTGGTGGACCATATAATAATACATGGTCTAAAGGTTCCCCTCTTTTTTTTGCAGCTTCTATATATATTTTCATATTTTCTTTAACTTTATCTTGTCCAATATATTCGTTTAATGTTTTAGGTCTAAGAGAATTTTCTATGTGCTCTTCACTTGCATTTGATAATTCTGGACTAATAATACGTTCTTCTTCCATTTTGTCTTCATTCCTTTTTTCTTTTTCTATTGATTATTTTACTATAACATAAAAAAAATAGCAAGGTAATTTTGCTATTTCTCAATTTATACTAAATTGCATTTATTATAATTTGAACAAATCGGAAAGCCTTGTTATTGTGTACAATGGATTTAATATACTACTGTGTAATTAATTTTTTGATTTTATTATTCTATTTGAATATACTTTGCTCATAACATTATCTGGATAATTTTTGTCTAAATATATATCTAATGAACTATCTGCTTTTATATTTTTAAATCTTTCATTTTGCCTTTGTGCTGCCAAACAAGAAATTGTAATATTATATACCATAAATATAGCTATAAAATATGTTGCCATACGAAATTTATTTTTTTCAATAAGTACATCTATTTTCTCTATTTGTGGATATATTAGTTTTATAAATATTACACCTGCTATTCCCCAATAAATACAATGTAGTAAACTGGTTCTTCCCATTATATTAAACCATAAGTTACTATAATCCCATGATATTGTTCCAAAACATTTTTCTTGAACCAATGAGCATATATATTCCACTGTTCCTCCAATCAACGCACTATATGCAAATATCTTTAAATTTCCGCCACTTATTTTTGGAACTATTATATAGTATATAATCATCCCAATACCATATACTTGTACAAAAGGTCCATATAACAATCCCTGCCTTGACACAAAATGTCCCTCTTGTACAAAAGCTACTAACATTTCTACTATATAACCTATTACACTACCTATTATAAAAATCCAAAAAAGTTTTATTGTTTTATTAAATATCTTTTGCATGTTCATATAATCCCCTCTTTTTTTCCATATAATCCTACATATATTTCTTCTTTAATAAAGATATTAACATATTTTTTTTAACTTTCTATTTAGATTTTATTTAGATTTTATTAATTTTATACTACATAAAGTAATATACAAAGGAATTGTAATAAACTTCCTAAAAATATGAATAAATGAAATACTGAATGCATATATTTTTTCTTTTTCCCGCATGCCATATAATACAGCACCTATTGTATAAGCTATTCCCCCTATAACTAATAATATAAAACCTGCTAGTTCTAAATTTTTAAAAAGGAGACTTATTTTAAATATTACTCCCCATCCCATAGCCAAATAACATATCATTGAAAATTTCTTATATTTTTTCAAATCTATTGAATTTAATATAATCCCAAGTATTGCTGCACCCCATATTACTCCAAAGATAACCCAACCTGTTACAGGTTCTACTTCTCTTATAGTACATAATGCAAATGGTGTATATGAACCTGCTATAAGTAAAAAAATAGAACAATGATCTAAAATCTGAAAAACTTTTTTGGCTGTTCTCTTAGGATTTAGCCCATGATATATACTAGACATTGTATATAATATAATCATTGTACTTCCATATATTGCACTACTTACAACTCCAAATGTATTTTTATGTATAGATGCAAAAACTATACATAATATAGTTGCTACTATACCTAATACTCCTCCTATTATATGTGATGTCATATTAAATATTTCTTCCCCTTTTGTATATATTGGTAATACTCTATCTTTTAATTTTGTTCTAACCATTCTGCATCAGATCCTTTCTGCAATATTTTATCAAATTATATTAATTTTTTCAATCATATTAAATATTAAAAAAGAAAATGTCCATGCTATTGCACACTGCATTAATACAATTTTTATAGTTTTTCCCCAAGAATTTAATTCTTTCCTTATTGTAGCAATACTCGCTATGCAAGGTGTATATAATAATGTAAATATTAAAAAAGAAACACTGCTAGATGTTGTAAAAATTTCCTTTAAAATAATAGGTAATCCATCTATACTTGTGTTAGTTAATATACTTAATGTACTTATTACATTTTCTTTCGCTGAAAGTCCTGTCAATAAAGACGTGCATATTCTCCAATCCAAAAAACCTATCGGCTTAAAAGCTGGTACTATAGCTTTTCCTATTAATGCTAATATACTATTTTCACTATTAGTAATCAATTTAAAATTTATATCAAAACTTTGTAAAAACCATATTGCTATACTCGTAAATAATATAACTGTAAATGCTTTATCTATAAATTCTTTAGATTTATCTAACATTAGTAATAAAATATTTTTTATTGATGGAATTCTATAACTTGGTAGTTCTATTATGAACGGTACTGAACTTTTTTTATATCTTGTTTTAGATAATAACAAAATTATACAAATCCCTAATATAATTCCTAATATATATATTACTAACATTGCAATTGCACTGTAGTTTTTAAAAAATGTAGCTGAAAATATAGCATATATAGGTATTTTTGCAGAACAACTTATAAATGGTATAAGTAGAATAGTAAGCTCTCTATCTTTCTTAGAAAACATTGTTCTTGTTGACATGATTGCAGGAACAGAACAACCAAAACCAATTAACATAGGAACAATGCTCTTCCCTGATAAACCAATTTTTCTTAATAGTGCATCCATTATAAAAGCTACTCTTGCCATATAACCTGTATCTTCTAAAATGGCTAAAAAGAAAAATAATGTAGTAATTATAGGTAAAAATCCAAGCACACTACCTACTCCTTTAAATATACCATTTACTATTAAATCATATACTACATTATTTGCATTATATCTAATTAATAAATCACTTATTATATTGACAACAACATCTATTCCTCTTTGTAACATATCTGATAAAAATGGACCTATTATATTAAATGTTAAAAAGAATATAACTAGCATAATAATTAAAAAAATAGGTATTGATAGATATTTATTAGTTACTATTTTATCTATTTTTATGCTTCGGTTATATTCTTCTTTATTTTCAATTACATTTTTACATATTTCCTCTATATAATTAAATTTATCTTTTGCTATTTCTTCATCACTTAATTTTCTAATCTTATTATTTACACAATTATTTGATTTACAACTTGTACATATTAAAGCATATTTTTTTGAATTTATTACTTGAAACATATTTTCTACTAGTTCATCTATCCCTTTATTCTTTAGAGCACTTATTGGAATAACTGGCACATTCAAATATTTCTCTATTTTATTTATATTAATATAAATTCCTTTTTTTTCAATTTCATCCATCATATTTAGTGCAACTACAGTGGGAATATTCATTTCTAATAACTGTAAAGTCAAATATAAATTTCTATCTAAATTATTTGCATCTACTATATTTATAATTCCATCTACTTTCTCATTTAATAAAAAATCTCTTGTCACATTTTCTTCTTTTGAATATGCATTAATTGAATATGTTCCTGGCAAATCTACAATATAACAATCATCTTTATTTTTTAATTTTCCTATTTTTTGTTCAACTGTAACACCTGGAAAATTTCCAACATGTTGTCTTGAACCTGTAAGCTGATTATATAATGTAGTTTTCCCACAATTTTGGTTTCCTATTAAAGCAAACATCATAATTTATCTCTTCCTTTTTAGTTATTTAATAATAGATGTATAAATATTTATATTAATATAAATATCACTTTATTAAAAGCTTGTCAATAAAGAAATTTGTCTAGTTTTAGCTATTTATGGCATATATAATCATCTATCAAACCAAAGTTTACTAAAAAGCTAAAGAGAAGTTTAAAGTAATTAAAAATTTAAGTACTTTCCTATTTGCTCTTTGATCTCTTCTTTTTTAAATATATTATAATTATTATAGTAACTATTATTATTATTATAACTATACATAATATTCTAATTCTATTTTCTTCTATTTCTAAATCTTCTTCTTCCGCTTCTTCCTCATATATGTTTTCTTCCATACTAGTATTATTTTCATTAGATTCACTTCCTTCCAATATAGTAGATAATCTCTCTATATTTATCTTCTCTTGTTTTTCAAACTCTAATTGTTCATCAGTATTTCTTCTGTGAACTACTATTTTATAATTTTTATAACTTATTCCATCTTCTGCTTTTACATTCACATTAATATTATTATCTCCTATATCTAATTTTCCATTTCCTGTTATATTTATTTTAGCATTAATATTTTCTGGTATTGCTAAAATATTTATATTTTCAACATTATTATCAATTTCTACTCTATACTCAGTAATATTACTTTGAAATTCTGGAAATAAATCAAAATATTCCACAGCTAAATTTTCTAAATTAGTATTAGATTTCTCTAAATTATCTGTTTTTGTAACATATATAATATAAGAACTTGTTTTTTCTCCATTTTCAGAAGTAACATTTATTACTACCTTATTTACTCCCTTCTTTAAATTCTCATTTCCTGTTATTTCTACTTTAGCATTTTTATTTTCTGCAATGGCTGTTAAATCTATTCTATCTATATCCTCTATTGTAGTAATATAATATTCAAATATATATGGATCAAAATTTGGAACTATTCCTTCTATATTTGTTCTCATTATTTTTAAATAACTACTATTCTTATCTGTATTTGTACCATTTTCTTCTTCAGTTTGTTGTAATGTAGAAATAGTTTCACCTATTTGAATATCTAAATTATTGAAGTCAGTTTTTACAATTTCCCCATTTTCATTATAGCAAGTTCCATTTATAACTATTTTTGAAATTCCATCTTTTTTCGCTTTAAATTGAAATTTATCCATTTCAAATTCTTTTTTTTCTTTTCCTTCTTCACTAAACCAACTATATATAATTCTTCCATTATAAAAATTTGCATTATCTGGTCCTGATATATACTCTAACTTGTCTGTATCAAAAAATATATTAAAATCTCCTGCAGATATGCCTTCTTCTTTTGCATATAAAGTAACATCAAAAATTTCAGCATTGTTAATTTTAAAATTATCTGTCTTTAATTCTATACTTGTATTTGCATTAACTGTTGTTGAAAATATAAATAAGAAGCCAAACATAGCCAAAGTCAAAAAACTCTTTTTCATTAAAATCATTCCTTTCTCTAGTACCGAAACAAATCATTCTTTTTGGATAACTTTTTCATATTATTTTAATTTTAACTCATATATTCAAATTTTCTAAAAAACATCAAAATTTGTTATCTCCATTTCTTTCAAAATGTTACTGTTCTATAATTTTCAATCCTAATATATGTCTCTGTATTAGTAACAAATCTACTGAAGTAGGTCTTTTCCCGTTCTTATTTATATTGGATGCTTTTAAAAATATACCATCAAACTTTTCTATTTCTAATATATGCCTTTGAAGTACTAATAAATCTACACTATTTATTTTTCCATCTCCATTTACATCTCCATATAATATTATTTGATACTCTAGTAATATTTGCCCATTATTTATTATTTTTACCTTTGAACCCGTTCCTACTAAACTATTGTTTTCTATCTTTTCACCATTTTTATTATAAACTTCTATTTGATAGTTTGTTTTAATTAATTTTTTAAAATTATCTACAGTATTATTTTTATAATCCAAACCTGAAATTTCATTTGCGTCAATTTTCAAACTTGAATCAAAACTTAATTGATCTTCACTTATCGGTTCTATTACTTTCACACTCACAGTTTTTTCTATACTTTGATTGTCTTTTGATCTTACAATTATTGTAGTTTCTCCTTTTTCTATTGCAGTAATAATTCCATTTTCATCTATCATAACAATATCTTCGTCATTAGATATATATTCTACATTCTTATTTGTTGCATCTTCTGGATATATAACTACATTTAATTTAAAAGTTTTATCCTTTTCTAAAACTATACTATTTATATCTAACCCTATATCAGTTACAGGACTATACACATTTATATTAGTACTTGCTGAAATTCCATTTTTTGCTTTTGCTGTGATTATTGCTGTTCCTGAACTTAATCCTAATATATATCCTTCGTTATCTACTATAGCTACATTATTATTACTAGAAATATACTCTATCTCTTTATTTGTTGCATCTTCTGGTAATATTTCTACATTTAACTTTATTTTTTCGTTTTTATTAATATTATTCTTATCTATACTCAATCTTATTTCTGTTATTTCTATTTCTTTAACTTCTTGTAAATAAGTTTGAAAAACATATCCTACTATTCCATTTTCTAATACAACTCTATCCCATAATTCTCCAGATTGCTTACCTTTAGCAATTCTTGTAACATTTTCTCCACTTTTCAGAGTTGTTATAATTTCATATGAAGTTCCTGGACCTGATCTTACATTTAATGTATTAGAAACATTTGCATACATTTTTGTATTATCTTGCTCAAAATCGCTTTCCAATATATTTGGACTCTCTATTGGCAATTCTGGCATATTCTCATATATAGGTATTATAAATGAGAGTGATGAATTAAGAATACCACTATTTTTATATCCATTATAAACTGATCTTGATTCACTGTATGGTGCAAGTACATTTGTCATATATTGATGCCAAAAAAGTCCTCCAGGTTTTTCATCATTAACATCAAATTTTTGCAAATAAATAGTATTTTGACCAACATTTATATAACTAGATCCTATAAAAATTCCTCCTCCTGTTATTGCTCTTTCTTTTGTGTTCCAAGGTATTAAATATTTATCTTTTGTTGCTTGACTAGCTCCTTTTCCATCTCTTGCATATTTTAGTCCATTTATTATGGCTCCCATTGGCTCTGCTGAACTAGTTGCACCTATATTATAAAAATTATATAACCCTTCATAACCTGCAACAGTTCCACTAATAGAAGAATGTGATAAAAATGGACCAACTTCCTGCTTAATCCTTGAAGCTAAATGATATGAGCTTACTCTTGAAGTTACTCCTGCATTTAATATTAAATCAGAATATTTTTTATTTGTTACAATATTATTTCCACTTGAATCTTTATAAATTACAGTATTATTATAAAATTCAGTTCCATATAGTATTTTTTCTACACCATTTAATGAATTTGTATTATTATCATAAGATAAAGTTTCAAATTGAAATATTCTAATTTCATTTAAGAAATTTCTTGGATCCATCGTATACTCAACTGCCCTTCTTGATGAATCCACCCATCCACTATCTACTTCTACATTATATTCTCCTGGATTTGTATTTTTCCATCTATCACTATAAGATTTTGGAACTAAATTTTTTCCAAATACATTTTCATTGTCTATAACATAATTCCAATCTAATCCTGTATATAATGCTGTAAATCTCCAATTGGGAAATTTTGATTGTAAAACTCTTAAATATGGTCTATATTCTTCTGGAAAACCTTCTATTCCTTCTACTTTTGTAGACGCAAAAGAATTGCTAAATCCAAAAACAAAAGCAAGAAATATTAGTATACTTAAAATATATTTATTAACCATAATAAAAACATTCCTTTCTGTTATATTCTATTTATTATTATGGTTAAACAAATCTATTATCATACGCTTTCTCTTGCTTTTAATATAATTCTTTGTTTAATATCTTTTGTACATGTTATTAAAGTAACTTCTCTTTTTCCTTCTGTTTTTTGTGATAAGCATGTTGTATCCTGTGGTAAAACTGTAAAAATGTCATAAATTACATAACTTATTTCCCCATTGTAATTGTCTTTTAAAATAATTTCATCTCCTACAGTTAATTCTGTAATATTTAAAAAATTCTTGTAATTATGTCCTGCTATGCAAAAATTTCCTATTTCATTTGGTTCTCCTCCCCAAAATTTTGCTATTGATACTTTTAATGCTTGTACACTATAATCTTCAATCACATAATCTTTTAATCCTATTTTTGGAATTTCTAAAATTGCTGATACTGGATATCCTTTATATTCTTCTTCTACTATCCCTAAATACTGTTTTTCTTGTATTATGTTTCCTAAAGCAATATTTTTATTTTCTATACTATTATCTTCATATAAAATATTTGTGCTTATTTTTTTTGCATTTGAACTTTTAATATCTTTCTCATTAGTATTTTTAGATAAAATATTAAGCGAAAATAATACTATAATAAAAATAATAATTACTATAAATATTTTTTTCATATATTTATTAATGGAAGCAATAACTTGCTTCCATTTTTCCTCCATTTAAACTAATATTTTTAATATGAAAGTCATACTGAATTTGTACTATATTAAATATATTATTTACTTTTTTCACTATTTCTTTTTATTTATTATAATATAACTTAATATTAAAGTTATTATTATAACGATTCCTATTTGCATATAATTTATACCAGTTTTAGGTAATTCTTCTGGTAATTCTTCAACTTCATTATTTACTATATTATTTTCTATTTGTCCATTTTCTTCTGGTTTTTCGTTTTCTTCTTCATTATCAGTATTATCTTCTACATAATTTTCATCTACTACACTAATATTAAAAGTCTTTTGAGCTATAACTGCATCTGAAGAATCTCTGTCAATTAATTTTAATGTAATTTCATAATCACCAATTTTAGTAAATATACCTTGAAATTTTAGTACTTGGTTAACTTTTCCACCTATTTTATATCCTGATGGATCCCCCCAACCACTTTGAATTAAATCATGTTCTGTTTGTGATTCATCTATTCCTTTTAATGTAACTGTTCCACCTGATGATGTAGTTACTTCTGCTATTAATCTAGCATGGTCATAATATCTTCCCATTTCTGATACTGTTGAAATTGTAATTTCTTTTTCTTCATTTTCTATGATATTTCCATCATATTCCAAATTTAATTCATAATCTTTATAATCTGGTTCCACTGTTATATTTTTTACTATAGGTATAGTTATATCATCATATTGTTCTGATGCATCTCCATTTGCAAGTCCTTCTGCTGTAATTGAAAAATCTGTTGGATTTGATGTAGTAATTCCTTCTTTAGCTTTAAATGTTACTTTTAAATTATCTTTAGTGTTAGATCCTCCTGTCGAATCATAATAAACTACTCTTACTCTTGTCCCATTATCATTTGGTGTACCATCACTTGTACTTACAAACTCAAATAAAGAATTATCATAAGCAATATCAAAAGTATATGCTCCTAAACTTTTACCAAATTCTATATTTACATTTACATTTGTCCCTGGATTTACAACTGTTTTATCTGTTTCTACATTTATTGCATCTAAGCTTGTTGCATTTACGTTAATGGTAAATAATAAGGAAAAAAGAAGAGTAAGTACTGTTATTATACTTATTGTTCTTTTCATAATATCCTCCTTTTCATTTTTTATTATTACCATTTTTTTTGTTTTTATTATTCCAAATTTTGAAAAATTTAATTTTATAAATGAGAAATTGATTTTTTAACTGTACATGGATTTCCATATGCAACCACATTACTTTGAATATTTTTAGTGACAACACTACCTGCACCAATTACAACATTATTTCCTATTTCTACTCCTGGCAATATAACCACATTTCCACCAATCCAAACATCATTGCCTATTTTTATTCGTTTTGCAAATTCAAGCCCTTCATTTCTTACCTTTGCATTTATTGGGTGCCCAGCAGTATAAATTCCACAATTAGGACCAATAAATACATTATCTCCAATTTCAACTTTTCCTGCATCTAATATTACTAAATTATGATTAGCATAAAAATTATCTCCTATTTGTATATTATATCCATAATCACAAAAGAAATTTGGTTCAATTAAAAAATTTTTCCCTATTTGATTAAATATTTTTTTTAAAATTTTTAAATTTTTCTCAGAATTATATTCTTTGCATCTTTCTTTTGCATATTCCCTTTCCTTTATCAATTCCTCATCTTTATTCGGATTATACATCTGCTCTTTTAACATTTTCTCTTTTTCTGTCATATTTTATCACATTCCTTTCAATTATAGTAAAAGTATAAACTTTTAAAAGTTTATACTTTTACTATGATTTTTTCCATCCATTTACTTTTATACATTTTTCTTTTTATAATTATTAACAAATAACTAATTATTGCTAAAATAATAAATATATAAATTCCATTTATTGCAATTGGCGCTAATTTCAAAATATTTCTAAACAAAATTACTGCTACATAAAATCCTATTGCTGTTGTAGTAAATAAAAATACATGCACTTTGTTAAATGGCATACAAACTTCCTCTACTGCCAATATGCTTACAAATCCTATAAGCAAATACATAATTGTTGTTATACTCTCTTGTGCTATTCCTAATACATTAGTAGTAAAAGTTAAAAATATTATATTTAACATAATTACAATAGCAAATGGCATAGCATTTATCAGTGCTGTTTTCAAAAATTCTCCTCTTATTGGTTTTTCGTTTTTTTCAAATGTTATAAAGAATGATGTATATGCTTCTATTGCTAAATCTATAAGAGTTATTTGAATTGGTATAAAAGGAAATTCCATATTTGTTAATATACAAAATATTGATAATATTACAGAATATATTGTTTTTATAAAAAATATTCTTGCAACATTAGTTATATTATTAACAACTCTTCTTCCTTCCATCAAAGTATCTTTTAAAACACTAAAATCAGAATTTAATAATACAATTTGTGAAACTTGTTTTGCACTATCAGTTGCATCTGGAAGTGTAATACTACAATCTGCTTGTCTTAGAGCAATTACATCATTTACTCCATCTCCTGTCATTGCAACTTTATGATTTTTAAATTGTAAAGCTCTTACAATAATACTTTTTTGATGTGGTAAAACCCTTGCAAAAATGCTATATTTATCAACTAAATCTATTATTTCATCATCACTTTTTATTGTGGATAAATCAATATATGAGTCATAACTTTCAAGTCCTGCTGTTTTTGCTATATTAGATACTGTAAGTGCATTATCACCAGAAATAATTTTTACATCTACACCTTGTTTTTTAAAATATCCTAACATTTCTTTTGCATTCTTTCTTAATGGATCTTCTAATATTACAGAAGCTACAACCTCCAATTCAGGAAGTTCTGATGTGGATACTATATTTTTTGTATATGCTATACTTAATACTCTTTTCCCACTTTTCTGAAGTTCTATTATTCTTTCTGGCATGTTTTTATTTGTTTTTTCAAATAATCTTTCTGGTGCTCCTACTATAATCGTTCCCATATCTTTAAATGATATTGAACTCCATTTTCTTTCTGATGAAAAAGGAATATCATCCACTTTTTCATAGTGAATATCCCCTTTAAAATAATTTTTTAATGCTTTAAATGTTGCATTATTATCTTCAGTTACATTTACAAATGCTGTCATCATCTCATTTAACTTTTTAGGAAGTACATCCTCATTATATAATTTGATCTCTGCTACTTTCATTTTTCCAGTAGTTATTGTTCCTGTTTTATCTAAACATATTGTATCAATATGTGCTAAAGATTCAATACTATATAACTCTTGAACTAGTACTTGTTTTTTAGCAAGTTTAATCACACCTGATTCTAATGCTATTGTAATAAGTAAAACTAATCCTTTTGGTAGCATGCCAAGAAGTGCAGCAGATGTTGCTATTACAGATTGCGTTAAATCTGTTTGTCTTGTAATATATGCTTGTACAAATAATGCTATTCCAATTGGTATTATAACAAAACTTGTAAATTTTGTTACTTTTTTCATAGAATTTATTAACTCAGAATTATTTGGTTTTTCTTTCTTTGCAGAACTTATTATTTGGTTTGCCAAATTATTCTCTCCGACTTTTTCTACAACTGCATAGCATTTTCCACTTGCTATATAACTTCCAGAAAATAGCTTTTCATTTTTTGCTTTAAAAATCAAATCTGATTCACCTGTAAGTAAAGCTTCATTTACTTCAACTTCACCATCTATAACATATGAATCTGAAGGAATTTGATCACCCTGTGATAATACAATCAAATCACCTAATACAATCTTTTCTATATCAATTTCTTCCTGTTTTCCATTTCGTATAACAGTTGTTTTTAAAGAATTTAAAATTGATAATTTTTTTACCAAATTTCTTCCATGTATTTCTTGTATAATTCCTATTAATACATTTATTGTAATAATTAAAAAGAAAAATACATTTGTATATGCTTTCACGCTTATAAGCGCTATAGCTATTAATAAATTATATAGATTAAATAATGTAAAAACATTATCATATATTATTTTACCTGTTGATTTTAAATTATCATTTTGCATTTTATTAATATTACCTTTTTGTATTTGTTCCTCTACTTCTTTATCTGATAGTCCTTTTAAATTCTCCATTGTTTATCCTCCTAAAATTTAATAGCATATATATTTTAGCATATAATTTTATAATTGTATACTCATTTTTGTAAAATATTAGCTAATATTATACCTTTTTGTTACTATTATTAGTTAACTACATCTTATTATCTTATATACTTTATATTTTTTCTTTTACTTGTTTCTTATCATTATATAATTTTCCTTGGTTAAGTAAAAAAGTAAATTCTAGTTTGAAATGAAAGACTAAATGCAAGTTTGAGAGAAATATGGAATATATTT
>CALXJJ010000030.1 GCA_944388605.1 uncultured Clostridia bacterium
TCGCCTACTGTTATACTATCACTTTGGAACCATCCTACTGCTATATATCCTCCATCACTTGTTCCTGCTACTGAAGTGATTTGATCATTATTACTTCCTCCTATGCTTTTTGCCCATTCTACTTTATTGTCTGCATCATATTTTATTATCATTCCATCAGAGCTACCTGCACTTGTTAGGGTATAGTCGCCTACTGTTATACTATCACTTTGGAACCATCCTACTGCTATATATCCTCCATCACTTGTTCCTGCTACTGAAGTAATCTCGTCATCACTACCTTCTCCAATTCCCTCTGCCCATGTTGCTACTATTTCTTCTGGTGCTTCTCTACTAGCTCCTATACCAAAATAATATGTTAAATCACTTATGTCATACTTATCTGGTGCTTGTATTTCAATTGCTTTATATAATCCTTCTGTTAAATCTGCTGTTATTTCTCCTGCTGAATTTGTTTCTACTGTATAATATTCTTTTCCATTTATTATTTCCTTTGTTCCTATTATTTCTCCTTTGCTATTTCTTGCTGGCTGTTCTGTTCCATCATCTACATTGTATATAGCAAATTTTACATTTGCTAATAATTCTTTTGTTTCTGCATCTTTTTTAATTAGTTTAAATGATGGACTATCTTCTATTGTTAGTTTTACTGTGTTTCCTTCTACTGTATATTTTTCTTGTGTTCCATCTTCATTTATTAATGTTAGACTTCCATCTTTTCCTTCTACTTTAAATGTTATATCTTTTACTTTTGCATATCCATCTGGTGATTTTACTTCTTTTAATGTATATGTTTGGTCTACATTTTTATCTGCTATATATTGGTATAATCCTTCTATTGTTACTGTTCCATCTGCTCCTGTTTCATATGTTCCTATTTCTTCTGTTCCCTTATATAACTTAAATTTTGCCCCTGCTAAATATTCTACTTGTGAATTTGCTAATGATGTTTCTGCTTTTGCAATTAATTCATCCTCACTTAATGTACTTTCTGATACTTTCTTCACTTTTATTAATTGTAAATTATATGTTGGTATTTTTTCATTTTCTATTGTTAGATTTATTGTTGGTATTCCATTTTCTTCTGTTATAGATTGATTTGCTACTGTTCCTTCTGACATTTCTATTGAATATGATCCATTATTATTTATTATTTTAAATTTTATAGGGCTTGCCAAATAATACCCATCAGCTTTTACTTCTTCCAATGTGTATTCTTGGTTAACAGATAATCCATTTGTTGTTGATTCTCCATTACTATTTGTTGTTATTGTTTTTCCATTCTCAGGAAGGTTATATCCTATCAATTTATATTTAATATTTTGTATTGTTGTATCTGTTCCTTGTTCTATTTTGTGTATTTTTATGCTTGCCCTTACCTCATCTTCTACTTTTATTGTTACTTTATAATTTTCGCCATCCTGTTTTATTATTTGTGGTTCTTCTTTTGTTTCTCCTTGTTTTTCTATTGTTAAATTTCCTTGTTCATCTACATGACCAATAAACCTTATGATATTTGAATTTAATTCATATTCATCAGGTGTTTTTATCTCTTTCATTTCATATGTTTTTTCTGCATATAAATTATTTATTTCTATTATTCCATTTGCATTTGTTACCCCTGTTTTTATTTCTCCTGTTTCTACATCTTTTATGCTATATGTTGCTCCTGGAATTAATTTATCCCTTCCTTTTTGATATTTTGTAATTTCTAAATTATATTTTTCTGCTATTCTAAATCCTAATTTATTTGGTTCTGTTTGTGTTCTGTATTTTCCTTCTGTTGTGTCTAAGCTAAAGTATACTCCATGGTGACTATATGATACTTTATTAAATTCTATTCCATTTGGTATTTTTATTGTGTAATAAAATACACATTCTTTACCTATTGGTATTACATAATTTCCTAAATCTATTAAAAATGTTTTTATATCATCCCAATTTGTTACTTGATCTATAGTTTTCCATCCATTTTCTAATTTATTTATATCCCTATCTGGATTTTCATTTGTTGAATAATATACTGTAACTTCTGATTGTAACTCTGCTGGTACTTCTATTCCTGCATTCGTCATTTTTGTTGTGAATGTTGAGCCTAAATCTCCTCCACTTAACACATATGTATTTCCTTCAAATGGTATTTTACCTAATATTTGTATTTCACTTATTGTGCTTGAATAATTATTTTTTATTTGTACTCCTACTCTTGCTGTTTGTTCTTCTTGATCTACTACTGCATATGCTGGTTTCATATCTGCTATTTGTGGTGATACTACTACACTTCCCTTTTCATCATAATCTGATGCTATTTGATTTGTTAATAATGAATTTGGTGCAACCATACTTAGACTTGTTGTAGTATAATTTACTTTTTCTGATGTATTTAAATTATTATTTACATCATATATATCATTTGCATTATAGTAATAATTACTTGCATTTTCATTTGTTGCATATAATTCTATTTTACTTGTTGTTGTTGGTATTCTTGGGTCTGGTGTTAAATCTACATCTATTGTTATATTATATGTTTGTACTTTGTCATTTTTTGTTATTATTTTTATAAATTTTTCTCCATTTTCCTCTAGTAATTCATAACTCTCCAAACTTATATTTGAATTATTTATTTCTACATTATTTATTTGAGCTGACAATATCTCTTTTGGTAATTTTATTAAAAATGAACCATTTACCCATTCTACTTGATTTGCAGATTTATTTGCACTTGCATTTATAGTTATTTTTTCATTTTTCTCTGTTGTTTGTGTTGATATTGTATTATTACTAATATTTATTGTAGCTACCGAATAAGGTGCCTCATAATTTGCACTATGTGTATCTTGGTTTACATAGTTTCCTCCTAGATATCCAACTAATGTTGATTTTATTGATTGTAATTGATCAAATTCTTCTCTTGTATAATTTGTTGTTATATATTCATCATCTAATTCTTTTATATTATATACATACATACTTGAATTTGAGTTTACATTACTTGTTTCTACTCTTATATGTTTTACTGGTATTTCATACATATATGGATTATTTGATGTATATTTATTCCATTCTCCTTGTTCAAATGTTACTATTAAATTACCTGTTTCTTCATCATATACTTTAATCCATCCATCTTCTTTTAAAAATGCATCTACACCTGAAAATCCTATTCCAATATTTTTTGTTACATTTTCCATACTATATTGGCTATTAAATTCATCTGATACTTGGGCTTCTCCATCTCTTGTTTCTTTCATTACAATACCTGTTGATTCGCCTGCTGAACCTGTATATGCATACCATCTTACTTTATATGTATCATTTGTTTCTTCACTACTTAATTCATTATATATTCTTAATGGTTTTTCTTTTGATACTACATACCTATATGTTGGAGTACTTACATAATCTCCAACTCTTACTTCAAATATTGCAACTTTTCCATCTGGATTTTTTATTGTTACTATAAATGTTCCTTTTACTTCATTTGATTTGTATGGATTTGTAAACTCTGTATTTTTATTGTTATATCCTTCATAATATCCTGTTACTGGTAATCTATATTCTACTGTATCTTCTCCTATTGCTTCATATGCCTCTATTGGATATGTTACCTTTATATCAAATTTATTATATCTATATTGAATTCCACTACTATATGTTCCATCATATACTTGACTAGTTATATTCCCATTTCCATCTACTACTGCTTGTTTTTCTGCTGTAAATTTTCTTGTTTGCTCATCATATGTATATGTTACATTTGTTCCTAATATTTCTACTTTAGTTGGTGCATATCCTGATAACTCTGGTATTTCTCCTTCTATATGTGCTTTGCTTAGAATTAATTGGTTATTTACTTCTTGTATTCCTGCTTTAAAGTTTACTGTAAATGTTCTTTCTTCTCCATTTATAGCATTTGCTATATCTTGTTCTTGATTTAAGTTTTTAATATTTGCTATATATGATGGTATTTCTGCCTTTGTTTCTCCATGCCAGTCTACATCAAATTTTACTTCTTTTTTGATTTCTTTTCTTGCTCCGCTTCCATCTACATATGTTCCTGTAAGAGTTACACTATTTACTTTGCTATAATTATTTATATTATTTCCCAATCCTGCAAGCTTTGAAGAAGTGTAAGTATAATCTCCACTTCTTACTATTCCTGTTATTAACTTTTGGGTTCCATTGTTTATTGTATTTAATTTTATTTCTTTTATGTTATTTCCTACATAATTTTCTGCTAATTCATCATCTTTTGGTAGGTTTGTTTGGAAATAGAAATTCTCACTATTTATTGTTATTTTTCCATTTTCTAAATAGCCTTCTGTTTCCATATTTAATTCCATGTATAGGGTATCTTCTTCTCCTATTTCTCTACATGTTCCTCTTATACTTTCTGCATACCCATCTCCATTTAAGTCTCTTAAAAAGAACGCATCAAATTTAAGACCACTGACACCTTCTACTATTTCGTCTCCTTCTTTTACCTGTTCATATGTCATTGATCTTCTTATCTCTTCATCTAATCTTGCAATTTTCTCCTTTTTGCTTATATTTGATATTATCAATCCTATTATTGACAATATCACAACTACTATTGATGCTATTAGCATACCCTTTCTTTTCTTCATGTTTAACCAACCCTTCCCATTCACATAAATAACGCATTTGTTTTTATTTATATATATTTATTTTAATATCTACTTATTTTTTAGTAAATGGAGGATTTTGGTAGCGTTTGCGCTTATCTTACGGAAATTCAAGGTATATGTTTTTTAAATTTTCTTTACATTTTTGTTACATTTTGTTTTTTATTGTTATTTTTTAGTTTTCTATCTTTCTTATTAATACTATTTTTTCCTTATAAATGAGCTTTTTGCACATATCGTTCATTTTGTAATTACATACATAAAAACAGCAAAAAAGACTTATTTCCGTATGGTTATAAGTCTTTTTTTGTTCTTTTCTATATTTTTCCATCTATCCAATCAATTATGTAATAATATATATCCAATTTTACAGGTTCATTTAATATTTCGTGTCTAGCATCTCTATATAATTTCACATACACTTGAGTTTTTCCTTCTTCTCTTAATTTATTATAAACTCTATATATTCCTTCACCATTTTCCCCTACAGGATCATAATCACCTGAAATAAATAACAATGGTATATTTTTTGTTTTTGCTATATTATCTTTAATATTCAAATATATATTCATTTTTAATAAATCAACATATGCAGATGTGGTAAATCTTATTCCACATTTTGAATCATTTTTGTATTCTCCCTGTTTTTCTATATTACTTGTTATCCATTCTAAATTATTATTGGCATTTTTAAATTGTTTATTAAAACTTCCTTGCACTAATTCGTACAATTTTTTACTTTTATATTTTTCTCCTCTAAATATTTTTATTAATTTTGCAAGTATCAATCCGCTTCTTAAATTCTTCTCTCTACCACTTGTTCCCATTAAAATAGCTTTATCTATATTGTCATCATATATTGTTAAATATATTCTTAATATTAATGAACCCATACTATGTCCTAACATTATATATGGTAGACTTGGATATTCTTGTCTAATTTGTTTTTGCAATATATGTACATCATCTACTAATCTTAAATACCCATCCTTTTTATCAAAAAAGCCTTCGTCTTTGTCTGTTTTACTATTTCCGTGTCCTAGCTGATCGTGACCATATACTATATATCCTTTTTCTGCCAAAAATTCTGCAAATTCATTATATCTATTAATATGTTCTTGCATTCCATGTATTATTTGTATAATTCCTTTGTAATCACTTATATTTTCATTAATCCATCGTTTTGCATATAATTTTTTACCAGTACTTGATTTAAAATAAAATTCATTTACCATATTTCACATTCCTCTCTTTTACATATTATACCATTATTTTTATACTTTTCAACAGAATTTTAACATTATTTTTATGTATTAGTTAATACATTTAAAATAATGTTTGTAAAAATGTTAATGTATTGTTTTTTCAAAATGTGAATTTATATAGGTTGTTTTCTTTTATATATTCTTCAACTACAGGAAATGTCCACTTAGATATTTTTTCCCCTCTCTTAATTGCATCTCTTACCATAGTTGAACTAATTTGAAAATTTCCATATATAATATTGCAATTTATTTTATTCTCTTTTATGATATTATCTAATTTATTTCCATCTCTTTCTAAAACTATATATTTATAATCATTTATTAATTCTTTGTTTTTATTCCAAGTTGGCAATTTTATAAAATTATCAGAACCTAAAACAAAATATATATCTGAATGTTTATACTTTTGTTTTATGATATGAAAAGCATCTATTGCAGTTAGATTCTCTTTTCTATTTAGCTCTATATCCAAGACTTCTAATTTTTCTTCATTTTTACATATTTCTTGCAACATCTTATACCTATGTTTTTCTGATATTAATCCTGGTTTGTTATAATAGTCACCAACTGGCACAAAAAATAACTTATCTAATTCCATTTCTTTTACAGCTCTTTTTGCATATTCAATATGTGCTATTGTTGGAGGATTAAATGCACCTCCAAAAAAACCATATTTTTTCAATTTATTATCCCTCTCTTACTTTATTTTTTTCTGCTTTATATTCTATATAATCTATTATTAAAACTTTTAAAACTGCTATAATTGGTACTGCTAGAAACATTCCTAGCACTCCAAAATAAGCACCACCTACACTTACTCCAAATATTACTAATAGTGGACTTATCTTTAGTGAATTTCCCACGATTTTAGGATTTATAATATTAGCATCAATCTGTTGAAGTATTATTGTGGAAATTGCCATTATAACAGCTTGTGAGATTCCTCCTGTAAAAATTGTAATTATTACTGCTATTATTACTCCTATTATAGCTCCAAAATATGGAATTAGATTTGATACACCTATAAGCACTCCTAATAATATAGCATACTTTACTCCTAAGATACTAAGCAATATAGACGAAAGTACAGCAACAACTATTGCATCTAATCCTTGGCTTACTAAGAAGTTAAAGAATATATTATTACTCTTATAAAAATATTTTTCTATTTTTTTACTTGTATTTCTGCCGAATATTGCTCTTGTTAACTTTTTAAGGAACTCTAATATTTGACTTCTTTCTAGTAATATATATATAGAAACAATCATTGCTACAAAAAAGTCAAATATCCCAAATGCAGCATTTATTGCTCCTTTTGCATACTCAGTTAATCTGTCTATGTTTAAAAATTGTTTAATATCTATTTGTGCTATAGATTTTATTAATTCTTTTATAATATCATTATTTAATAATCCACCCTCTGGCATTTCATTTATATTTTTTATTGTGTTGTTGTAATAATTTTGTATGTTATTTACTAAATCAATTAAACTCTGTGTTATAGTTGGCATTATAAATCTTATTACTAAAGCTAGCAAAAGAAATGCTATTAAATACACTAATATTACACTTATTGTTCTTGATTTTTTCTTTACAATATTATTTTTACTTTTTCTAAAAAAATCTTCCAATTTTTTACTTGGCAAATAAAATAAATATGAGACTATTATTCCTACTATAAATGGCATTATTACATCAAAAAAGTTCTTAATAAAATTTGCTATATCATTAAAATTATCCAGTGTTTTATATATAATAATAAGTGCTACTGCAAATATAAACCAATATATTCCTTTTATCCAAAAATGTTTATTTTCCTTCACACTAATCACTCCTTTAATATGCAAATTTTTAAATATCTATGTCTATTTCAACAGGACAATGATCACTCCCCATTATTTCTGGATGTATTATACTATCTTTTAGTTTATCTTTTATTCTATCTGATATTATAAAATAGTCTATTCTCCATCCCACATTCTTTTCTCTTGCATGAAACATATATGACCACCAACTATATGAATCTGTTTTTTCTGGATATAAATATCTAAAGGAATCTATAAATCCAGATTGCAATAGCTGTGTCATTTTTTCTCTTTCTTCATTCGTAAACCCTGCATTTCCAACATTTGTTTTAGGATTCTTTAAATCTATTTCATTATGTGCTACATTCAAATCACCACAATATATTACAGGTTTTATATTGTCTAATTTCTTTAAGTATTTTCTAATTTCATCTTCCCATATCATTCTATAATCTAATCTTTCTAATTCTCTTTTTGCATTTGGTGTATAACAATTTACAAGATAAAATTTATCATACTCTAATGTTATTATTCTCCCTTCTTTATCATGTTCCTCTATTCCTATACCATAATTAATATTTATTGGTTCCTTTTTAGTAAATATTGCTGTACCAGAATATCCTTTTTTTTCTGCATAATTCCAATATATATTATACCCATCTAATTCAATATTAATTTGCCCTTCCTGTAATTTTGTTTCTTGTAAACAAAATATGTCTGCATTTAGCTTTTTAAAACTATCCATAAATCCTTTTTGCATAACTGCTCTTAATCCATTAACATTCCATGATATCAATTTCATATTAAATTTCTCCTATCTCTATAACTTTAATAAAATTTAAACTAACTTTATCTTTCATCATTAGTTTTTTGATAAATTTGCTCTGCGCCAATTTTACGAAGTCAAAATTATGTACAATTGTTTGAGCAAAGCGATATTCTTATATAGGAAAAATACAATTTTTTCTATATAAGAAATAAAGAAGCTAGTTTTATCTAGCTTCCTACATAGGGTTAAAATATACATTTCCCCCAATATTTACTCCTGAAGCTGTTCCTGCAGCTCTAAAAGATAAATAATTGTGATTTCTTTTTCCATTTAAAGCATCTAAAACTGCTTGCTTAACTACACTAGAATAATTTCCATTTAGTCTTCTTTTCCAATGGCTATCTAATGAATAACAAAATTGTCCTTTTGCTTTATATTGACTTAATGGATCTGTTCCTCTACTTCTCCATTTACTACTTTGTGCTCTATTGCAAGCTGTTGTTATAACAGCTAATGCTCCTTGATAACTTGAGCTACATTCTTGAGCAGTTATTGCACATAGTAAGTCTATTTCTGAATCAGAATAACTCCATTTGCCATTACTATATGTAACACTTGTGCTACCTCTTGATGTTCCACCTCTTGATGTAACTTTTTTTGTTTGAACTTCAATAATCTTGTTTTTAGGCTCTTTTATAATTTTTGATGATAATTCTATTCTTTCTATTTCTACATCATCTTGATATTTAATTTTATAAGTTACTTCTTTAATTCCGTTTACACCATTTTGTACTACCTTATTTTGTTTTGTTCCACCATTTGATACATCTTTTGTTATTGTTTCAAATGGTATTTCCATTTGTTCTGTTGTTACTTTTTCTGTTATATTACTATAATTTTCTTCTAATAATTTTTCTGTTGTTATTTCTTTATAATTATTTTCAGCAATCTCTGATTGCCCTTCCTCTTTTGCTATTCTAATTGTTTTATTATCTGATAGTTCTTCATTTATTTTTGGTGATACTACTTCATTTTCTGATATAATTATATGATTTTCTTCTAAAATATCTGATACTTTGCTTTTGTTTGATAATACTGTCATCTCATAGTTATTTGATAATATTATCTTTACTGTATTCATTTTAGAATTTGCAGCCATTACGCTTGCTCCAGCCATAAATATGACTATAATGCTAATAATCAAAATCTTCTTGAGCGGGATGGATGCTTTTTCATCTTTTTTCATTACTTGTTCCCTCCTTAAAGCAACAACGAATTTTATTTTATCATACTTTTCCATATTTGTCAAATTTTGACTGCCATTATCAGTAAGAACAAATCGGAAAGCCTTAAAATTTGTAGTAATTTAATATTTTCTCGTTGGCTTTTTAGTAAATTTGTTCCTAAGCCAATTTTACGAAGTCAAAATTGTGTGCAGTCGTTAGAGCGTAGCAACTTTTATACAATAGGAAAGGATAACTTTCCTATTGTATAAAGAATAAAAAAACAAATCTGAAGGTTTTAAAAATTGTGCTAATTAAAACTTTTCTCTTTGTCTTTTTATATAATTTATGTGCAATTCTAGAGAATATGTCCTTTTAAGCAATAATTAAACAAAGGTCAAAATCCTTTGTTTAATTATTGTTTATATATTTAATTTACTACTTCTACTGTACATGTTCTTTTTCCCCATGCAAGTGCTTGCGTATGACTCGACATATATATATCTATTCTATTTCCTTGTATTGCACCACCTCTATCTTCAACTACATATATTTTTCCATTGATTTTTAACTTTGTACCAAATGCAAAATTTGAAGGTGCTGCAACTGTTCTTCCTGCTGTTGCTTTAGTTCCACTTGCAGTCATTCCATTTGTTTTTCCACAGCATTTTGAACAACTACAATATGCTGTTACAATATATGTTCCACTACTAATTGTTTGCCCTCCACTTGTTCTTGATGTATTACTTCTTGATGTAACTTGTCTTGTTTGAACTTCAATTATTTTATTCTTAGGTTCTTTTAAGATTTTTGATGATATTTCTTCTTTTTCTATTTCTTCTTCATTTTGATACTTTATTCTATATATTACTTCTTTAAGTCCATTTTCTCCTTCTTGAACAACTTTATTTTGTTTAGATCCTCCATTTGATACATCTTTTGTTATTGTTTCAAATGGTATTTCTACCTGTTCTGTGACAATTTTTTCTGTAATTGAACTATAATTTTCATTTAATATTTCTTCCACTGAAATATCATTTTTTTCTTCCTGTGCAAATTCTACTTCTTCTTCTATTTTTGTTATTCTAATAGTTTGATTATCTGTTATTTCTTCATTTATATCTGGTGTAACTTTTTCGTCATCTAATAATATAATATGATTTTCTTCTAATATATCTGATACCTTAGTTTTATCTGTAACAACTTCCATCTCGTAATTATTTGAAAGTATTATTTTTACATTATCTAATCTACTATTTACTGCCAATACACTAATTCCCATTATGAATATTAGTAAAATACTACAAAGTATTACTTTTTTCAATGTGATTGATGCATTATTTTTTTTATGCATTTATAAGCCCCCTTATAAATTGACATTTAACTTTTGTTCGTTTTTCATTTTATCAAAACTTTCTTTTAATGTCAAATTTTAGATTCCCTTAGAGCTGTCTTGTTTTTCCATTTTTTCTAAATTTTACCAAACAGCTCTATAATATATTATATGTGGCTTGTACGGTTCTTATGAATATTTTTATTAAATATTGTATTTTTTTTTATAATATGTTATCATACTATAAAAGGAGGTACTTTCATGGTTGCTCTATTTATTATTTTAGGCATTGTAGTAGTAATAGCAATTTTTATCGCTATAATTTATAATAGTCTAGTAACTAAAAGATTAAGAGCCAAAAATTCTTGGAGCCAAATTGATGTTCAATTACAAAGAAGATTTGATCTTATTCCTAATTTAGTTGAATGTGTAAAAGGATATATGACTCATGAAAAAGATGTTTTATCTAAAGTTACAGAGCTTCGTTCTTCTTGGGTAAATGCTTCTTCTGTTAGTCAAAAAGCAGAATTAGATAATGAATTATCTAGTGTTTTAAAAACTATTATGGCAGTTAGTGAAAATTACCCAGATTTAAAAGCTAGTCAAAATTTCTCTGAATTACAAGAAGAACTAAGAAACACAGAAAATAAAATATCTTATGCTAGACAATTTTATAATGACAGTGTTACTATATACAATACTCAATTAGAAACATTTCCTTCAAATATAATAGCAAATATGTTTAATTTTAAACCTGAAACATTATTTGAAGTTGATAATGCAGAGGTAAAAAAGAACGTAAAAGTAGATTTTAGTAAATAATTCTAAAAGCTTTAATATAGCTGAAAAGTGAACAATAAAGTTCACTTTTCTTATCTACTAAATTATGTGGAAGGTGTAATTTATGTATCAAGATATTAAGAAAAATAAAATTAAAACTGGCTTCATTGTTAGTTTATTTATAATAATGTTAACTTTAATTTTTTATTATATATGCATGTCTTTAGATTTAGGTGCATTTTCAATTATAATAGCTTTAATTATTTCTATAATTTCAGCTTGGGGTTCTTATTATTATAGTGATAAAATTATTTTATCTTTAAATGGTGCAAGACCTGCTAATCAGGAAGAATTTAATCAATTAAATAATATCTTAGATGGTTTAATGTTATCATCTGGCTTACAATCTAGACCTCGATTATATGTTATTGATGATCCTCAACCAAATGCTTTTGCCACTGGTAGGAATCCAAAAAACAGTATTATTTGTGTTACATCTAGCTTATTAAATAAACTTGATTATTATGAATTAGAAGGTGTAATAGCACATGAACTAGCACATATAAAAAATTATGATATTTTGCTTAGTGCTGTAGTAACTGTTATGATAGGACTTATTGTAATGCTTGCTGATTTTGTCACACGTGTTTTATTTTGGGGTGGTGGAAAAAAAGATGATAATGAAAGTAAAGGTAATGGAATTTTAATGCTTATAGGACTTATATTCCTTATATTATCTCCTATTTTTTCTAAATTAATGAGTCTTGCAATCTCTAGAAGAAGAGAGTATTTAGCAGACGCCACTGCAGTTGAATTTACTCGTAATCCAGATGGTTTAGTATCTGCATTAGAAAAATTAACAAATGACCCTCATGAGCTTAGATCTGCAAATAATTCTACTGCACATATGTATATTGTAAATCCATTTAGACAAAAAAAGAAAAACAAATCAAGTATTTGGTCTACACACCCTAGTACAGAAGATCGTATAACAGCAATAAGAAATTTAAAATAAAACTTTGAGGAATTTCCTCAAAGTTTTATTTTTTTTATTTATCTTTTCTCTTTCGTATCTCTACTATAGATGCTCCTCCTAGTACTATTATTATTCCTCCTGCTATATATGGTATTATTC
>CALXJJ010000031.1 GCA_944388605.1 uncultured Clostridia bacterium
AATGAATAATTTTTTTATCAAAAAGTGGATCAATTTTCAATTATAATATGGCTCAATTTTCACTTGACAAATACAGTTATATAGTTTTATAATTTTACAGTATTTTATTTTTCTCCACTTTTTCCATACTTAGTCTTTAGATATAACTTATAACTTTTCAATGATGAACAAGTCACAAATTAAAATATTATTTTTATGGTCATTTATCATAAATTAAATACAGCAACTTTTCATAGAATAATTTTACAGGGTAATCATATCACAGGATATTCATACAACTTTTTATAGAATATTGATTTTTTCCATATATTGTGATATAATAATAGTTACACTTATTATCAGGAGGTATCTTTATGAACAGAAAGCCAATCATCACTCCTCGGAGAAAGTTGTTCTTAAAATCTTTAAATGAGAACCAATTCGATCCTAAACACGATATCGAAGAACTAACTTTTGGAGATTGCTTCAATTTTGATGCTACGGAAAAATTTAGGAGATGTAATGGCATATCAAAGTGATACCAAAGAAAGCACTGATTTTCAGTGCTTTCTTTACATATTGATGATAATTTTATTATTCTTCCCAAAAAGCTTTATATGTTCTATAAGCTTCAAATATATCAAATTTGCTAGTTACTTCATAAGGAGCATGCATAGAAAGTACTGGTACTCCACAATCTATTACATCCATTCCTTTATTGGCTAAAATATAAGCTATTGTGCCCCCTCCACCTACATCTACTTTTCCTAGTTCAGATATTTGATATTTAATATTGTTCTTTTCAAATAAATTTCTTACTTCTGCGACAAACTCTGCATTTGCATCTGATGCACCAGACTTTCCTCTTGCACCTGTATATTTACACAACCCAATACCTTTTCCTAAAAATGATGCATTATTCTTTTCAGATACACTAGCATATATAGGATCAACTCCTGCATCAACATCAGCTGACAGCATTCTTGAATTACAAAATACTTTATCTAACAAATTAGGAACATTGATATTTAATTTATTTAATATTACAGACATAAAGGTATCAAATACATGAGATTCCATTCCTGTATTTCCTACACTACCTATTTCTTCTTTATCTGATATAATACATACAGCAGTAGTTTTTGGTATATTCATGTCTAACATTGCTGTAATTGATGTATACACACAAACTTTATCATCTTGACCATATGCTGCAACCATACTTCTATCAAATCCTAAGCTTCTAGCTTTCATTGCTGGTACAATTTCTATCTCTGAACTTAAAAAGTCTACTTCTTTAATTCCATATTTTTGATTTAAAATATTTAATATATTTAATTTTACTTTATCTGATACTTTTTCATCATTAAATGGTATACTTCCTATTAATATATTTAAATCTTCACCTGATATTCCATCTTTAAGTTTCTTCTCCATTTGTTCTTGTGCTAAATGTGGTAGTAAATCTGTAATAGTGAATATTGGATCTGATTCATCTTCTCCTATATTTATCTTTATTTTCTCTCCATTTGTTTTTGCTATAATTCCATGTATTGCCAAAGGAATTGTTGTCCATTGATATTTTTTTATTCCTCCATAATAATGAGTTTTAAAATATGCAAAACCATCATCTTCATATATTGGATTTGGTTTTAAATCTAACCTTGGAGAATCTGCGTGTGAACCTACTACATTAATCCCTGCCTCTATTGGATCACTGCCTATTACTGCTAAATATATACTTTTTCCTCTATTATTATAATATATTTTATCTCCTACATTTAAATTACTTATATGTCTGATATCTACAAAACCTTTGTTTTTAGCCATCTCTTCACAATTACTTACAATTTCTCTTTCTGTTTTTGATCTATTTAAGAATTTCATATAACCTTCGCAATAATCAAAAATTTTATTTTTTCCTTCTTCACTTATATTTTCCCAGCCATTCTTTTTTTCATGAAATAATTTTTCTTTTAGAATTTCTCCTTGAGATTTTTCATCCATTATATCAACCCTCTTTCTTTTTATTTGAACAAATCTGAAAACATTAAAATGTATTTTAAATTTCTTTATAATTTTGTACTTAAATACTTTCGCATATTAGTATATCACTAATATTAATTTTTTTCTATTATTTCCAAAAAAAAATTAATCATACTTTATTTTTTTATTAATATAATTTAATATATATTTATTTTAGTGAAATTTGTAAATATTTATCGAAAATACTTTACAAAATTAGCTTTTTATAGTTTAATATTATTATATTAATTATACTCAAATGGAGGTTTTTTATGAGTGATAATAACGAAAATATTGATAATTTAAAAACAAAAGATACTTCTAAAAATACCAATATAAAAAAAGACGCAATTGCAACAAAAAACTTATTAATTGACTTCTTTAAAAATCCTATTAGTACTATAAATAAAATATATAATTTTAATGATAATAAATTTTTTAACTATTCAATTATATTACTAATTACATGGATTTTAATTATTTTTATTAATTATATATTTAGCAATAACATATTTAATTTACTTTCTATAAATTCTATTCTTAGCAATTCAGCTTCGTTTTTACTTGGTATTGCTAAAAATATAATTCAACCAATTGCCATAATATTAGTATTAACTACTATATTATTTATTATGTGCAAAAATGAAAAAAAATCTTTTAAAAGTATATTTTCTATAGTTACATTTGCTAGTATTCCTAAAATAATAGCCAGTATAGCTTTCATACTTACAATTATTAGTAATAATATGACTCTTTATAGTATTTTAAGTAGTTTTTCTAGTTTTTGTTATATGATATCAATAATACTTTATTATTTTGTAATTAAGACGACTTTTAATTATGAGAATGACTTGAAGTTATTTAAATCATTTACTGTTATAATAGGTATTTTTTATATTGCTAAATTTATATTGTCACTTTTAGGAATAACTATTTATTAAATAATAATTTAGAGGATGCGAGGTTTTTATGAAAACAGAAGACATTGAAATAAAAGATAATAATTCTGATATTAATGAAAAGAAAAATAATAATTCAAAAACTAAAATAGAAATAAAAGAATCAAAATCAAACATTAATAGTGAAAGTACTAAAAATTCAGAAATACTAAAAAAAGAAAATAAAGAGGTTAAATCTAATGAAGAAAAAAAGGTAAAAGAAGAACATTATTCACCACCTAGTATGAAAAATTTAAATAATAATAAATATGACATTCCTAAAAAAAGGCATAAATTATTGTTTATACTAATTCCTATATTGATTTTTGCATTATTAGTATTAATATTATCAACTGTATTCGCTATTATTAATATTAATAATGATAAAATCATTTCTGGAATTAGTATTTATGGAATTAATGTATCAGATTTAACCAAAGATGAAGCTATTTCTAAAATTAATTCTGCTTTAGATGAAAAAATTAACTCAAATATAACTTTAAAACATGGTGACTTTGAAACAACTGTATTACCTTCTCAGTTTGAAGCCAAATTTGATGTTACATCTGCTGTGGATTCAGCTTATTCTATTGGAAGGAATTCTAATATTTTTGTTAATAATTATACTATATTATACACGTTATTCTCTAAAAATGATATTGAACCTAATTTTACATATAATGATGAACTTCTTACCAACAGTCTTGCTGAAATAAATACTAATCTTCCAGATGCAGTAGTTGAATCTAGTTATTACATAGAAGATAATAATTTGATAATCACTGCTGGGAAAGATGGCGTAGCAGTTAATATAGATGAATTAAAAACACAAATTATAGATTCTATCAAATGTAAAGAAACTGTAAATAGTATAGAAATACCTGTTGTCGAATCTTTAGCTAAGGGGATTGATATGGACGGGTTATATCAAGAAGTGCATAAGGATCCTGTTGATGCCTATTATACTACTAATCCATATGTAGTTCATCCACATTCAAATGGAATTGATTTTGCAATTTCTTTAGATGAAGCTAAGGCAATGCTTAATGAGCAAAAAGATGAATATATTATTCCTTTAAAAACATTATATCCAAATGTTACAACTGATCAAATTGGAACAGAAGCCTTTCCAGACTTATTATCATCTTTCTCAAGCAAATACCCTACATCTAATACCAATAGGGCTACTAATGTAAGATTATGTACAAACAAAATAAATGGAACTGTACTAATGCCGGGAGAATCTTTTTCATTTAATCAAAGAGTAGGAAAACGTACTGCAGCTGCTGGTTATAAAGCTGCAACAGTTTATGTTGGTGGTAAAGTTAGTCAAGGTATTGGTGGTGGAATATGTCAAGTTTCATCTACTTTGTATAATGCCGTTTTACTAGCTAATTTAGAAATAGTAGAAAGACATAACCATTATTTTAATCCTGGATATGTAAAAGCTGGCACTGATGCAACTGTTTCATGGGGAGGACCAGATTTTGTATTTAAAAATAATAGAGATTATCCTATACGTATAGTATGTTCAGCTACTGGTGGAGTAAATTCTTTTAAAATATATGGACTAAAACAAGATCCTGAATATGAGGTTGTTATTGAAGCCAATTATATACAATCTGTACCATATAAAACTGAATACCAGGAAGATTCTTCATTACAACCTGGTCAACAAAAGGTTCTAGAAAGCGGATCAAATGGCTGTAAAACTGAAACATATAAAATAGTAAAATTAAATGGAACAGTAATTTCAAGGACATTATTGTCAAAAGATACTTATAATCCTCATAATAGGGTTATTGCTGTAGGAAAATAGGAAAGTGTAAATCACTTTCCTATTTCATTTTACTTAATTCTTTGTATCTTTTAACTTTTTGCGTAGTGGTTTTTTCTAAAGGTTCTTCTGTTATAAAAATTTCTTTTATATGCTTATATGTTGGCAATCCTTTATTAATATTCTTTATATCTTCCCATATTAATTCTCTATATTCTTCTTTACCTCTTTTTCCAAATTTATTTTCAATATTTTCTCTATTATATACAATTTTTGCACATAACAAAGTATCTGTATTTGATTTATCTCTTGAATAAACTATGCTTTCGTCCACATATGGAAGCTTATTAATTAAAAATTCAATTTCTTGTGGATATACATTTTTTCCGTTCCTTAAAACAATTATATCATTTTTTCTACCTGTTATAAATACAAAACCATCTTCATCAATATATCCATAATCTCCTGTATATAGCCACCCATCTCTTAATGCTTTATTAGTTTCTTCTTCATTTTTATAATATCCCAACATTATATTTGGTCCTTTTGCGATAATTTCTCCTACTCCTTGTTTATCTGCATTTTCTATCTTTATCTCTACATTATTTAATGGTATTCCTATTGAACCTGCTCTTTTTTTATCTGATGATTCAGCTGTTAAAACTGGTGAACTTTCAGTTAAACCATATCCTTGAATTAATTCTATTCCTAAATCATTATACCATTCTATTGTTTCTTTATCCATTGGAGCTGCACCATATAAAACTACCCTTAAGTATTCATCAAACTGCTTTAAAACTGGTTTAAATATTTGTTTTCGAATATCTATTTTTAATTTTAATAGGAAATGTGAAAATGTAGTCATTTTTTTTATTAGATTCTTTTTTCCACTATCATTAATTGCTTTTTGTATTCTTTTAGCCATAGTCTCAAGCACTAATGGAACTGCAACAAACACAGTTACTTTAAATTCTTTTAAATTATCTGCAATATATCTTAATCCTTCACAAAAAGCAACTGTTGCACCACAATAAGTTCCATAAATAAAAGTTATACTACATTCAAATGTATGGTGGATTGGTAGAAAAGATAATAAAGTATCTGTCTGATATATTTTAAAATTATATGGATATGCAGTTATATTTTCACATACATTTTTTTGGGACAACATAACTGCTTTTGGTTCATCTGTTGTTCCTGATGTAAACAACATAATATACATTTTATCATCATAAATTTTGATATCATCATATCTTGTTTTATCAGAATTATATATTTCTTTTCCTCGATTTATTGCATCTTTATATTTAATAATATCTTCTCCATCTATATTATCCATGCAAATTTTATATTTTATACTACAGCCTTGATTTACAGCTTCATTCACTGCTTGTTGATATTTTTCATCATATACTATTGCATCTGCTCTACTTCTTTTTAATAATTTTTCTATTTCAATATTTGTTAATGCTTTATCAAGTGGAATTATTATCTTACCTGCATTAGTTACTCCCATATAAGTAACACACCACTCATACCTGTTATTCCCTATAATTGCAACTCTTTCTACATCCCTGTCTAACACAAATTCTGCCATACACTTAATATCATATACATATTGTTCATATGATATTTCTTTTATTTCACTCTTCTCTTTATATTTGAATGCTATATTCTCCTTAAATTTCTCATACCTTTTGACTAATTGCCTAAAATTATATATTTTTTCAAAATCTTCTTTATTTTTCACGTTTATACCCCCTCTTCCATGATTTTACATAAACCCAATTTTTGAACTTATTATACTATCTTTTATTACATTAGTCAATCAGTAATATATCAATACAGTAATAACGTATGAAAATTTTTTCTCATAAAATTAAAGTTTTTAAAGAATGTTTTCTGTGTATTTTTCGCAATGTACTATTATCAACGGCTTTAAACCACTTCACTTTCGGACAAATCGGAAGGTCTTAAAATTTATATTAATTTTATCTTCCCTCGTTAGCTTTTTAGCAAATTTGTTTCTAAGCCAATTTTATGAAGTCAAAATTGTGTGCAGTCATTAGAGCGTAGCGACTTTTATACAATAGGAAAGGATAACTTTCCTATTGTATAATAATAGGCTTAAGAAGAAAATTTCTTAAGCTCTATTAAATTTACACAACTTTTTCTAAAAGGTTGATTTTTTAGAAAAATATTATTAAAATAAATTTAGTTATAAAAATATTAAAATTTTTCAAGTTATCAATCAGAAGGAAATCCGATTTACACAACTTTTACGATAGTCTCACATTTTTTATAGAATTTTGCTTCACATCATTGATACAATAACACACCATTTTATAGCAACTTATGAACTAAAATTCATTATATATACTCTATATCTCCTATTTTATAATCTCATAATCATCTATTTCTATTTTCATATTTGTTCTCAATTTTCCTTTTACTATTACTATATTATCTCTTTCTAGTTTTCTATATATTTCATCTGCTATATCATCATATCCGTATCCTTTTACTATACTTCCATTTCTTAGTTTCATTTTTAACTTTACTATTACATTTTTATTATATTCTATTTCTTTATTTTCTTTATATTTATTATATATAAATTTATATTCTACTTCTTCTATTTTTCCTTCTATTATTACTATATTTATTCTTTATCACCTCCTCTTCTATTTTATATTTTTTCATAAATTACACATTTTCAACTTTTTTACTAACATATAATTTATTGTTACATTTTTACCTTTTTAGGAAGGAATAAGTCTCTTTAATATCTAATAGCATCTCTGTATACATTCCTTAAAACATATAATCTGGATTGATATTAGAGTGGCTCTCGCTGTATAGTTGGAATTCGTATTGTTCGGATTGTTGTTGTTACGGTCTGAACCTGGATTGTTTGAACCTGAATTGTTGTAGTTACCTCCTCTGTTAATACGATTGTTAGTGTTGTTCGCCTTTTTAACTTATCCCTATTTCATTTTTATTATTCTATATTTTTTATACTTCAAATAATTTTTCACTCAAATTCTTTACATTTGCATACTTTATATATCCAAAATGTCCACATAGATACTTTTTTGCTTCTTTATTTCCTATTTCTCCTTCTTTTACTTTTTCTTTTAATTTTTTTACTTTTTTCTTCATTTTTCTTTTCCCTCTATCTCTTATTTTTATTCTATTTTCTTTTATTTTATATCCACAAAAATTTACTCCTTGTTTATTCTTAAATATCTGAGTTTTTTCATTTAATTCTAATTCTAGCTTTTCTCTTAAAAATTTCTTTATACCTTCTAATGCTTCTTTTGCTTCTTCTTTTGTTTTAAAGAGTACTATTCCATCATCCATATATCTATAATAATATTTACACTTTATTTCTTCTTTTATATATTTATCCAATTCATTCAAATATATATTTGCAAACATTTGTGATGTGTAATTTCCTATTGCTAATCCTTTTTTTCCTTCACTTGAATATATTATCTCTTTTATTATTTTCATTATTTTTCTATCTCTCACTTTTTTATTTATTATTTTATATAATATATCTTTATCTATATTCTGAAAATATTTCCTTACATCCATTTTTAATATATAATACTCTCCATTCTTCCTTTCCATCTTCTTCATTCCTTTTTGTACATCCATACATGCTTTATGCATCCCTCTTCCTTTTATACATGCATAACTTGTATCTATAAATCTTGGTACATAATACGGCTCTATAAAACTATCTACTACCCATCTATGTACTATCCTATCTATATATTTACTTTTTTCTATTTTCCTTTCTTTTGGCTCTTTTATGTAAAATACTGTATATCCTCTATGTTTATATCTCATTTCTTTTAATTCTTTATATAACCACATTATATATTCTTCTTGTTTTAAATTAAATTTTATTATTTCTTCTCTATATCCTTTTCCTCTTCTACTTAACTTATGCGCTTTCATTAAACTTTCATAACTTAATTTCTCATCATACTTATTTCTTATTGTTTGCATAGTATTTTATTAATCCCCCTACTATTTTTCCTATTTCATGTATTAATTCTATTGATACTTTAAATTTCTTTTCATCTATCCATTTGTTCCTTAACATTATTCTTAAATATATTCTTTGCAATATTAATTCTGAATCTATTTTATCTAAATACTCTTCTCTTCTATTTCCTCTGCTTACATATATTCCATAACTCATTGTTTCATACATACTTTTTTTATATTCATTTCCTATATTATATTTTTCTGTGCGGGGTATTTTTAATATTACTTCTAACATATATTCTATATATTTTTCTATTTTTGGTATTAATATTAAACTTTCATTTCTCATTTTTCTTTTTCTCTTTCCTCTTTTTCTAATAATTTCTTTAATGCTTTTGCATATTCATCTTCTTCATATCTCTTACCCATTCCTTTACACAGCAAACAATTTATGTTTTTTGATTTTTCTTTATTATGCTTTCCTACTTTTCCTATTTTTTCTTTTAATTCTACTTTTGGTTTATCATAATCATATACTATATATCCATATGGTAGCTTCTCTAATTTTTCTATATATTCTTCTAATGAATTTACTGGAAAACCTACTTTACATATTCTATTTTTAAAACATGTACATTTTAATTGTAATTCTTTATGTAATACTACTGCATCTTCCCCTACTGCAATATAGAATGCACCTAATCTTATTAATATTATTTTTCCTTTTTCTTTCTCTTTCAAAATTTCTAACATTGTACTAAAACTCATTTTTTCCACCCTTCTTTCTTTATGTCATTATGACGTTTTTTCTCGTTTACATAATCAAGACTGCAAGCATAGAAAAAGCGCCACGCTATGGGTGGCGCCACGCTATGGGTGAAAAATTTTATTCTGCAAAAAATATAATCTCAGAACTTCAGTTCTTTTACATTTTTTGTATCATAAAATTTTTCACCCCTTAGCGTACCTTCGGTATCGCTAAGCTTTACCGTTTTTATTTATTCTATTATTTTCATTCTCCATTCGCTATTACTTCTCTACTCTTCTATCAGCTCACAGTGTCACTTATTATTAAAGTGGCTCTCGCTGCATAGACGGAACTCGTACTGAACGGACCGTAGCTGCGACGGTCTGAACCTGGACTGAGAGAACCTGAATCGTTGTAGTAACCTCCTCTGTAAACACGAACGTAAGTGTTGTTCGCCTCTTGTGTCCAATCTCTGTAATTTCCTGCTAAATCATAGATTTTATTCGCACTCCAGTTTTCACTATATCCTGTATCTTGAGGACTTCCATATCCTGATACATTCGCTGGTGATATACTATCTTGATAATTTCCCCAACTTCTCGAATCCTCATCTACCTTTTCTTCTTCTCCTACAAATTTTGTCCTCTTTAACCAACTCATTGTCTCATCCCACTGACATCCATATATCATCGTACTCTTCACTTCTGTATTATTCTTTATTACTTCCTGACACGCTTTCTTTAATCCATACCACATATTCGCACTACTTGCAGTTAATACTGCTCCTGCCTTAACTGTAGGACTTTCTTTTGTTCCACTTAACTCATATCTTCCAATGTAAAACCCATGGTATGTCTCTATACTTCTTGCCATTTCATTATACTCTCTTACTAAATCTTCTGCCATGTCTGTTATATCACTATATCCTAATTCTTCTATATAACTACTGTTATCATCATAATCTGTTAATACGTCTGGCTCTCTTACTTTGTCACCACTGTCATCTCCGGGGATACTTGCTGTATAATATTCTTTGTCTTCTTCTCTTACTCTTAATTTACTATATTTATTCGTTGTAGTTACACCATCACTTAATGTTACTGGCTCCTCTACTGTCTCAAACATTGTACTAGGATCTGGCACTGGTACCCATACAAATTCATTTCCTATTTCATCTGTTATTACTATTCCTTCATCCTGGTTAGTAGCTGAATCTTCATCTATTCCAAAATCTTTCGGTATCCACACACTATTTCCTTCATCATCTTTTATCTCTGTTGTTTTATCAAATAAATCTCCTCTTGTTATTTCTCCTATCTCTTCTGGCTCTCCACTTCCTATTATTCCATCCATTTCTGCTATTATTTCATTTATTGCTGTCTCATCCGCTGCCATCGCATTCTCCATATACTCCTTCGTCTCCTCTGCTTTCTTAAACAATCCATTCTCTCCTAATGCTACATTTATTGTTACTCCTGCTAATATTATTAATACTATTATTGTCCTAATATTCCGTTACGACTATTTTTTTAAATTTAGCCAACATTTTGTAATTTATTATCTTCTTTTCCCATATTTAAAATATTGAATTTATAATATATAG
>CALXJJ010000032.1 GCA_944388605.1 uncultured Clostridia bacterium
TTCTTTAAGAATAGCACAGCTTTTAGAAGATAAGAGTTTTGGTTTTAGTCCTATTACTTTAAAGAATATTCATAAATACTTATTTAAAGATATTTATGATTTTGCAGGTAACTATAGAAATTATAATATTACTAAAAAAGAGGACATCCTTAATGGAGATACTGTTAAATATGTAAATTATCAAGATATCGAAAGCTATTTTGATTATGATTTTAAAGAAGAAAAAGAATTTGATTATTCAAAACTAAATAAAGATGAATTAATAAAACATATTGCAAAATTCACTTCAAGCATTTGGCAAGTACATCCTTTTGGAGAAGGTAATACTAGAACAACAGCAGTATTTATTGAAAAATATCTTAATAATATGGGATTTAATGTTAATAATGATATGTTTAAAGAACACAGTTTATATTTTAGAAATGCTTTAGTTAGGAGTAATTATGGAAATATTCCAAGAGGAATTTATCCTACATTTGATTATTTAGTAATGTTTTTTGAAAATTTATTACAAGGAAAAAATAACGAATTAAAAAATAGAGATTTATATATTAAAGAATTGTTTGAAAATGATAATTCATAAAAAATTTAAGGAGGAATTAATATGTCAAATTGGAAAGATATGGCTAAACGATTAAGAAAAAATCAAGAAAGAAATTTAAACGACTATGCTATGCACTCTTCTAAATCAGAGGAAAGAATAGAATTTTTAAAACAAATAGAAGATGAAAAAGCAAAAGTATTATCTAGTTCAAGAAGGAAAAGAGACTTTGAAAAAACAACAGTTCAAGAAGATTTGGAAAGGTAATATATTATAAAACTAAAAAACAGGATTAGGAGATATTCCAAACCCACCCCATGATCTGTATAATATGCACCAAGACCAGCCTTTTTTAAATCTTCTGGACACACACCATCAGTTAATTGATGAACAATAGTACCTACCATTTCTAAATGTGCTAATTCTTCTGTTCCTATATCATTTAATATAGCTTTAGCTTTTTGATCAGGCATACCAAATCTTTGTGATAAATAGCGAAGAGAGGCAGCAAGTTCTCCGTCTGGACCTCCATATTGAGAAATTATAAATTTGGCTAGTTGAGGATTTGGTTCTTTTATATTTATTGGATATTGAAGCATTTTTTTATAAGTCCACATTAAAAATTCCCCCTTTCCCAAGGCCATGGTTCCTCTAACCATCTCCATTTATTACATGGATAATAAATTGAAAGAGGTCCATAGACTCTTTGGTAACTATCTTTTAAATCTTTTAATATTTTACAATAGTTTCTATGCATACATATTGCTCTTTGGTCATTTGGATGAGTATCTAAATATAATGCTAAGTCATTTATAGCAAAATCATAACAACGAATTTGTTCAATCATTTCTTCTCTTGTCATATTTCTTTGACAACTACAATTGCAATTCATATTGGATATATTCATTGTACAATTACAATTGCGATTATTATCAATTATTTCATTCTCTTCCATCATTATATCCTCCTTTTATTGTATTTGTAGCACGTATATAATTTATTTCTTCTATATCCTGACAAGGACGATAAGGTCTGACAAGTTCAGGAAAAATAGTACCATTTTTTAATCCAGTACAAGGTTTTAGAGTTTTGTTCATTGTTTGCCAAGGAACGTAACTTTGAGCTAATATTGGATTACCAGAAAATAAATTATCATTTGAATCGAAACCACACATACAAGAATTACTATTATACATGCTAGATTGTATGTTATAGCATGTTGTATTATCAAACATATCAGTATCAAAATTTTTCATATACATATTTTGGTAATTATATTCATTTTCGTACATTTTTCTACCTCCTAAAATATTTTATACTACATAATATGACAAAAAAACATAAATGTGCCAATTATGCCATAAATTTTTGACAATATAATTATATAAGGAATATAAAATAATTGAAATTCATATTAATTTATGGTATAGTAACTAAGAAATAAAAGTATAAAGAAAGGGATTTTATATGGAAGATAGATATAATGTAACAAAAAAAGCAGGCATTTTTGGAATGTTAGGAAATATATTTTTATTATTAATAAAAGGTAGTATAGGGATAATAAGTCATAGCCAATCAATGATAGCAGATGCTGCAAATAGTGTAGGAGATATATTTGCATCTTTAATGACATATATAGGAAATAAAATAGCAAGTGAGCCTAAAGATGACGGACATAATTTTGGACATGGAAAGGCAGAATATATTTTTTCTATGTTTATTAGTATATCCATGATTATGTTGGCAACAAAATTATTATATGATTCTGTTACAAGCTTAATAATTGGAAGTAAAATGACATTTTCTTGGATACTTATAATAGTTTGTATAATTACAATTTTTATAAAAGTTGCACTATATATTTTTACTGATATGATGTCCAAAAAATATAGTAATATTTTATTAGAAGCAAATAAAAAAGATCATAGGAATGATTGCATAGTAACAACTTTTACTTTAATTTCTATATTAGCGACATTAAAACAAATATATTGGGTAGATGGAGTTGTTGGAATAGGAATATCAATATGGATAGCAGTAACAGGAGTAAAGATTTTTATAGAAAGTTATAACATATTAATGGATGTTTCAATAAATGAAAAAGATAAAGATAAGATATTAGATTTGATACATTTAAGAAAAGAGATAAAGAAAATAGACGAAATAGAAACAACTCCAGTAGGTTATCAGTATATAGTAATAATGACAATTTATGTAGATGGTAATATGTCTACTTTTGAAAGTCATGAATTAGCAGATAATTTAGAAAAAGATATACAAGGATTAGATATAGTATATAAAGCAATAGTGCATGTAAATCCAATATAAAGTATTGAAAATATCATAAAAACAAAGTATAATATAAATATTAAGTATATGAGAAAAGGATGGTATTATTTATGCTTAGAACACATAATTTAGGAGAATTAAATATAAATAATGTAGGAGAAAAAGTGATTTTATCAGGTTGGATACAAAGAATAAGGAATTTAGGTTCAATGCAATTTATAGATTTAAGAGATCAATTTGGAATCACCCAAATAGTAATAAATAAAGATGATATATTAGAAAAAGCTGAAAAATTAGTAACAGAAACAGTAATAAAAATAGAAGGAATTGTTTTAGAGCGTTCTAATAAAAATAGTAAAATACCAACAGGAGAAATAGAAGTAGAAGTACATAAATTGTCAATTTTAGGAAAATGTGAACCAGTATTACCTTTTGAAATAAATTCTGAAAAAGTAGATAGGTTATCAATAAGAGAAGATTTAAGATTAGAGTATAGGTTTTTAGATTTAAGAAATGAGAATATTCATAAAAATATATTACTTCGTTCAGAAATAATGAAAACAATTAGAAATAAAATGGATGAATTAGGTTTCGCAGAAATACAAACACCTATTTTGGCAAATTCATCACCAGAAGGTGCAAGAGATTTTCTAGTACCTAGCAGATTACATCCAGGAGAATTTTATGCACTACCACAAGCACCTCAACAATTTAAGCAATTATTAATGATATCTGGATTTGATAAATATTATCAAATAGCGCCATGTTTTAGAGATGAAGATCCAAGAGCAGATAGAGCTCCAGGAGAATTTTATCAAATAGATTTCGAAATGAGTTTTGCAGAACAAGAAGATGTATTAAATATATTAGAAGAATTAATTACTACTGTTTTTGAAAAGCATACAAATTGGAAAGTAGATAAGCCACATTTTGTACGTATACCGTATAGAGAAGCTATGGAAAAATATGGTATAGATAAACCAGACTTAAGAAATCCATTAATTATACAAGATGTAAGTAAAGTGTTTGAAAATTCAGAATTTAATGCATTTAAAGGTAAGTTTGTAAAAGCAATAATTGTTAAAAAAGGTGGAATACAAGGAAGAAAATTTTTTGACAATATGACAGAATTTGCAAAACAAGAAGCAGGAGCAAATGGTCTTGCATGGATAAAATTAGATGAAAATAGTGAACTGAATGGAGGAATATCAAAGTTTATAACTTCAGATATGAAGAAAATATTGCAAGAACAGTATAATTTAGAAAAATTAGATAGTGCATTTTTTATAGCAGATAGTGAATTAGAAAAATCTCAAAAAATAGCAGGGTTAATAAGAATAGAATTGGGAAAAAGATTAGATTTATTAGAAAAAAATGTATATAAATTTTGCTTTATTGTTGATTTTCCTATGTATGAATTATCAGATGAAGGAGAAATAGATTTTAATCATAATCCATTTTCTATGCCTCAAGGGGGAAGGGAAGCATTAAATACAAAGAATCCATTAGATATATTGGCATATCAATATGATTTAGTATGTAATGGTTATGAACTAGCTTCAGGAGCAGTAAGAAATCATGATCAAGAATTAATGATAAAGGCATTTGAAATAGCAGGATATACAGAAGATACAGTAAAAGAAAGATTTGGAGCATTATATAATGCATTTAAATATGGTACTCCACCTCATGCTGGAGCTGCACCTGGGTTAGATAGAATGGTAATGTTAATTGCAGATAGTGATAATATAAGAGAAGTAATTGCATTTCCAAAAAATAAAAAAGCTAGAGACTCAATGATGAATGCACCAAGCATAGTGGATAAAAAACAATTAGATGATGTACATATTGAAATAAAAAAAGAGGATGTAACTGAATGAAAAGAGTATTATTAGGAATGAGTGGAGGAGTTGATAGCAGTGTAACAGCTGTTTTACTTCAAAGACAAGGCTATGAAGTATTAGGTGCTACAATGTTGTTAAATGAAGAACAACAAGGATTAGATGACGCAAGGTATGTTTGTCAAAAATTAGGAATAGAATATTATATAATAGATGGAAAAAAAGAATTTAAGAAATATGTTATTAATAATTTTAATAATGAGTATATAGAAGCAAAAACTCCAAATCCTTGTGTAGAGTGTAATAAACATATAAAATTTGATTTTTTTTATAAAAAAGCAAAAGAATTAAACTGTGATTATATAGCAACAGGACATTATGCAAAATGTGAATATAGTGAAAAATATAATCAATATGTATTAAAAGTGGCAGAAGCGGAAAAAAAAGATCAGAGTTATTTTTTATATGGTATATCAAAAAAAGTATTAGAACATGTTATTTTTCCATTGGGAAATTATAAAAGTAAAGATGAAATAAGGGAATTAGCCAAAAAAATGGAATTGCCTGTTGCAAGTAAAAGTGATAGTCAAGAGATATGTTTTATACAAGATAATAATTATGCAAAATATGTTTGTAAAAAATGTAATATTTGTCCAAAATCTGGTAATATAGTAATATATAATGATGGAAAGAAAGAAATAATAGGAAAACATAATGGAATAATAAATTATACTATAGGTCAAAGAAAAGGGTTAGGAATAGCATATAAAGAACCTTTATATGTTATAAAAATAAATAAGGACAATAATGAATTAGTAGTAGGTACAGAAGAAAATTTATATAAAAAAATTTTATATGCAAATAATTTGAATTTTTTAATACCTATATATAATAATATGCAAGTTTGGGCAAAAATAAGGTATAGAGCAGAAAAATCAAAAGCTAAAATAAATTTTGAAAAAGATAATGTTAAGGTAATATTCGAAGAACCACAAAGAGCTATTACTCCAGGGCAATCTGTTGTATTTTATGATGATGACATATTAATAGGTGGAGGAATAATATATTGACAAAAACACAAACAAATTTTCGATTAAATTTTACTAAATATATTGACTATTTTCATATATGGTGTTAAAATAGTTCTAGCATAATTGCGAAAGAGGTGGTATATATGGAAGAAAAAGACTTATTTAACCAAATCGAAGCAATAAGAGAAGCAGTAAAAGAATTAAAAGGTGTTCAAGAAGAACAGATAGAAGGAATAAAAAAATATAATAGAATACTTAATATCAAATTAGATAAGCTAAGAGAATTTAACGAAATATGCGATATGACCAATCAATTATTTGAAACAAGACTATTAAATATGGAGGAGAGAATAAAAAAACTTGAAGTAAAAATAAAATAGTATCTAAAATGGGATGTTGCAAAAAGGCAAGTCCCATTTTGGGTAATATAAATTTAAGGGGCATAATAATGGATTTTTTAGTAGAAGAACTAGAAGAAAATAATAAGTTTAAAGAAATAATACAAGATATAAAAAACAGAAAGAATCCGGTAAATATATCGGGTTTATGTGGCATGGCAAAAATTCATATATTAGGAAGTATTTATAATGTAGAAAATATACCAATGTGCATTATAACTTATAATGAATTACAAGCAAAGAGCATAATTGAAAATTTAAAAGTATTTAATGATAATATTTTATATTTTCCAAAAAGAGAAATAGTATCTTATGATTATGATTCGGAAAGTAAAGAAAGTTTATATGAGAGAATTGAGGTACTTAATAATATAAACGATAAAAAGGCAAAAATAATAGTAACTACAGTTGAAGCAATAATGCAAAAAATGATATCACAAGAAGAGTTATATAAAAATATAATTGAATTTAAAATAGGTGAAACTTATAAACTAGATATAATAAAAGAAAAGCTAATAGAACTAGGATATGAACGAAAAGATTTAATAGAAGGAAGAGGAGAATTTAGTTTACGTGGAGGAATACTAGATATAGCTCAAACAGAAAGAAAAGGGATTCGTATAGAATTTTGGGGAGATGATGTTGACTCAATTCGTGAATTTAGTATAGCTTCTCAAAGATCAACAAAAATGTTAGACAAAATAACGGTTTATCCAGCACATGAATTTGTATTAGAAAAAAATACAAATGAAGTTATACATAATATAAAGGCAAAATATGAAAATATAAAAAATGTAAATCAAGATATAGAATTAATACAAACAGGTAATTATTATAGTAAAATAGATAAATACTTTAATTGTTTTTACTCTAATTCAGATTTTTTTATTAATTATTTGGATGATAATTTTTATATAGTTATTGATGAGATAGAAAAAGTAGAACAAAGAAAATCTAATATAATAAAAGAGACAAAAAATTTAATAAGTTTACTTACTGAAAAAGAAAAATTTGTACCAGAAGAAATTAGAAATATAGTTGATGATGAGTACAATATAAATAACCGTAATATGATATATATTACTGAATCAGATAATATAAAATCAAAATATAATTGGAAATCATATGAAATTAAGTTTTATAAAAGCGAAATGCAAATATTATCAAATACTATAAAGTCATCGGTAAAAGACAATAAAAAAATAGTTATACTTGCAGGAAATGAAGAAAATTGTAAAAAAATAAAACAATTTTTAGAAGAAGAAAAAATTGAATCAAAATTTATCCAAAAAGTCTCTAAATTAGAAAGTGGAAAAGTAATTATTACTTTTGGAATGTTAGATGCAGGTTTTGTTAACGAAGAACTAAATTTAGTAGTAATTAGTAGTAGTGATTTTTTGAATGTTGATCATAAAAGAAAAAAGACAACAAATGCATTTAGAGAAGGCGAAAAAATTGTTTTTGCAGATTTGAAAATGTATGATTATGTTGTACACAGAACTAATGGAATAGGGCAATTTATAGGTGTTAAAACTATTACAGCAGATAATGTAACAAAAGATTATATAAAAATTAAGTATCAAAATGAAGATATATTGTATGTGCCAACAACTTCATTAGATAGTGTAAGAAAATATATTGGAGGAGAAGAAAATCCAAGAATTAATAAATTAGGAAGTAAAGAATGGGAAAACCAAAAAGCAAAAGTAAAGAGAAATTTACAAGCAATTGCAAAGGATTTAATACAATTATATGCTAAAAGACAAAAGATAACAGGATATGCATTTTCTAAAGATACTGTTTGGCAAAAGCAATTTGAAGATAGTTTCCCATATAATGAAACAGAAGATCAACTACGTTGTATAGAAGAAGTAAAAAGAGATATGGAAACACCTAAACCTATGGATAGATTACTATGTGGTGATGTAGGATATGGAAAAACAGAAGTTGCAATAAGGGCAGCATTTAAAGCTGTAATAGATCAAAAACAAGTAGCATATTTGGTACCAACAACAGTTCTTGCAAACCAACAATACGAGTCTTTTAAAGAAAGAATGAAAGATTTTCCTATAAATGTAGAATTACTAAATCGTTTTAGAACCAAAAAAGAACAGAATGAAGTAATAAGGAAATTAAAATTAGGAGAAGTAGATATTATAATAGGAACACATAGAATATTAAGTAAAGATGTTGAATTTAAAGATTTAGGGTTATTAATTATTGATGAAGAACATAGATTTGGTGTAAAAGCTAAAGAGAAAATAAAGAAATTAAAAACTAATATAGATGTTTTAACAATGACTGCAACTCCTATACCAAGAACACTACATATGTCAGTAGTTGGAGTAAGAGATATGTCTGTAATATATGAACCACCACAAAATAGAAAACCAGTTCAAACATATGTATTAGAGTATGACAAAGAGATTGTACAAGAAGCAATAACAAGGGAATTAGAAAGAAATGGTCAAGTATTTTATTTATTTAATAATGTTGAAAATATAGAAAGAAAAGTAAATGAGATAGAAAAACTAGTGCCAGAAGCAAAAGTTGGATTTGCACATGGAAAAATGCCAGCAAGACAATTGGAAGAAATAATGGAAAAGTTTATAGTAGGTGATATAAATGTACTAATATGTACTACTATATTAGAATCAGGAATAGATATACCAAATGCTAATACTATAATTGTAGAAAATGCTGATAGATTAGGATTGGCACAATTATATCAAATAAGAGGAAGAGTAGGAAGAGCAGATAAGCAAGCATATGCTTTTGTAATGTATAAAAGAGATAAAATTCTTTCAGAAGTTGCAGATAAAAGGTTAAAAGCAATAAAAGAATTTACAGAGTTTGGTTCAGGATTTAAAATAGCAATGAGAGACTTGGAAATACGAGGAGCTGGAAGTTTATTAGGGGAAATACAATCTGGACATATGGAACAAGTAGGTTATGATACATATTGTAAGCTGTTAGATGAAGTTATAAAAGAAACAAAAGGAATTAAAGTAGAACAAGAAAAAGATATACAAATAGAAGTTGATATTTCTAGTTATATACCAGAAGAATATATAGAAAATAGTAGTCAAAAAATAGAAATATACCAAGATATAGCATTAACAAAAACAGAGGAAGATATACAAAATGTTATAGACGAAATTATTGATAGGTATGGTCAAATGCCAAAAGAAGTAGAAAACTTAATGGAAGTTGCAAGAATAAAACAATTATGTAAAAAGGCAAGTATAGATAAATTAATACAAAGAAAAGATAATGTAGTATTTTATTTTGATAGTACAAAGTTTAATATAAATATTATAGATGAATTAATAAAAAAATATAAAAATAGAGTAAAATTTTCTCCAGGTAAAATTCCATATATAACTATAAAAATAGAAAATAGCTCATCAAAACAAATATTTAAAGAAATAAAAGAATTTTTAAGTAATATAAAATAAATAGGTATAAATATGTACTTGCAATTTTGAATAAAATAGTGTAATATTTACTAAAGATTCGTCTATTGTTATGTTATAAAAAAACAAAAATATGGGAGAAAAATATGAAGAAAACGGCTGAAAGCCTTGGGGCTGTGTATATATATATATATATATCGTAAACTTTAGAAAAAATATAATAAATAAAATAAATCAAAAGCATAGGTTATTTTATGATAAAATAGCCTATGCTTTTGATACGTCATAGTTACCGCAATTGCTAGATGAGAGGAAATATCTAAGGCAAATAATTAATATAATAATAAATATTGACAATGAATAAATAGTGATATAGAATAATAATAAATGAACGGACACTTTTACAAAATGTATAAAAAATAAGATTTTGTAAATAATAAAACAAATAGAATAAATTAATAAAGAGAGGATGAAACAAATGAAATTAAAAAATGAGAAAGGTATAACACTAATAGCCTTAGCGGTAACAATTTTGTTCTCTTATGACGAAAAGTTAAAATTCAGTAATAGCAAAGGTTTCCTCCTACAAACAATTTAGCAAATTATAAAATTTTCACATATTTAAAAGATGAATTGTAAAAAATAATAATACAAGTTCATCTTTTTTTGATTTTAT
>CALXJJ010000033.1 GCA_944388605.1 uncultured Clostridia bacterium
ATATATACATCATTTGAATAATTAAAAACTAAGAATGTAATATTTTTAATTATTACTCTATGCGGTTCAATATATGTAAGATTAGTTTTTTCAATTTTTCTTATACTACCATTAATAAAAGTAGGGGTAACTTTAGAAAACTCACATATAAATTCAAGCCTTTGCTTTAGACTTTCTTCAAATTGTAATTCTTGCTTAATTATCTTCATTTATTTGCACCATCCTTTCATTTGGATGATTTTTATATTGTTTATAGACAACAAAAAAAATCAACCAGTTTTATTTTCTGATTGATTTTGTATCAATACTGTTCTATTAGTTCGAACAGATTCGTCGTTGGAGCCAATAAGCAGAATCGAACTGCTGACCTACGGGTTACGAATCCGTTGCTCTACCGACTGAGCTATATTGGCAAATTTAATACTATAAGATTATATCATATTATAAATTTGATTTACAAGAAAAAATTCATCTTTTTATAAATTTTCCGTATATACCTTGATTATAGTTAAAAAAAATGATAATATATTATCGAAAAGTGAGAGGAATAAAATGGATAGAATTATAAAATTTTTAGCACATAATGGTAAGATAAATGTGGTATGTGCAGACACTACAAATTTGGTAGAAAAAGCAAGAATTATACATGATTTAAGTCCAGTGGCTACAGCAACATTGGGAAGAGTGTTAACAGTAACATCAATAATGGGGCAAAACTGCAAGAATAAAAAAGATTCAGTTACTGTACAGATAAATGGAAATGGACCAATTGGAAGAATAATAGTTACTTCAAATTCAAATGCTATTGTTAGAGGATATGTAGAAAATCCACAAGTAGATTTACCAATAAGGGATGATGGAAAAATAGATGTAGGTGGAGCTGTTGGTAATATTGGACGAATTAGTGTTATTAAAGACATAGGACTTAAAGAACCTTATATAGGAATTTCTAATATAATTTCTGGAGAAATTGCAGAAGACTTTGCAAATTATTTTGCTATCTCCGAACAAAATAATACAGCAGTAGCCTTAGGAGTTTTAGTAAATAAATATGGAGTAAAGAGAGCAGGAGGCTATATAATACAGGCTATGCCAGATGCAACAGAAAATATAGTAGAAATTATAGAAAATAATTTGAAAAACATAGAACCTATTAGTACTATGTTAGATAAAAATTTTAGTTTAGAAGAAATAGCCAAAATAGTTACAAAAGATGATAAGATAAAAAAAGTAGGAGAAGAGACTAAACCTGATTATAGATGTAATTGCAGTAGAGAAAAAATGATTAAGGGTTTAGTTTCTATTCGGAAAAAATGAGATAAATAAAATGTTAGATGAAGATGGGAAAATAGAAACAACATGTAATTTTTGTAATAAAAAATATATATTTAAAAAAGAAGATTTTAATGAAATATATAATAATTAAGGAGGGCTAATAATGCCAAGGCTATCAAAAGAGAAGATGGAAGAAAAATTAAACAAAACAAATGAAAAAGATAAGAAAACTGAGAAAAAAAACAAAAGAGAAACAAAAAAAGTAACAAAAATAGAAAATAAAGAACAAAAAAGTGAAAAAGAAAATAAAAAATCAAAAAGATCAAAAGACCCAATATTAGAAAAATTAGAATATATAGGATTAGATTTAGAAAAACCATCTAAAATTTTAAAAGATTTCGAATCACTTAAATATACAATAAATAAATCATACGATGATAAGACATACAAAGTATATAGACATATACCAGTCAAGGATATACAGTTAATGATTAGTCCTATAGAAAGAATGGGAGATGTTCAAGAAAAATATAAATATGCAACACCTTTAGTGGGATATTTCAAACCTAAGGCAAAGGCAAAAGCAGAAGATTTAGAAAGATATGCAAAATTCTTAAAAATGTTAAATGACACTTCTTTAGAGCAAATAAAAAGTGTAGAAAATGAACAGAAATTATTAAAGGAAAATCAACCTTTCAATATAAAATATAAAGATAATTTTATGTGGCAAATATATTACTCAGATAGTGCAGAAAAATATTTTATGTTAGCGTCTTCTGAAGAACAAAATAATGGTCCATTATTTTATATGATAAAAAAGCAAATTCAAATTAGTAAAAGCAGAAATAAAAAGAATGAAGAAACTATATTTGTACCTATTGTTTGTGAAGACTATAGTGGAAAATTGTTAAAGAAAAATGAAATCGCAGATATGGAAAATTATATATGGTATTTTACTAAGAATTGGCCACAAATATATGAAGTATATGATAAACAAGGAATTATGACATTACAAATTGTAGGTAAAATTGATGTATATGAAAAAATAGAGAGTGAATATAAAATCATATTAACAAATAAAAAAGAAGCAAGCAATTTATATAAGTTATTAAAAGCACTGTTTATATTGTCTTCAGAAATTCCAGATTGCTATAATTATACATGTAAAATAAATGATAATGGAAGTATAGATTTTTATGAGAATGAAACAATGATTAGCTATACTTCTTTATCAAAATACATAAAAGATAAATATTGTGAGAAAATAGAAGACGAAGATAACATAATAATTAAAATAAGAGAATTAGAAAGAAAGATAGAAAAGTTAAAAGAAGAAATAAATGTAAAGACTCAAGAATATTTGTCAGAAGAAAGGCAGATTTTTAATTTTTTAGAGTGTAGAAAAACTTTTTTTGGCAAAATAAGATATTTCTTTAAATCTAAGAAAAATGCAAAAAGCATTATAGAGAAAGCTAGAGAAAAAATAGAGGAAAATGAGGAAGAAAAAGAAATATCAGAGTCAGAAGTTAAAATAGAATATAAAAAGTCATATACAATAGAAGAATTAATAAATGTATCGAAAGTTTGGAAAAAGAAAGATGATAGAATTAGAAGCTTAAAGTTAGATGAAAAAGCATTAAGTCTAAAATTAAAGAATTTAGAATTAAAAATAAAGAATGCAAGACAATACATACAAGAAATAGAAGAACATAAAAAAAGCATTTTTGAATTTTGGAAATTTGCTAATAAAGATGAAATTCCTTCTTTGACTGAGGCAACAGAAAATGAAGAAAAAGATAATGATAAATTAAGAAAATATTTTGATTATGAGAATGATATAGAAGATTTAGGAAAGCAAGTTGATGAATTACAAAGAAAAAAACTTTCGAGAGAAGAAACTGATGCAATATTTGCAATAAGAGAAGTAATAGAGGCTAGTAATGCATTGCAATATGATAAAGAGTATATAGATGAAATTATTAGTAAAACACTTGAAGAACTTAAAAGTAGCTATAAAGATAATATTGAAGAAATACAGGATAAAGATTTTGATATATTTGGAAACTTAGTAGATGATAAAACTAAAATTAAAGTATTAAATGCAACTAAACATAGAGAAATTGAGAAAGATAAATATAAAATTTTGAATATTAGGGAAGATACTACAATAGAAGACTTTAAAGAAACAATTATAAATTATACACGTTTATGCAATGAAGCATATCAAAAGATAAAAGCAAGTTATGATTTTTCAATATATAGAGCTACTACAAAAGATTCTAATAATATAGGATATGAAATTTTTAACATGAATCCAAATGACTCAATATATGAGTTGGACACTCAAAAAGGAATGTATCTAGAAAAAGTAAATATAAAAGAAAATATGAATATATTATTTTACTCTAACATAATATTTTATGATAATAACAATAAAACTTTACCATTAGGTATGGGTGTAGTAACTCAAGTATTATTTAATTTAAGTAAGTATGAATTGAAATTAATTAATGAAAAAGAAATAAATATAAATGTTTATGAAAATGAATATTGTGCAAAAGTAAAAAAAATTTATATAAAAGAGTATGAATTAAAGGAATGTGATTAAATGTGGATTTTGATTTATCTAGATCAGATGACAAAAACTATGTACTAGAAAAAGTAAAAGAACAAGGAAGTTTATTAGACTTAGCATCAACTAGATTAAAAGATGATAAAGAAGTAGTTTTAGAAGCAATAAATCAGGACGCTACTAGTTTAGAATTTGTAAGTAATAGACTAAAAGATGATAAAGACATTGTGATGATGGCTGTTTCAAAAGAAGGATGGACAGGCTGTTATGCAAGTGAGAGACTAAAAGCAGATAAAGAAACAATGTTAACAGCAATAAAGAATGATGGACAAATTCTATATTATGTAGATAATAAATTAAGAGATGATAAAGAAGTAGTTTTAGAAGCAGTAAAGAACAAAGGATTAATACTTAAATATGCTAGCAAAAGATTAAGAAGTGATAGAGAAGTATGCATAGAAGCAATAAAACAGGATAAAAGAGCATGGAGTTTTATAACAGATGAAATGAAAAATGATGAAGAAATAATGAAAATAATGAATCCAGTGGAGGAATAGCATGTCAGAAGAACAAAAAAATTATTATATAAAAATAGGAATAAAAATATTAGTTGTTGGAGCAATATTAATAGGATTATGGCTTGGATATAAGACACTTATGTTTTATATTCCATTTGTAATAGCATATATTATTGCAAGTTGTATAGAACCATTAATAAAATTATTTATGAGAAAAACAAAGATTAAAAGAAAAGTATCTGCAACGATATCTTTAATAATAGTGGTTTTAATAATAGGTACCTTACTTACTATTTTAATATCTACTTTAATAACAGAAATAACCAGACTGTTAGGAAATTTAAATGTATATTTCAGAGATTTATATTCTTGGGGAATGAATATATTAAATGATGTTAAAAATGGTAATATAATATTACCACAAGAGATAATAGATACTTTACAAGATTCATTAGGTAATGTACTAGAACTAGCTCAAAATATTTTAGGAAATTTCTTTAAAAGTGTCATTGATACATTAACTGGAATACCTGATATGATAACAAGTATAATTATAACAGTACTTGCAACTGTATTTATATGTTTTGATAGAACATATGTAAAAGAAAAGATAAATAAACATTTCCCTAAAATATGGATTGAAAAAGCTAATTTAATAAAAAAAGAAAGTTTCAGTATTGCATTTAACTATATAAAAGCAGAAGCAAAACTTTCATTTATATGTTTTATTTTAGTATTAATAGGATTAATAGTATTAAATATATTTGGATTAAACATAGAATATCCAATTACAATGGCAATATTAATAGGTTTTATAGATTTATTACCTCTTTTTGGAGCGGGAGCTGTTATGGTTCCATGGTCAATATATATGTTTATAGTAGGAAATATACCTGCAGGAATAGCAATTTTAGCATTATGGATTTTATGGGCAATTATAAAACAACTATCAGAACCTAAAATGATAAGTAAGGAAATGGGTATGAATCCAATTTTTACACTAATAGGAATGTATACAGGATATAAGTTATGGGGAGTATTAGGTCTTATGATAGGTCCTATTTTATTGTTAATAATAAGAAATGTATTTAAGAGTATGATAAATAGGGGAATATTAAAGAGCTTTTTTGAATTAGAATAAATAATTATTTAATATACATTGTGTAATAAATATATAAAAAGTTATATTAAATCCATTGCACACAATTTTGACTTCGCAAAATTGGCTTAGGGACAAATTTACTAAAAGCCAAAGAAAAAGTATTACAAAAATAGGGAAAATAAGTATATAATAAATAAAAGTTGTAGAAAAAAATGATAATAAAAAATAAGCAAAAGGGGAACAAAAGAAATGAGAAAAACGGCTGAAAGCCTTGGAGCTGTATATATATATATATATATCGTAAACTTTAGAAGAAAAATAATAGAAAAATTAAATAGAATAAATCAAAAGCATAGGTTATTTTGTAATAAAATAGCCTATGCTTTTGATACGTCATAATTACTGCAAAGCAAATAATCGACTAAATAAATGTAAGAAAGGAGAATATTAATGAAAGTTAATTTAAAGCAAAGTAAGCGGAATAACACTAATCGCGTTAGCGGTGACAATAATAATATTAATAATATTATCAGGAGTAACAATAGATGTAGTATTAGGAGAGAATGGATTGTTTAAGAAAGCAGAGCAGACGAAGGAGTATATGGAGAATGCTATTGTGTCAGATGAGACAGTAATAAATAAGATATTAGCAGAAATGAATGGAATAATAGGAAGTGAAGAGCTAGAGGAGATAGGAGAAATAACAAGAGAAGAGATGTTTGAAAAAACAACAGAGATAAAAGATGATGAAGGAAATAGTGTGTGGATACCGAAGGATTTTGGAATTGATGAGGACTCAGCTACTAACCAAGATGAAGGAATAGTAATAACAGATGAAATAGGGAATGAATTTGTATGGGTTCCAGTGCCAGATCCTAGTACAATGTTTGAAACAGTAGAAGAGCCAGTAACATTAAGTGATGGTGTAGCAAAAACTATAAAGTATAGTAAATTAAGACAAAATGATAAGTATATAGGAGACATTCCTGGAGAGAATGGTGAATTTAGTGATGTTATATTCAAAGAACCATCTGGATATGACAGCGAATATGAATCATCCTCAGAGCGTCTTGCTATGTATCCATTATATCAAGGTGATTATACAACAAGGGTGACTTTAATAATAAAATAATATCAATGTGGAATAAAGTTAAACATTAAATGTTGTAATAGTATAATTTTATAACTTTATAATTATGAACAATTTACTTGAATATTGTAAAAATTATAGTATAATCCTAAATTTGACAGTTGAAAAAGAGTAAAAGACTGATAACTTTTGATATGAAAGGCTTTCAGTCTTTAATAGATTTGTAAAAAGATGCGTACCTAAATCATTTTTTCGTTTGTGATACAATTTGTATCACAAGTATGCAAGAGAAAAAATCTTTATATTTATTGATAATACTCAATTACAAGAGTTAAAAAATTTTTTCATACCTTTATTATGAAAAATAAATTAATATATATAGACAAAATAGAAAAAATATGATAATATATTTTTAGTAAAAGGTTATATATTTCTAAAAAATATACATTTTATTTAAATATGCAGGTGTGGCGGAATTGGCAGACGCACAGGACTCAAAATCTAAATGGATTTTTTTAATAGTAATTCTTAAAAGTATTGATAAATATACAGGTTTAGGTTTTGGTAGAATTTAATTTTTATTAAATATCTAACCAAAATCTAACCAAATGTATTTTTATATAAATTTTAATTAAATATGCAGGTATGCTGGAACTGGTAGACAGGATGGTCTCAAAAACCATTGTCAGAAATGGCGTGTGGGTTCGACTCCCACTACCTGCACCAAAATTAGTTTGCACAAGCTACTAATTTATTAGAAGAAGTTGAAGAGCCTAATTCCTCAATTTCTTTTTTTGTTTTAAAAGCACTTGTAATTGCTTGGGCTGAAAGCTGTTTTGAATTACTATCTAAATGAGCATATATATTTGCAGTAGTTGAAAAGTTAGAATGTCCTAACCATTCTTGTATTGCTTTCATAGGAATACCTTTAGCTAGTAGCAAACTTGCACAAGAATGTCTTAAATCGTGAAAACGAATATGTCTTAATCCTAATTTCTTTAATAAGTTTTTAAAATGTTCTGATACATAGTCAGGTCGTGTTAATTTTCCATCAGGTTTAACAAATACATATTCTTTATCTTTTTTGTAATAAGATTTTCCAAAAGCCTTTTTAAAATATTCTTGTTGTTCTTTTAATTCCAATAATCTATCAGCAATATCATCAATTAAAGGTAATGTCCTATAACTTGATTTATTCTTTGTTCTATCTTTAGAGTAAATTTGTCTTTTTCCGTCTATTTTTCCAATAGTTACGGTGTGCTTAATAGTAATTGTTTTATTATCAAAATCAAAAGCATCCCATTTTAAACCTAAAACTTCACTTCTTCTTAAGCCATAATATGAAGCAACTCTTATCATAAGATTTAATGGATCATCTTTGGACTTTTCAAACAATTCATTTAATTCATTTTCATTATAAAAACTACCAATATATTGTTCTTTTTTAGGTCTTTGTACTTTATCAGCAGGATTATTTTGGATAATATCCATTTTATAAGCATAATCCAGAGCTTTTCTT
>CALXJJ010000034.1 GCA_944388605.1 uncultured Clostridia bacterium
TGTATTATTCTTTATTACGTCCTGACACGCTTTCTTTAATCCATACCACATATTCGCACTACTTGCAGTTAATACTGGCCCTGCCTTAACTGCAGGATTCTCTTTTGTTCCACTTAACTCATATCTTCCTATATAAAATCCATGGTATGTCTCTATACTTCTCGCCATTTCATTATATTCCCTTACTAAGTCTTCTGCCATTTCTGTTATATTACTATATCCTAATTCTTCTATATATCTACTGTTATCATCATAAGCAGTTAATACGTCTGGCTCTCTTACCTTACCACTACTATCATCTCCGGGGATACTTGCTGTATAATTATCTCCTTCTCTTACTCTTAATTTACTATATTTATTCGTCTTAGTTACACCATCACTTAATGTTACTGGCTCCTCTACTGTCTTAAACATTGTACTAGGATCTGGCACTGGCACCCATACAAATTCATTTCCTATTTCATCTGTTATTACTATTCCTTCATCCTGGTTAGTAGCTGAATCTTCATCTATTCCAAAATCTTTCGGTATCCACACACTATTTCCTTCATCATCTTTTATCTCTGTTGTTTTATCAAATAAATCTCCTCCTATATAGTCTTCTATTGTGGGTTCTTTCTTTATTGTTGTTCCAGATGTTGTTCTCTCTGCTGTTTTTCCTGCTTGATCTTTTACTATTACTTTTAATTCATATTCTGTTCCATCTTCTAATCCACTATATGTGTAAGTATTACTTTCACTTGTTCCTACTAAACTTCCATTTTTATAATATGCATATGTTCCACTTTGTGCTAATCCACTTTGGTTATCCACTGCCTCTACACTTACTGTTATACTATTTTCTGTTACATTTTCTACTGTAAAACTATTTATTGTTGGTGCTATACTATCTATTACATTATATGATGTATAGTCTCCTTTATTTATTCCATCTGATAATCTTGCATTTACTATATCTCCATGATGTAACCCATTTACTGTTGTCGCTACTGTATTTCCTTCTGTCCAATTATTTGCATTTGTTCCATTTACTTGATATTCTATTTTATAACTTGTATTTGTTCTTATTACTACACTTGCTTGTCTATTACTCCAACTTAAACTATCAAATGTTATTGCTCCTTGCTCTGTTCCTCCTGTTACTTTACCTGTTGTTATGTTTTCTTCTCCTTTTCCTGTATTTCCTGCTATATCTTCTACTTCTACTTTTACTGTATAGCCTGTCTCTTGCTCTAATCCTGTTATTGTACAACTATTTCCTGTTCCTGTTTTCTCTTTATAACTTGTGTCTCCTTCTCCTTGCTTTTTTATATAATATCTATACTTTGCACTTTCTTCCATTCCACTTTCTTCATCTTCTCCTTTTACTGTTATTGTTATACTATTACTTGTAACTGCTCCTTTTGTTATTGTTATTATTGGTGCTATACTATCTATTACATTATATGTTGTATAATCTCCTGCATTTATTCCATCTGTTAATCTTGCATTTACTATATCTCCATGGTGTAATCCATTTGCTATTGTACTTATTTTACTTCCTCTTATCCATTCTCCACTTGTACTATTTACTTGATATTCTATTATATATTCTGTATTTGTTCTTATTGTTATACTTGCTTGTTTATTACTCCATGTTAAATTTTCAAATGTTATTGCTCCTTCTTCTATATCTGCATCTGTTACTTTTAATGTTTTTACTGTTATTGTTTTACTTCCTATATTTCCTTCTTCATCTTCACATTCTACTTTTATTTCATATTCTGTATCTTGTTCTAATTCTTCTATTATACATGTTTCTCCTGTTCCATTTTTCTCTGAAAATTCTGAACCTACTTCTACTTTTCTTATATAATATCTATATGTTCCATTTTCTATTTTCCCTTGTGCATTACTTCCACTTGCATTTATTGTTATTGTACTACTTGTAGGGCTTGCTTGTACTTCTACTGTTATTTCTTTATTTGTTTCTTCTCCTCCTGCATTATTTGAACTTGTACTTCCTTCCATTTCTTCTAACACTTCATTTATTGCTTCTTCATCTGCTGTTTGTGCATTTTTCAAATAATCTTGCATTTCTTGCGCTTTTTTAAATAATCCATTTTCACCTATTGTTGCATCTATTGTTATTAATGCTAATATTATTAATACTATTATAGTTACCGCCAACGCTATTAGTGTTATACCGCTTTCACTCTTCATTGCTTTATTTTCCATTTTTCATATGCTCCTTTCTGTCTCTTAATGTTTGCATTTGTTTATATTTTGTTCTTTTTTGTATCAAACTTTTCTAATATCTACAGAATTTTACCACTGCACCAAAAGTTAATTATTTGCCTTGCTGTATCTATGACGTATCAAAAGCATAGGCTATTTTACAACAAAATAACCTATGCTTTTGATTTATTCTATTTAATTTTCTTATTATATTTTCTCTAAAATTCACGATATATATATATATATATATACAGCCTCAAGGCTTTCAGCCATTTTTTCCATTTCTTCCATTTTTTCCTCTTTCTTTTATGTTTTTTTGTATTTGTATATCTAATATGTCTTCTTTCTTATTTTAGCAAATATATTTACTATTTTCAACATTTTTAATAAAATATTATATATTTCAGAAAAATTTTTCCTTAGTACTTGCAACATTTATATTTTTGATATAATATTATATGGTATAGTACGCAAATATCAATTTTATTTCAAAGGAGGATAGTTTAATACAAGCGCCAGGACACTATATGTGTTGACGAGGATTAGAACTTATCGAAATATTCGGCGGATGGTTCTATGGCATAATTACTGTCAATAAATATCATACAAAAACTAATAGTAATATTAGAACAAAAATGATAGAGTAATTTTGCGTACCTCTAAATTTTAAATATTACATAACATAGATTGATAAATATATTAATCTACTGTTAGGATGGAGGTTTTTATGTGTGGAATTGTTGGGTATATAGGAAATCAAAAAGCACACCCTATTTTAATTAAAGGATTACTAAATTTAGAATACAGAGGTTATGATTCAGCAGGAATTGCTGTTATAGATAATGGTAATATATGTGTAAAAAAAGATAAAGGTAGAGTTGAAAATCTATTAAATATAGAAGGCATAAATGATTTAAAAGGTACTATTGGAATTGCTCATACTAGATGGGCAACTCATGGTAAACCTTCTAAAGAGAATTCTCATCCACATTCTGATAATTCCAAAAATTTTGCAGTAGTACATAATGGAATTATAGAAAATTATAATGAGTTACGTGAATTTTTAAAAAACAAAGGATATAATTTTATATCTCAAACAGATACAGAAATTATTCCTAATTTAATACATTATTATTATTCACAAAATCCTAAAACAAACACTGAAATAGACTTTTTAAAAGCAGTAAAAAGTGCTGTTGATGATTTAAAAGGTAGTTACGCTATTCAAGTAATATGTAAAGATTATCCAGATGAAATTATAGTAGTCAGAAAAGATAGCCCACTAGTAATAGGCAAAGGAAATGGTGAAAATTTTATTGCATCAGACATTCCTGCAGTATTATCATACACTAAAGATTTTTATTTACTAGATGATAACGAATATGGTGTTATTTATAGAAATGTTGTTCACTTCTTTGATTCTTCATTACTAGAACATAATAAAGCTATTAAAACTATTGATTGGGACTCTTCTAGTGCAGAAAAATGTGGATTCGAAGACTATATGCTAAAAGAAATATATGAACAACCTACTGCTATAAGAGAAACAGTAAGTTCATATTTGAGAATTGAAGAAAAATGTAATTTTGAAAGTTTAAATTTTACTAAAGAATATTTATCTAAAATTGATAAAATTTATATAATTGCTTGTGGTACTGCTATGCATGCAGGTTTAGTAGGTAAATCTGCCATAGAAAAACTTTGTAGAATTCCTGTTACAGTAGACATAGCATCTGAATTTAGATATAGGGATCCAATTGTAGATTCTAATACCCTATGTATATTTATAAGTCAATCAGGTGAAACAGCTGATACAATAGCAGCTTTAAAACTTTCTAAGAGTTTTGGAGCTAAAACTTTAGCTATTTCAAATGTTATAGGTAGTTCTATAACAAGAGAAGCTGATTATACTATATATACACATGCAGGTCCTGAAATTGCAGTAGCTTCAACAAAAGCCTATACTTCTCAAGTAGTACTTATGAATATATTAGCAATTTACTTTGCTGAAATATTAGAAAAATCAAATAAAAATGATTTAGATAATTTAAAAAGAGAAATTTTTGATCTACCATCAAAAATTGAAAAAACTTTAGATGATTCTGAAGAAATAAAAGATTTTGCAAAAAAAGTATATACACAAAAAGATATGTTTTTTATTGGTAGAGGCATGGATTATAATACTTCTTTGGAAGGTTCTTTAAAACTAAAAGAAATATCCTATATACATTCAGAAGCATACCCTGCTGGTGAATTAAAACATGGTCCTATTGCATTGATAGAAAATGGGGTAACAGTTATCGGAGTTTTAACAGATGAACATTTAACTCAAAAATCAATAAGTAATTTACAAGAAGTTATTACTAGAGGTGCAAGAACTTTAGTTATTACAAATCAAGTATTAACAAATATTAATTTTGATTACGTTATTAACATTCCTTGCACAAATCCACTTTTATCGTCGATAATTGCAATTGTTCCTTTACAATTGTTCTCATACTATATATCAAAATTTAAAGGTCTTGATGTAGATAAACCTAGAAACCTTGCCAAATCTGTTACTGTTGAATAATACAATAAATCTGAAAGCCTTAAAATTTATACTATTTTTAACTTTTATCTTTGGCTTTCTATAAATTTATTCTGCGCCAATTTTGTGAAGTCAAAATTGTGTGCAATGAATTTACTATATTAGGAAAAGTTAGTATAACTTTCCTAATATAGTACTCAATTAAAAAATTTCCAATTTTTTGGTTCAGTATGTTTGTTTTTATATTAAAATCTTTAATAATATTAATAATATAGCACCAGGAACTCCTAAAATGCCTACTATAACAGCAGTTAATATATTTACTCCTATATGAAACCCCCATATTGATCCAATCAAATTAATTGCAAATATAGTTACAGCTCCTAATACAGAATTAAAAATTAATTTTAATATTATTTTTATTGGAACAATTAATATTTTTCCGAAAACAAACAATAAACCTATACAGGCAATATATGTAAATATAACATTATTGTCCAAATAAACCACTCTCCTTACTATATAGTAAATCCTATGATTATATTTGGACAAATATTCATTCCGCAATTTTACTTTTCATATCAATTTCATCTATCATTGACATCATTATATCATTATCTTTAGCTTTTTTCATTAGATAATCTAATTTTGATTGATTAGCTTTTATTTGATATAAAAAATAATCTATTAGTTCATTTTCTGCAAATTCATAATTCTTTCTTGCCATTTCTAAATCTTCTTTTGTCTTTATTATGCTAATTACCAATTCTGTATTCTTCTCAATTTCTGTTTTGTCAATTATCTTTTGCTCTCTCACATATTCATTATACATAAATGCCTCCATATAACATACTTTTTCCACTTATATAATAAGTATATGCTCAATATTGGTTTTTATGCATTTATTTTCCAAAAATTGAAAAAAATATTATACCTACAGATTGTATAAAAAATAAATTTAATAAATTAGAAGAAAGTAAATTATTAGTAGCTTCTACAACTCCTTTTATTTCATTTTGTCGTTCTTCTATCATATTTAATCTAAATTCTTTACTATTATACTTAAAATAACTTTCTTCTAATTTACTTTTTGTACGATAATGTCTCTGAGATTCAAAAAAAGTTATAAGCTCTGGTATACTTGTTATTAACCCTAATACTATACCTAAAATAAATTCGGGAATGTTAAAATAATTAGCCAATTTTTCTAAATTATGTGATAATGCATTTCCTATAAAAAACAGCAATATACCTATTATTATTAAATATATTAAATATTTAATAATAACTTTTTTTCTATTTTTTATATTTTTTTCCTCTTTAATAATCTCTTCTTCTATTTTTTTATCAATCTCTTTTAAATATAATTTGTGTACTTTTATATTAATACAAAAGAAAATCGTAAATAAAATTATAAATATGGGTACTAACAAAATAGTAAAATTAATATGAAAAATTTGTAATCCTATTGGAATTAAAATTGTGAATAGTACAATTACTATATCTATAGTAATTGCTTTATTTTTTAATAGTCTTTGATTATTATTTAGCAATATTGATGATATATATTGAATTACATTTATAATATTAGAAGAAATTATATTATACACACTTGTACCTATTAGTCCTGCAATTGCTGAAAATGATACTGTGAGCAACTCTGGAATTGAAGTTGCAAATCCGTGAAATATTTCCTACTGTAGCAGGTTTTAAATTTAAACTTTCTGATAATTTTCTCAATAATTTTACTAATATATATTTAGATATTAATACAATTAATATTGCATATATTAATGATAATGCAATTTCTTTAAATAAAGTCATATATATTTAACCTTTCCTTTTATATTTATTTTTCCATTTTTTTATAACTTTATTCAATTAAATCTATCTTCATTAATCCTTTTAAATATGTTAATATTTTTATACTAATTTTATTTTTTATCACTGACTTTTTAGTAAATTTATTTTGTGCCAATTTTACATAAGTAAAATTGGCACATCTGTTAGGGCGAAGCAACTTTCTTATATATGAAAAAACTTGATTTTTCATATATAAGAAAGAAAAACTCCCTCGTAAGAGGGAGAAAGAGATATATCTCTTTTAGTCAAAAATAAATTTACAAAATATCCTTTACATTTTCCTTGAAATCAAGCATAGCTTTCATTGTTTCAAAACTTAATACAATATAAATCCTGTAACTAATATTATACATTGTTTCAAGTTTTGCTCCATAATTTTTTCCAAATTCCAACAGCCTAACAACATTTTGTAGCTCGTCTTTGAGTTCTGGATTTTTTATCATACTCAATCTTTCTGCTAATGATTTTTCTGCTACATTGATACTAAAATTTCTAATCTCAATTGCAGGCATTTTCATCTCTGTAGACAATGTAATAGAATACTTTTCAAATTTCACTTCTGACATTTTTATACCTCCATATGCTTTGTTTGTATTCCCTCATGATGAATTGGGAAGTATTTTGTACTTTGGCTATTTTGCCAATATTCTTATATTATACTGCATTAATTGTCATTTTTCAAGACTTTTTATAGTTTTTAATTATCATTATAAATGGGCAATAATAAATTTCCGGTTTATTATGCACACATTTCACTTAAGATTTCGTTGGTACTTTTATAATTAAACATAGC
>CALXJJ010000035.1 GCA_944388605.1 uncultured Clostridia bacterium
TTCCTGGTATGATAGCATTTATGATGGGAATAACAACAACACCAATACTTTCAATAGTACCATTTTTAAACTTTACACTAATATTTACAGATATAAATAATGGAACAATAAATTTATTAAATATTGGTTTAATGGCAATATCTACAATTATTTATATAAGTTTGGTATTTGCACATATTATAAAACAATATAAATCAGAAAAAGTGTTATTTGCAAAATAAGACAATAAAATATTCTATATTTAGAAATAAGTATAGAATATTTTTTTCTACAATAGGAAAGGATGCCTTTCCTATTGTAGAAAAATCGCTACGTTCCAACGAATGCACACAAATTTTAATTGTTCTATTTTTAATAAAACATATAGTCTAATAGTGGAAATTTTTATTATTTTATGATATTATACAAAAGTAATTCAATAATTAAATTTGAAAGGAAATAAGGTTGGAAAAAAAATGTGAATTAAGGAGGGCAAGAGACTAATTATGAAATTAGTAGTAAAAAATCTAAAAAAGAACTTTGAGAAAAAAGAAGTATTAAAAGATATTAATTTTAAATTTGAAAAAGGTAAAATTTATGGACTACTTGGAAGAAATGGAGCAGGAAAAACAACATTTTTTAACTGTTTAAATGAAGATATAGAAATAGATGCAGGGGAATTTTTTATAGAAGATAATGGAAAGCAAAGAAAAATGGAATCGGAGGATATTGGATATGTATTATCAACTCCAAATGTTCCAGAATTTTTAACAGCAAGAGAGTTCTTAAAATTCTTTATTGATATAAACAAAAAAAGAATAAAAAATGAAAAAACAATAGATGAATATTTTGACTTTATGAAAATAGAAAAAGAAGATAGAGATAAACTATTAAAAGATTATTCACATGGTATGAAAAATAAAATGCAAATGCTTGTAAATATAATAGCAAATCCAAATGTTTTGTTATTAGATGAACCTTTAACATCTTTTGATGTTGTAGTTGCTGAAGAAATGAAACAAATGTTAAGAGAAATAAAGAAAGACCATATTATAATTTTCTCAACACATATAATGGAACTAGCTCTAGATTTATGTGATGAAATCGTTATTCTAAATAAAGGTATATTAGAAGAAATAGATAAAAACAACTTAAATAATGAACAATTCAAAAATAAAATAATAGAAGCATTAAAGGAGGAATAAAAAATGATAGAAACATTTATAACTTCCTTTAAATTACAAAATACATATAGAACAAATAGTATTATTTATTCTTTAAAGCAGTTACCTTTAATAAAAAGAATATTGCCAAATAGTTTATATAAAAATAAAGGGCTTAAAATATTTGCAGGTATTATTAGTATTCTGTGGGAAATAATAAATATTTTTATTGGCAAAGTGATATATGTTGCGACAATGATATTTATGGCTTTGTCTTGGTATAAAACAAATCAAGCAGACACATTTATACATTTATTTGTATTCCTAACACTAGCTGGGGGAATATTAAATACATATATGTTAAATCCAACAAAAGACAAATATTATGCAATTATTTTAATGAATATAAACGCAAGAGAGTATGGACTTTCTAATTATTATTATCAATTGATAAAATTAGTTGTTGGATTTTTACCATTTACAATACTTTTTGGAATGATAGCAGGTGTACCATTATGGATTCAAATATCAATTCCATTTTTTGTACTTGCTATAAAACTAATTGTAATGAATTATATGATATATAAATTTAAAAACACAAATAAAGCAACAAGTGAGAATTTGCCAACAAAAATTGTATGGAGTTTTGTAGGTGTATGTTTATTACTTACCTACGTTTTACCTTTTTTAGGAATTACAATAAATAGTACTATTTTCTTATGTGTATTGATTACTGCCGTCATATTAGGAATGTATAGCTTGATAAAAATACATCATTTCAAAGAGTATAGAAAGATGTATAAACAAATTTTAACAGAATCTAATGTATATATGCAAGAAAAAGCAAGTGGAACACAAGCGATAAAAGATAATAGCTTAAAACAAATAGAATTAGATACAAAATATACTAGCAATAAAACAGGATTTGCATATTTCCATGATTTATTTGTAAAGAGACATAGAAAAATATTAACAGAAGCAGTAAAGAAACAATCAGTAGTTATATTAGTAATAATTATAGCAATGATAATTGGAATAAGTGTAAACGACACTTTTAAAAGTAAAACGAATGAAATATTACTTGTATATCTACCATATTTTGTGTTTATTATGTACCTAATAAATAGAAGTTCATCTGTTACACAAGCTATGTTTATGAATTGCGATCATAGTATGCTAACATATAGAATATATAGAACACCAAAAGTTATTTTAGGAATTTTTAAAGAAAGATTAAAAACATTAATAACAATAAATTTATTACCAGCATTTCTTATAGGTGGAGGATTAGCATTATTATTATATTTATCTGGAGGAACAGATAATCCAATTAATTATGCGATTTTATTTGTATCAATTATAGCAATGAGTATATTCTTTTCAGTTCATTATTTGGTAATGTATTATTTATTACAACCATATAATATAAGTACAGAAATGAAAAGTAGTACATATAAAGGGGTACAAGGTTTAACTTATATTGTTAGTTGGTATATGATACAAATAAAGATGCCTATATTTGGCTTTGGAATTGCAACAATAGTATTTTGTATAGCTTATAGTTTAATTTCACTATTTTTAGCATATAAATATGCACCTAAAACATTTAAATTAAGAATATAATTTGAAAGGAGAAAATTTTTATGGAAAAAAAAATTAAAAATAATAACAGAAAATTGCCCTCAAAACCATAAATGTCCTGCTGTAAATGTTTGCCCAGTAGGAGCATTAACACAAGAAGGATTTGAAGCACCAAAGATAGATTACGAAAAATGTATTAAATGTGGCAAATGTTCAAACTTTTGCCCTAGAAAAGCATTAGTATTAGATACAGAATAAGGTGAATTGAATGCATAGAATAGGAGGAGTAATGTCATTAATAAGTGTAAATAATTTAACATTTGGATATGATGGAAGCTATAACAATATATTTGAAAATGTAACATTTAATATAGATACAGATTGGAAATTAGGGTTAATAGGTAGAAATGGAAAAGGTAAAACGACATTCATAAATTTATTACAAGGTAAATCAGAGCCGATTTTACGAAGTTGAAATTGTGTGCAGTCGTTAGAGCGTAGCGACTTTTATACAATAGGAAAGGATAACTTTCCTATTGTATAAAGAAAAATTGATGGAAGAACTTACACCAGCAATTTTAACAGATAAAGGAAAAGAGAGAACATCTTTTGTTTTATGATATAGTATTAAAAAATGAGGTGAAATATGATAAAAATTAGTTTTAAAGAAAATAAATCAGTTGCGTATGACGATGATAAGCAAATTGGTGAATGTGATTTCATAGAAAAGGAGGATACTTGGAACATTGTTCATACAGAAGTGAATGAGGCATATCAAGGACAAGGAATAGCAAGAAAATTAGTAGAGTGTATTATTGAAAGTGCAAAGAAAAGCAACAAGAAGCTAGTAGCTGATTGTTCGTATGCAAAAATGGTTTTAGAAAGACAAAATAAAAACTGATATGCAAGACAGTAGATGTTAATAAAAATAGCAAAATTCTCAAATCTAATTGGATAAAAAACAAATTGTAATTGAAAGTGATATGTAATAATGAAAAAAACACTTTTTATATTTATATTTTTATTATTTATTTTCAAAGGAAAGTTCTCCTTTCCTATTGTATAAAAAAATAAAAAATTTTAATTAAATAGAATATAGAACAATAGCGGGCTTTTTAGATTTTTTTCTCTGTTTATAACATTTTAAAACCCGCGCTTATTGTTCGCGCGCCAAATTTTACACATGTAAAATTTGTGTGCATTTGGCATAGGTAATCAAAAGTTATCTGCTCTTTTTCGCTTAAAATGAAAAAATAATTAAATATTTGCTATAATAATACAGAATAAATAAAAAAGAGGTGCTTGAGAATATGAAAAGAATATTAATAGTAGAAGATGATACAAGTATAAGTGAAGAATTAAAAAATTTGTTAGAAAATAGCGGATATAATGGAGTAATTTTAAAAGACTTTGAAAACTCTTATGAAGAAATAAAAAGAGAAAATCCAGATTTAATATTACTTGATATAAATATACCAAAATTAAATGGAGAAATGTTATTACAAAAAATAAGAAAAGAAAGTAATGTACCAATTATAATGGTTACTAGCAAAAATACAGAAACTATAAAATTAAAAAATCCATTGCTTTGCACAGTTGTTTTCATTTTATCGATGGTAGCATTAGGTTATGCCTATTACATGGTAACAGGGGGAATAAATGAAACAGTAAAAACACCAGAAGATATACTAAAACCAATAGTAATTGGTGCAATATCAACATTTTTCATATTCTGGTCTTTGTCAGGACTAATTTTAAAAATTGTAATGAGTATGAAAAATTTATATGTAAAAGGATTAAATGCTTTCACATTTAGACAAGTAAGTAGCAAAATAAATACAACAGTATTTTCAATGACTATTATATCTTTAATGTTATTTGTAACAATTTGTGTGTTATCAAGTTCATTATCATTAAAAAATTCTATGACAGCAAATTTAGATGAACTTGCACCAGCAGATATTCAATTAACGATTTCAGTTAAAGATGATGACTGGTTGGATCAAGGATATAATGAAAAACAAATAGAAAACTCAAAATTAGGTGTTAGAAAAAATTTAGAAGCATTTGATTTTAATATTGATGATTATTTTAAAGAATATGTAGAATATAATTCATATAGAATGGAAGATTTTACTTTTGCAGATTCATTAGGGGATAGTTTAGAATATGTAAAAAACAACAATACATCTATGATACCATATAATATGTCAGAAGAAATAATAAAATTAAGTGATTATAATAAAATTGCAAGAATTTATAACAATGAAGAATATACATTAAATCAAGACGAATATATGATTATCGCAGACTATGATTCAATGATAGCAATAAGAGATATAGCATTAGAAAAAGGTCAAGAATTAACAATATTCGGACATAAATTAAAACCTAAATACAATGAATGTAAAGATGGATTTATAGAAATGGCTAGTAATCATATAAATTCTGGAGTAATAGTAGT
>CALXJJ010000036.1 GCA_944388605.1 uncultured Clostridia bacterium
AGATAGGTAGAATTTTGTTGCAAGACTAAATTCTAGTTTTAGACTAAATCTAGAATTTAATTTTGCAATTAAATTATTTTCTGAAAATTTTTATAAAACTATTGACAAAATTCTATAAAAAGGTTACAATATAAAAGTGCTAATTATGGTGGATGTGGCGTAGTTGGTTAACGCGCCAGTTTGTGGCACTGGAGATCGTGGGTTCGAGTCCCATCTTCCACCCCATTATATAAAACATTGGGCTGTAGCCAAGCGGTAAGGCAGTAGACTTTGACTCTACCATGCGCTAGTTCGAATCTAGCCAGCCCAACCAAAACATTTATTAGACGAACTTTAAAAGTTCATATTTGGGTCTTAATGCCCAACCATTAAGAAAACTGTCATAAAAAGCTTGTATTTTTAGATACAAGCTTTTTTTCTAATATAATATAGAACAAATAGGAAAGCCTTAAAATTTATATTAATTTTATCTTTCCTCGTTGGCTTTTTAGTAAATTTGTTCCTAAGCCAATTTTACGAAGTCAAAATTGTGTGCAGTCGTTAGAGCGTAGCGACTTTTATACAATAGGAAAGGATAACTTTCCTATTGTATAAAAATAAAAGTAGCATTTTATGAAATTGATACTACTTTAATAGTTGTCATTCCATTTTTCGTATGATATAATTATACAAACTGTTTTTATTACAGTAAATACAATAAAAGGAGTTAAGGAGTATGATAGTATCAAAAATTTATGTTACTAAAGATGGAAATTTAACAGCAGTTGTTTCAGAAGATGGTAAATATACCAATTTTATTTATGATCCTGAACTTGTAGCAATGGATTCTGATGGATTATTAGAAGAAGCTAAATTTGGATTTCCAAGTGCTTTTTCTTATGAAGATGATATCTCTGAAGGAGATTCAATAGAAGATATGGCAAAGCTTCAAGAAACTGAAAGTACTTTGATTGCAGAAATAGGAGAAAATTCGGTTATTTATCCTCAACGTATGAATCAAGATATTCAAGAACTTTTTGAAATTGAATTAGGTGAAGAACTTTGGAATAAAATCTTACAACAAGTAAATGGTGATAATGGTGTTCAATTTAATTTTTAATAAACCTATGTTCGTTACGCCTTTTCTTAATATTTGTAATATGAACAAATCGGAAAGCATTAAAATTTGTACTAATTTAATATTTTTTCGTTGGCTTTCCGTAAATTTGTTCTGCGCCAATTTTACGCAAGTAAAATTGTGTGCATTCGTTGGAGCGTAGCGATTTTTATACAATAGGAAGGGATGACTTTCCTATTGTATAAATTCAGATTTGTTATTTGTTGACAACAAATAACAAATCTGAAATCCTTTAAAATATATTATTTCTCTTTAACTCTCCACATATTTGTCTACGATTATAATATAAAGAATATTTATACTTCTAATCAGCACTTGCAAATATTACTATTCTTTGCTTTACATCATCTGTACATGTTACAAGTGTAATTTCTCTTTTTCCTCCAGTATCTCTACTTATATATTCTGCATCTTCTGGTGATGTTGTATATTTATTATATATTGTATAAGATACTCTGTTTCCACTTGTATCTGTTATATATACTTTATCTCCACTCTCTAGTTTTTTGTTATTTGAGAAGAACAATCCATTTCTATAGTTATGTCCTATTATAACTGTATTTCCTGGTTGGTTTAATCCTGGTCCTGTTAAAACTGCTACTGCAACTTCTATAGCTTTTGCACTTGCAGAATCTAATACTGGATATTCTACATCTGTTTTAGGTATTTCAATTTTTCCTACCATTGGAAATCCTTTATATGTTTTTCCGTCTGATGTATTTCCACTTGAACCTTGTGCATTTGGATCTATATATTCAGTATTTGCAAACGGATCTATTGCATTTACATCTCCTGTTGTATTTGTTTCTTCTGATACTCCATTTGTCATAAAAGAACTATCAAAATCATCTAAAGCTTCTTGTGCTTCTTTATCTATATAATATTTACGATACATATCATATCCAAAATAAGCAACTAAGCCAATTATTGCTATTATTGTAATTGTTAATATTACTGTAAGGAATTTATTATATTTACCACTAAACATATTATTTCCCCCTTTTTTATCTTATGTTTCTATTATACCATATTTTTAAGTATTTTTCTACATTTTTTACTATTTTTATATAATCTTTGTTCCTAATTTTCTTCCTGCTAATATATGAAAATGTAAATGCATAACTTCTTGTCCTGCATCTTGTCCACAATTTGTTATTACTCTAAAACCAGTTTTATCTATATTTTCTTTTTTAGCTATTATATTTATTACATCATATATATGAGCAATTAGTGTATCATCTTCTTTTGATATTTCTAATATTGATGGTATATGTTTTTTAGGAATAACTAATATATGTATAGGTGCTTGTGGATTTATATCCTTAAAAGCTAATACCATATCATCTTCATAGACTTTGTTTGATGGTATTTCATTATTTATAATTTTGCAAAAAATACAATTTTCCATTTTTATCACATTCTTTCTAATTTTTGTTTACTATTTTATTAAAACTGCTTTTATTCTTCTCACTCCAGCAGAACTTGATTCCTCTTTCTTTATTTTGAATGTTCCTAATACTCCTGTATGCTCTACATGTGGACCTCCACATATTTCTTTACTAAAATCCCCTATTGTATATACTTTTACTTTTTCTCCATATTTATTTTCAAACAATCCCATCGCTCCAGATTTTTTTGCCTCTTCTAAAGTCATTTCTTCACAAGTAACTTTTAAATCTCTTTTTATTTGTTCATTAACAATATCTTCTACCCTTTTTATTTGCTCTTTTGTTAATTTCTCTGGATGTGAAAAATCAAATCTTAATCTTTCTGTAGTAATGTTTGAACCTTTTTGTATAGCATGCTCTCCTAATACTATCTGTAACGCTTTATGTAATAAATGTGTAGCTGTATGGTATGCAATGGTTTGTTCATTTTGTTCTGCAAGTCCACCTTTAAATTTTTGTTCACTACCTAATCTTGATTTTTCTTGATGTTCTTTAAATAATTTATCAAATTCATCTAATTCTACTTTATATCCTTTTTCTACTGCTAAATCTTTTGTAATTTCTGGTGGAAATCCATATGTTTCATATAATTTAAATACTATCGAACCATTTATTACATTTCCATCTAATTTGTTAATCATTTTATCAAATTCTTTTTCTCCATGCTCTAGAGTTTTCATAAATTTATCTTTTTCTTCTATTATTTCTTTTACTATAATATCCTTATTTTTCTCTAATTCTGGATACATTTCTTTTAATACATCTATATTTAATAATATTAATTTTTGTAATTCATTTAAATCTATTTGCAATTTATTCATATGTCTTGTCATTCTACGAATCAATCTTCTTAAAACATATCCTCTATCTATATTACTAGGTCTTCCACCATCTGCTATAATCATCATACTTGAACGTAAATGCTCTGCCACAATTCTTCTGCTCACTATATTATCTTTTTTTGCTAATTTAGATAGTTTTTCCATTATTGGTTCAAATATTTCAATTTCAAATGGTGTTTCTTTTCCTTGTAATAACATTGTAATTCTTTCTAATCCTAATCCTGTATCAACATTATGCTGTTTTAATTTAGTTAAACTACCATCTTTATGCTTAAAATATTCCATAAAAACATTATTCCATATTTCAACATATTTTCCACAATCACAGTCTGGATTACATTTATCACTACAAGGCTTTTTTCCTGTATCGTAAAACATCTCTGTATCTGTTCCACAAGGTCCCTCTTCTCCTGCTATCCACCAGTTATCTTCTAAAAAGTATATTCTTTCTTTAGGAATTCCATGTTCCATCCAATATTTAGCTGTTTCATCATCTCTTGGTATTAAATCATTTCCAGCAAAACAAGTTACAGATATCTTTTCTATTGGAATTTCTAAAATTTTTGTTAAAAATTCAAAACTCATTGCAACTGATTCTTTTTTAAAATAATCTCCTAATGACCAATTTCCTAGCATTTCAAAAAAAGTTAAATGCCTATTATCTCCAACTTCATCAATATCAACTGTTCGTAAGCATTTTTGATAATCTGTAAGTCTTGTTCCTTCTGGATGCTTTTCACCTAATAAATATGGCACTAAAGGTTGCATTCCAGCAGTTGTAAATAATACTGATGGATCGTTTTCAGGTATTAAAGGACTACTGGGTATTACTTTATGTCCATGTTCTTTAAAATATTTTAAATATTTATTTCTTATTTCTAATGCTTTCATTTTCTCATTCCTTCCTTGCTTTTACTATGCTTGCTAAAGTCTTTAACTACCAGACATATTATATACGCATTACACTAATTTTGCAATACTATTTTTTAATTTATAGTATTTTCATTTTCTATTCATTATTTCTTGTATTCATCTAAACTCTTAAATTCGTATCCTTGTGATTTTATTTCTTTTATAATATAATCTAAAATATTTGCATTATCTTTTGAATTTCCATGCAAAAGAATGACTTCTCCATTATGTAAATTGTCTAATATCATCTTTTTTGCATAATCTTCTCTCCCTTGTTTATTTTCATCCCAATCCATATAAGCAAATGACCACATAGTAGTAATGTACCCTAGTGATTTTGTATATGCTACTGTTCTTTCACTATATTCTCCTTTAGGAGGTCTTATATACTTCATTTCATATCCATATTTATCATATATTGTAGTATGCAAATCCATAACTTCTTTTTTTATTTCTTCTAATCCAATACTAGGCATACTTTTATGATTAACTGTATGATTTCCTAATTTCTTAATGTCTAATTTTTAGCGATTGATTAACCGCTTCTATTAATTTATTTATATGCTCTTATTTCATCCTAATATTAGGATGATTTTGAAAAGTAAATTTTATCTTTATATTTTTTTCTTTGTCAAATTCTATTCGTTCAATTAACTTTTCTAATATCATTTTATTTGGCTTTTCCATTTTTAAGAACTCATTTGCAATTTGTTTTACTTCTTTAAAATTTATTTTTGGAGTTTTTTTATTAATTTCTTCTATTTGTGTTTCTGTTTCTTCCATTTGTTTTAAAATTTTATTTCGTTCTTTCTGCTTTTTTTCATAGATAATTTTAAAATCTTCTATTTGTATAATTTTATTTATTTTATCTTGATAGATTTCTTCAATTGTATTTTCTGTATTTTTTAATTTTTGTTTTAATTCTTGTAGCTTTGTTTGCAATAAATTATTTTTGCTTTTAGCTTCTTTTTTTGCTTGTTCATATATCTGTTTTATTTCTTGTTCCGTGAAATTTATTTTTTGTATTTCTTCTTTTATTTTTTTATTTACCGCTTCTTCTATTAAATTTGCTGAAATTTGTTTACAATCACAAAGTCCACTATAATTATTTCTTTTAGAACAAATAAAATAAGTTGCTCTCCAAACTATCCCATTTTTTCTTTTTTCTTCTCGACATCTTAAAGTTGCTTTATTTCCACATTCTCCACAATAAACTAAGCCTTTAAGTTGATGATCATATTTCCTATCTCTTGTTCTTGAATATCCATTTAATTTATTTTGTGCCCTATTCCAAGTTTCAATATCTATTATTGGCTCATGCATATTTTCTAGGACAATATGTTCTTCTTTTTTTGTGCATCTTACTTTTGCTATTTTATGACTTACTTTCTGAAATTTTCTTCCTACTACACTTCCGAAGATAAACTTCATTTCTCAAAATTTTACCAATTTGTGCTCTAAGCCACACATATTTTCCACTCGGATTTACACTTTTTTTCTTCATATATGTAGGTATTTTTAAATACATCGCTGGTGACTCTATTTCTCTTCTATTTAATTCATCTGCTATTTTTATTGTTGACATTCCTTTATTTACATACATATCAAATATTTCTTTTACAATTTCAGAACTATATTCATCTGGAACTAAATGATTTTTTACATCTTTATCTTTTTTATATCCATATGGTGGTATTCCTGCTTGATATTCTCCTTTTTCGATTTTTCTTTGTTTTACACTTTTTATTTTGTTTGATATATCTTGTGCATAATAGTCATTAAAACTTAGCTTAAATGTTAAAAATTGCAATCCGTCTGGCTTTATTGTATCTACATTATCACCAATTGCTATGTATCTTATATTATTTGCGGGTAAAAATCTTTCTAAATAATATCCGGTGTCTATATGGTCTCTTCCAAATCTTGATAAGTCTTTTGTTATGATGCAGTCTATTTTTTCTTCTTCTATATCTTTTAACATCTTCTGAAATCCTGGTCTGTTAAAATTTGTTCCTGTATAGCCATCATCCACATATTCTCCTGCTTCAATTAGTTCTTCATGTTCAAGTATATAATTATCAATAATGTCTCTTTGATTTTCTACACTTTCGCTTTCTCGGTCATCTCCATCTTCTCTTGAAAGTCTTATGTATTTTGC
>CALXJJ010000037.1 GCA_944388605.1 uncultured Clostridia bacterium
TTTTCTCTTTCGTATCTCTACTATAGATGCTCCTCCTAGTACTATTATTATTCCTCCTGCTATATATGGTATTATTCTGCTTATTATTCCTTCTCCTGTTATTATACTTATTACCATCCTTGCTTCATCCATATCATCTTCTTCTGTTTCTTGTCCAAATCCCGCTGGATTCTCTACTCTGCTTATTAATGCTACATTTGTCTTCTGTCCTATGCTGTTATTCTCTTTTCTCCATTTACCTACTACTTCTAATTCTTTTGTCTCTCCTGCTTTCATTTCTAGCTCTGCTACTATTCTGTCCCCTTCTTCTTTCCATTCTCTTGAGCTTCCTTCTGCTTCGTATTCCAATCCTAATGGCATTTGGTCTATTACTTGTGTCTTTCCTTCTATCTCTCCTGTGTTGCTTACTCTTATTTTGTATCTTATCTCTATTTCTGTACTTCCTATCTTGTTCTTCCATACATCTATTTTTACTTCTTTATTGTTCCTTATTTCTTTTGCTTCTCCATTTACTTTTACTTCCATTATCTCTTTCTCTACTTTTATGTTAAATGGTTTCTTCTCGTAATAATAGATTATTGTTTTATCTTCTTTTGTATATATTCCTTCTTTCTCTTTTGGCTCTTCTACTAGCTTATAGTACTCTATCTCTTTTCCTTCTGTTTTATATCTTTCTCCTACATACCCTTGTTTCTCTTCTTTTTCTGCTATCTCTTCTTCTGTTTCTCTATCCCTATATTCTACTGTTATCTTTCCACTTACCTCTTTTGCGTAATAGTATATTACTTCTATTTGTTCTTCTTTTAATTTTCCTTCTTTGTTCTCTGGATCTGGCATTATTGCTTTATAGTTCTCTATTACTTTCCTATTTGTTGTATATTCTTCTCCTACATATCCTTTTATCTCTTCTCTTTCTGCTATCTCTTCTCCTGTCTCTTTGTCTATGTATTTTACTATTACTCCTCCACTTGGGATTCTCTCATAATAGTATATTACTATTATTCCTTTTTCTGTCATCTTGCCTTCCGCATTCTCTGGTTCTGGCTCTGCTTTTCTATAGTTCTCTATTTCTTTTCTTTCTGTCTTATAGCCTTCTCCTACATGTCCTTCTATTACTGTCTCTTCTGCTATCTCTTTATTTGTTCCTTTCTCTATGTATTTTACTATTACTTTCGCTGGTGTCTTTGTATAATAGTAGATTACTTCTTTCTCGCCTTCTTCGTATTCTCCTCTTTCGTCTCCACTTACTCCTTCATATGTATATCCTGGTACTTCTTTTCTCTCTGTGATATAAGTATCACCTACTTTACCTTCTATCTCATATCCGTAGCTTGTTTCCTCTCCTGAGTCGTTTACTGTTTTTATCTCTTCTCCTGTCTCTTTATCTACATATTTTACTTTTACCTTACCTTTTATCTCTATTGGGCTTGTGTACTCGTCTTCTACTTCATTTGTTTTCTCTGTCTCATACAAGTTTATTCTTCCTTTTGCTTTATTCTTTATCTCTTTTCCTTTTGCATCCATTCCTTTATATACTATTTTTATTTCTTTGCTTATTTTTACTTCGTAGTCCCCTTGTTCATATGTATTTATGTGCTCTATTGTTTCTCTCCATGTTATTGTTCTTGTCTCTTTGTCATATGTTCCTCCTCCTAAGTCTGATTTCTCTTCATCTATCTCATATGGCATTTCATCTTTTATTATTACCTCTGCCTTGCCTATGTATTCTTTTACTACTGCTTTATAGCTTATTGTATATTTTAATTCTTCTTTACTTCCTGTTATTTTCTCTGGTCCTGTCTTTTCTATCTCTGCTCCTACATCGCTTGGCATTAGTCTATACCTATTTATTACTACCATGTTGTCTTTTCCTTCTATTTCTGCTTCTTCGTAATATTCTAAGTCCCCTGCATTTGTTTCTCTCTCTTTTACACTATATACATATTCTTGTCCTACTTCATTGTATTTTTCTAAATTGCTGTATTCTGTTTCCCAGTTGTTCTCTTCACTTAACACCCTTGTTGTATTTTCTACTATTCTTCCATTTTGTGTTAAGTCTACTGTTACACTTTCTGGTCTCTTTCCTTTTGCATTATTATCATCTTCCCATTCTTTCCTTACTCTTTTATTTACTTTATACTCTTGCTCTACTGTACTACTTGTCTCTATCTCTTCTTTCTTCTTCTCTTCTCCTGGTTTACTTGTATGTCCTTCTGGATAGTATGTTACTATACTTCCTTTTACTGTGTTTACTATTGGTTTTGTTACATCTTGTCCTTTATACACTACCTTTATTATTTTCTCTATTGTTCTTTCATATGTTCCTTTACTAAATGTGTCTATTCCTTCTATTTCTTCTTCCCATGTTATTGTCCTTGTTGCTTTGTCATATGTTCCTCCTCCTATGTCTGACGCTTCTTCGTCTATCTCATATGGTAATGTATCTACTATCCTTACCTTTATTTTTCCTTTGTAGCTATTTACTTTTACTTTATATCTTATTGTATATGTTATTTCTCCATCTTCTTTTGTTAATACTTCTACCTGTGTTTTCTTTATTTCTGTTTCTCCTTTTTCGTTTGTTATCTCTTCTTCTCTTTCTTCTGTTTTACTTGCTTTTGCTATCTTCTCTATTTTATTTGCTATTTTCTCTTCTTTTAGTTTGTAGTAGTATATTACTTCTATTTCCTCTTCTTGCATATTTCCTTTGTATCCTTCTGGCTCTTCATTTATGCATTCATAATTCTTTGATACTTTTTCTGATTTCTTTGTCTCATATGCATCTCCTACTATTCCTTCTTTTATTTCATCTTCTGTTAATTTTGTATCTGTATATGTGTTTGTCTCTTCATCATATATGTAGTGATGTACTATTACTTTCGCTGGTATACTTACCTTTGTTCCTGTCTCTGCTTCTACTTTTTCTTCTTGTCCTGTTCCTTCTAGCCTTATTATTCCTTCTACTTTATTTACCATATTCTTTGATTCTTCATTCATGTTTGGATATTTATATTGTACTGATATTGTTTTATTTTTTATTATGTTCTTTGTTCCATTTGTTTCTTTATATGTGTCTATTCCTTTTATTTCTTCCTCCCATGTTATTGTTTTTGTCTCTTCGTCATATTTTCCTCCATTTAACTCTGATGCTTTTTCATCTATCTCATATGGTAATTTATCTACTATTATTATCTTTGCATTTCCTACATATTCTCTTATATTTGTCTCGTATTCTATCTCGTAATATACTTTTCCTTCTTTACTTGTTATCTCTTTTGTTCCTTCTTTCTTTATACCACTTTCTATCTTTCCTTCTGGTTTCTCTACTTCTGTCTCTGTCTCATTTGTTGGTCCTCCTTCTACATATCCTACGTTCTTTATCTTACTTCCTGTCTCTTGATAGTTTACTCGTACTCTAAAGCTTACTTCTTTTGTCTCTCCTTCTCCTATTCCTTCTAGCTCCCATCTTATCTTGTTTTTCTCTACTTCTTTTCCTTCTTCTCCTATCTCTATTAATGTTGTTCCTTCTGGTACTTCATCTTCTATCTCTATTCTATCTTTTACTTCTCCACTTCCTCTTACTCTTATTACATATCTTATCTCGTCTCCTGCTGTTACTCTTCCTTCTTCTATTTCTTCTTCTGTTTTTCTCTCTATTATTGCTTCTTTCTCATAGCTTACTACTTCTGTCTCTTCTTCATTTGTTTCTTCTTCTGGTACTTCTGGATTATCTGGGTCTTCTTTTATTCTTGCTATATTCTTTATCTTGCCTGTCATATCTTTATTTACTATTACTTTGAATTTTACTGTGTTACTTTCATTTGCTTCTACTCTTACTATTATTCCTTCTGCTAATTCCTCTGCTGTTTTTTCTGTTTTCCTGTCTCCTACTTCTATGCTTCCTTCTACAAATGTTGTTCCTTCCGGGATACTATCTTTTACCAATACTTCCTCTGCTAATCCTCCCATATTATTTACTGTTATTGTATATGTGATTTCTTCTCCTGCTATTACATAGTCCTTTCCTCTTTCTGTTAATGTACTCTTTCTACTGCTTATTTCTGGCTCTACGTATTCTGTTTCTGTCTCATTTGTTGGTGTCTCTGGGTTCTCTGGATTTTCTGGTTCTGTATCTATCACTGCTTGGTTTCTTATTATTGTTCTATTTTCTAAGTCTCCTACCATTACTTCAAAGCTTACTCTTGTACTTGATTTTTTGTCTACTATTACCCTTATTCCATTTCTCAAATTCTCTTCTGTGTTTACTGTCGCCATATCATTTATTTTAATGCTATTTTCTACAAAGCTTGTTCCTTCTGGAATA
>CALXJJ010000038.1 GCA_944388605.1 uncultured Clostridia bacterium
CATCTCCATAAACATAATTGGTTTACTTGAATTATTATATCATAATTTGTAGAAATGTCAAATACTGGTATTTATATATTTTTCAAATATTCTTCTAACTCTGATAACTTAATCTTTTTAGTCAAGTTAGTAATATATACATCATTAGAATAATTAAAAACTAAGAAAGTAATATTTTTAATAATAACTCTATGTGGTTCAATATATGTAAGATTAGTTTTTTCTAGTTTTCTAATGCTACCATTTATAAAAGTAGGAGTAACTTTAGAAAATTCACATATAAATTCAATTCGCTGTTTTAGACATTCCTCAAATTGTAATTCTTGCTTAATTATCTTCATTTTCTTACACCATCCTTTCGTTTGGATGATTTTAGTATTGTTTTTAGGCAACAAAAAAATCAACCAGATTTTATTTTCTGATTGATTTTGTATCTATCTATTCAATTTAGTTCGAACAGATACGTCATTGGTGCGGATGAAGGGACTTGAACCCCCACGTCGTTGACACTGGTTCCTAAGACCAGCGCGTCTGCCAATTCCGCCACATCCGCAAAACTCTTAACAAATATTATAATATCATATAAATTATATAAATGTCAAGGAGAACTGTAAAAAAAAGTACATTTTCTATATTTTCCTGTTTTATATTATGTTACTACTATGAAAACATAAATAACTTTTTTCTATTTATCTAAATTTTTAAATTTTCCTATTGTATAAAAAAGAAGTAATTTTTTAAAGCATTTTCTAAAACTTACTTCTTTTTCTTCTTTTTTGAACTGAATAGCCAAACTTTCCTATCTTTTTTCCTAGTTCATAATAATGTCCATTTGCATATGTTATTAAATTACATTTAGATATATCAAATGCTCCTTTTTCATCAATATATTTATCATCTGCATCGATGGATAAAATTTCAGCTTGTATCATATGATGACTTCCTAGCTCTTTTATCTTTTTTACTTTACATTCTATTGCAACTGGACTTTCTTTAATAATTGGACATTTAACAAAATTTGCTTTTTCTTTTGTTAATTTCATTTCTTTAAATTTGTCATATTTTGCACCAGTTTTTACACCACACCAATCAGTAGCATATGATAAATTTTTATTTGTTAAATTAATCACAAACTCTCCTTGGCTTTTTATTAAATGATAAGAATACCTTTCAGGTTTTACAGAAATATAGCACATTGCTGGATTAGTATTTATTATTCCTGTCCATGCAACTGTTATAATGTTAGATTTTTTCATTGTACCACACGACACCATTACTACTGGTAATGGATATATGAAAGTTCCTGGTTTCCAAATTCTTCTTGGCACTATTTTTTCCTCCTATAATCAAATTATAAACTTCATTTTTTCTCTTTCCTTTTTAACACTTCATCTGCACCTAATCCGATAAAATATAAGTGATATTTATTGCATAAATAATTATTATCTAAATCATTTATATCCAGTCCTTTATATTTTATCATATAAGCATATAACCCATATAGATTCTGAACTTCTTCTTGATATTCTTTTTTTATAAATTTCTTTCGTAAAATAAATAAAAATAAAATTAATGAGAAAATATACTCCAACATCAATATTATTGAATCACTTATTAAAGTTGGATATATACCAAATATAACAATTGGAATAACTGATAAAATTACTAATTTAATAAAAGGTGAATATACATCTTTTATTAGATATTCTATAAAGTTAGTTTTAAATTTTGTTTGTACGAATAGTCTTATTTGTTCTTTTATTTCAGTTAGAATTATTTCTTTTTCAGGTTTGCTCTTTATGCTATTAAAAATTTCCTCTAAATCATATTCATTTTTATCATTTAAACTATCAAAAAACAGTAATACTATTTTTTTATCGTATGAAAATAATTTATTAAATTTATTTTTGTCATTTGTTTTTAAATATACAAATTCTTTTTTGTTTTTTTCTTTTATGCCTATAAAATTTTTTTCAGCCAATTCGTATACAGCAAGTATCACAGTACTGGTGTCTATTTTTTTTGTTTTTAATAAAACTCCAGAAACAGTTGCATTTATCTTATTAAATTTGAGATCCCTATAATAATTATATTCTTTAGCTCTTCGTAAAAATCTTTTATATCCTAATAAAAAAATTGTAACTGATATAAAAGAAGTGAAAAAATATATAAAGTTTACTATATACAAAATATATATATTATTTTGTGATTTTATTTCTTTAGTCATTGAAACAATAATTATAATATATAAAATATTTATTATAGCAAATAGTATAATAAATATTTTATTTTTTATATTATTTTTACTAAACATTTTTTTTTCTATACTATATTTAGAATCCATAAACTCACCTAATATTTTTATACATTATACAATAACCTTTTATAAAAATCAAATGAACAAATCGGAAAGCCTTAAAATTTATATTATTTTATCTTTCCTCGTTAGCTTTTTAGTAAATTTGTTCCTAATCCAATTTTACGAAGTTAAAATTGTGTGCAGTCGTTAGAGCGTAGCGATTTTTATACAATAGGAAAGGATAACTTTCCTATTGTATAAACAAAAAAATATAGCGACAACCTATTTTCTCAGCAGGGTAACCCACAAATATCTTCGGCACAATAGAGCTTGACTTCTGTGTTCGGAATGGGAACAGGTATTTCCTCTATGTTATCGTCACTATAAAAGTTTTGTATGCAATTAAAGCACACTCAAAAAAATATATAAGAAATAAGGAAAATAAAATAATGGTTAAGCCCTCGATTTATTAGTACT